>JBKGHK010000900.1:0-3607 GCA_046520375.1 Pyxidicoccus sp. 3LFB2
CTCTCGGAGGCGGGACGCGGGCGGCTGGTGCGGCGCGGGGCGCGCGTGGCGCTGTACGGCCCCGTCAACGCGGGCAAGTCCACGCTGTTCAACCGGCTGGTGGGCGAGGCACGCGCGCTGGTGGACGACGAGCCTGGGACGACGCGCGATGCGCTGGAGGCACGCGTCGAGTGGAACGGGCTGGGCGTGACGTTGTTCGACACCGCCGGCCTGCGCGAGTCGCCGGGACGGGTGGAGGCGCTGGGCATCGCGAGGACGCGGGAGCTGCTCGCGGGCGTGGACCTGGCGGTGCTGGTGCTGCCACCCGGGGCCTCGGAAGAGGAAGCCGAAGCGTGGCTTCGCGAGGCCTGGGGCACGCCCGTGCTGGCAGTGGATGGGAAGTGCGACGTGGCTGGCGGGAGCGCTGGGGCCGCTGAGGTGGCCGGCGGGCGCGCGGTGCAGGCTGCGCTGACTGGTGGGAGCGCAGTGCAGGCTGCGCTGGCGGGCAGGCGCGGTGGAGAGGGAATGGTCGCGCTGGCGAGCTTGATGTCCGGGGTAGGCCCTGGCCCTGACGGTGCTCGCTCCGCGCCACGCCCGCGTGTCAGTGGCCTGACGGGCGAAGGCGTGGAGTCCCTGCGCGCCGACATGCTGGGACGTCTGTGGGGAGGCGGCACTCCCTCCGCGGTGGCCCTCGTCTCCGAGCGCCATGCCGATGCCCTGCGTCGCGCGTCCGAGGCACTGGCCCGTGCCAGCGCCGCGTCGCACGCCTCCACCCTGGAGGTCGTCGCCGGCGAAGTGGGGCTCGCGTTGGAAGCGCTCGGCGAGGTGTCCGGCACCTCCGTTTCCGAGGCGTTGCTCGACACCATCTTCCAGCGCTTCTGCATCGGCAAGTGACGCCTACCGTGCGGCTGCCAGCACCGTCCCGGATGCCCCGGCCGCGGGCTCACGGGCGCTCCACCGTTGGAGCAGCCGGTCCACGAGCGCATCGACCTGGCGCTCCGCCAGGGCAATCGAGGTCTTCAGCCGCTCGTCCGCGAACTCGTCGTATTCGATGGCCACCGACTCCATGTCGGTGATGCCCATGTAGCCGTAGGCGGTGCGGATGCTCGGCTCGACATGGTTCATGTGCTCCAGCCGCTCGCCTCGGCCGTAGCCGAAGTCGCCGCGAGACGTCAGGAGGACGAGCTGCTTCCCTGACTCCGCCAGCAGGGGCCAGTAGGGCTCTCCGGGGCGCGAGCGGTCGAAGCCGAAGGTGCGGCCCACCCGGACGATGTTGTCGATGTACGCCTTGAACTGCGCCGGCACGTTGAAGTTGTACATCGGCACGCCGGCGACGATGAGGTCCGCGGCGAGCAGCTCGTCCACCAGTGCATCGCTCTCCGCGAGCACGTCGTTCATCCACGGCTCGCGTGCGCCGGGAGCGGTGAACGCCGCATGAATCCACCGGCCCGTCACCGGCGCCGGGGGCGCCTGCCCGACGTCGCGGTACACCACTTCGTCCTGGGGACGGGCCTTCCTCCACCGCGCCATGAAGCGGGCCGACAGCCGCCGCGTGTGTGAGCCGTGCCGCTGTTGCTCCGAGCCACCCGCCCGGGCGCTCGAGTCGATGTGCAGGACCTTGGGCATCGCATTCCTCCTGGTCTCCCAGACCGTGGACTGTTCCTGGATGGCTGAGCCCTGTTCATCTGGGGGCAGAGCATCAGTCCGTCACGCGAAGACCAGGATTCCTTCTCCGCGTCGGACAAAGGAATGGATACGGACTGGCCGACGCCGCGACAAACGCATAATCCTCAGCGGATGGCTGAACTGGCTTCATCCATGCGAGCCCCATGAGCACCC
Source organism: Pyxidicoccus sp. 3LFB2 (assembly GCA_046520375.1). Taxonomy (GTDB): domain Bacteria; phylum Myxococcota; class Myxococcia; order Myxococcales; family Myxococcaceae; genus Myxococcus. Next base: position 1,819 of record JBKGHK010000900.1, read on the forward strand.
GAGACCTCCCGCCCCTCAATGCCCTGCGCGCCTTCGAGGCCGCCGCGCGGCACCTCAGCTTCAAGCACGCCGCGAACGAGCTGGTCGTGACTCCCACGGCCATCAGTCATCAAATCCGCCAGCTGGAGGAGTGGGTCGGTGTCCGCCTCTTCGAGCGCCGAGTCCGCCGCGTGGTCCTCACGCCCGAGGGGCAGGCCCTCTTCCCCGCGCTGCGCGAGGGCTTCGATGCCCTGGCTCGCGGCGTCGAGGCGCTGAGACGCGCTCCCAGTCGGACGGCCCTGCGACTGTCGGCGACCGTGGCCTTCACCGCCCGGTGGCTGGTGCCGCGCGTCGCTTCCTTCCGCGCGGCCTGTCCCGAGCTCGACCTGGGCCTGCATGCCTCGGACGACCCCGTCGACCTGCGGGCCGGAGGCGTGGACCTGGCCATCCGCTACGGGCGCGGCGTCCACCCCGGACTGCGCTCGGAGTTGCTGCTGCGGGACTGCTTCGCGCCCGTGTGCAGCCCCCGGCTCGGAGTGCGCGGGCCCGCCGACCTGGACCGGCACCCCCTGCTCCGCTTCGAGTGGCGCCGCGTCGACGAGGACACCCCCACCTGGCCCCGGTGGTTCGCGAAAGCCGGCCGGCGCTACCGCACGCCGGGCGGTGAGCTCGTCTTCTCCGACGAGTCCCACGCCATCCAGTCCGCGATTGCCGGCCATGGCATCGCCCTCGCGAGCCTCGTGCTCGTCGCGGAGGAGCTGGCCAACGGCGCCCTGGTGCAGCCCTTCGGGCCAGTGCTGGACGGGTTCGCCTACCACCTCGTCCACCTGGACGGAGCTCGCAACGCGGAGCGCATCGCCCCGGTCCGTCGTTGGCTGCGGGCCGAGGTGAAGGCCTTCTCCGCCCGGGCCCGTCCGGCACCGTCGTCTTCGAGACGCTCCTAGATGCAATCTTCCAGCACTTCTGGAGCCGCAAGGAGTCACTCCCTCGGCACCAGGGCGTGTCAGACCGCTCCCTAGAATGCCCGCCTCAACCGGTGATTCGCGGAGGCGTTGTGACGGAAGGCACCATCCCCCTGGCGCGGTACTCCATGCTCTCGGCCCTGCCCTCGGGCTGGGTGGGGGAGATTCTGGACGAGGAGCTGGTGGCCTCGCCCCGCCCCACCGCCGCGCAGACGCGCGCGGCCTTCATGCTGGGCGTGGAGCTGGGTGAGCAGCTGGACCGGCGCCGGGGTGGCAGCGGCCGCTGGTGCTTCCTGCGCGCGCCCGAGCTGCACCTGGGCCAGGACATGCTCGTCCCCGACGTGGCCGGCTGGCGCCGGGAGCGCGTGGCCGCTCCGCCCGACCCGGACGTGCCCTTCCTCACCGTGGCGCCCGACTGGGTGTGTGAGGTGCTCGCGCCCTCCACCGCGGCGCTGGACCGCACGCGCAAGCTGCCCCTCTACGCGCGCGCGGGCGTGTCCCATGTGTGGCTGGTGGACCCGGCCGCGCGCACGCTGGAGGTGTACCAGCGCGTCAAGCGGGGCTGGCTCCTCACCGGCTCCTACGAGGCGGACTCGGTGGTGCGCGCCGAGCCCTTCACTTCCTCGTCCCTGGAACTCGCTTCGCTGTGGCTGCCAGAGGGGGCGGAGAAGCCCACGCTGCTGGCCGCCGTACCCTGAGCGTCGCGCCGGTCAGCTGGCGCGCTTGAGAAACGTGCCGTCGGTGGGCCGGGCCAGCCGGCGCACCGCGCGCAGCAGCAGGTCAGGGGTCCACCCGGCGCGGCGAGGAAGCCCCCGCGCGCCCACCCGCCTGGGGCCCGGGGGCAGGTC
>JBKGHK010000901.1:0-3602 GCA_046520375.1 Pyxidicoccus sp. 3LFB2
CCAGCGCCATCAGCCCGAACACGGCCGAGCCCGAGCCCGCGCCCGTTCCCGAGCAACCGCACCCGGAGGTGGCCGGCTCTCCGGGCAGCGGCGCGGACACCAGCACGTCGTTGAGCCGCACCTCTCCACCGAAGCGCGGCGAGGCCAGCAGCCGAGGCCGCGCCACGTACGTCAGCACGGCGGAGCCTCCCGCCGGAAGCGTCAGGCCTTCCACCGCGAAGCCGTTCTCCCGCTCCGCCTCCGTCACGGGCTGGCCGTCCACCTTCACGCTGCCGGGCAGCCAGTCCAGGCCCTGCACCTGCTCCACATGGCGCAGGCCGCTCACCGGGCACTCCGTGGTGTTGCGCAGCCGCACCACCACGCCCACCAGGCCGCTCTCCGTGCCCGTGGGGGACTCCGTCTCGTGCCGCAGGTCCACGAAGGGCTCGGTGGTGATGGGCACCACGTGCTCGGTGGTCGTCGACCTCCCGCCGCTCGCCTCCGCGGTGACGCGCAGGGTGATGGACTCGCCCACCAGCCCCTCCAGCCCCGTCTCCTGGGTGCGGGGTGTGACGCTCTCACCGGACAGCGGAGCCTCCGCGAGCGTGGGCCCGCCCTCCTGCGTCCAGGTGAGGGCCGCCGTGCGGCAGGCGCCCGCGGGAATCAGCTGGGTGAGCGTACCCGTCGCGCCCTCACCACAGCGGGCCACCAGCGCCCCACCCTCCAGCGCGCCCAGGCGCACCTCGCGCTCGGGCACGGTGAACCGCGCTTCCGCCGTGCCTCCGTTCGTCCGGGGCTGGCCATTGGCGTCGAGGAGCACGCCCTGGACGAGGTAGCCCGTGGCATCGCACGTCTCCGGGACTTGCGGCCTCCACGTGCCCGGGACGGACACGTCCTCGGACGCCAGCTCCGTCACGCCCGCGGCATCGCGCAGCACCATCCGCGCCCGCAGCCCGTACTCCTCCGCGCAGAGCAGCGACGCGCCCAGGCCCACGTCCACCTGCTGCTCCTGCGTCGGTGCCACCGTCAGGCTCAGCGCCGCGGAGGTGGGGTCCTCCTGCGGAGGCGTGGCCACCACGCGGACCTGCGCCTCGGCGCCCTCCTGGAGCCCCCCTTCGAGCGACTCGATGCGGTTCTTCGCCGTGAGGGACAGCGATGCCCTCGTGCAGGCGGCGGCCTCCACCCGGAGCGCCCCGCTCACCACCTCGGACGCGAGCGAGACGGTGCCACCCTCCGCGTCCTTCACGGTGAAGCCCTCGGGCACGCCCTCTGCTGGCGAGGTGAGCCGCCACACCGTCTCCACCGGGGGCAGGTCCGGCGTGCCAGGGGCGCAGGGCAGCAGCGCCTCGGGCGTCACCTGCACGCCTGCGGCCAGGCCCGACTCCAGCGTGCGCACCGCGTCCGGGCCAAAGGGCGCGGAAGGCCGCCCCCAGGCCGTCACCGTCATGTTGAAGCTCGTCGGAAGTGACGGCTTGCCGCCCTCGTCCAGCCCCTGCACCGAGTACGTGTAGACGGCGCCCGCTCGCGAGCACACGAACTCCGGAGGCGTAAAGGTGGCCGTCATTCCATCCGCGGCTGGGACGAGCATGGGCTGGCCGCTGCCCGAGTTCCACGCATAGCCCACCGTCGTGCACGTCCCCGTCGTGGGGGGCGACGCGGTGAAGACCCGGGCCGGCCCGGCCGCGGGCGTCGTGTCCTGCGCGGGCGTCACGCCGGGCGCCTGCGGGCCCTGCTGGTTGACGACGGTGACGCTCAGCGCCGCGCCCTGGTCATGCGTCCCCAGGCCATCCGACGCCCAGAGGTTCAGCACCCGCGTCTCGTCCTTGCAGACCTCGCCTCGCGGGGTGATGCGCAGGTCCAGGGCGTCTGGCTCCGCCACGGCGCTCACGTCCAGCTGGTCCGCCGCCGCCTGGGCATCCACCGAGACGCGCACCGCGTCGCCGTCATCATCCGTCGCGGTGACCCGGCGCGTGACGAGCCCGCTCCCCTCGTTGATGGACAGTGCCTGCGTCCCCGTGAGGTACCGGGGCTGCGCCGCGTTGGTGTAGATGAGGAGGTTGTTGCTCAAGTCGCCCGGGCTGTTCAGGGCGATGACGCAGAAGGCGGAGCCCACGCAGCCCACGTCCACCGCCCTCACCGGCGGAGGGCTGCCCGCGAACCCGGGATGGACGCGCCACTGCGTTCCCGCATTGGTCGTGCTGTCCGAAGGGATGGCGCCCAGCACCACGGGAGCGCCCTCCGAGTCCGTGCCCACCGCCAGGCCAAAGCCCTCGCCACGCACGCTGCCCGTGCCGGTGTTCACATCCACGGCGTCGATGCCCGGGGGCGTGCCTCCACCCAGCACCGTCACGCGGCTGAAGGGCGAGATGGGTCCGGGCATCGTCGGCGGCACGAGCGTTCCCCGGAACAAGCCGCCGCTGTTGCCGAAGAGTGCAATCGGCTGCGGGCCCTCCGCGTTGATGAGGTCCACCGTCGCGGGTGACACGGTCGTGACGTTGTCGGTGACGACCTGCGCTATCTCGTCACGCCCCTGGAACCAGAGGAAGTCGACGCTGGGGTCCCGGACGTGGAAGAGGGCATGGGAGCCCGTGCTCGTGTCCGTCACCGCCATCACCGGCGTGGGGATGTAGGGAGAATTGGAGGGGGAGCTGGAGTAGGTCAGCGAATCCCAGGGCGGGTCTCCGACCTCGGCCAGGGGGGCGTACAGCAGCTGGAGCGTGGCCGTTTCGAGCCGGACCACCGCGTAACCGGTCCTCGACGAGGTGAACCGCATCCGCTGCACGAAGCGCAGGTCGATGTTCGGCGTCTCGGGGATGATGTTCCCGGGGCGCAGGCAGTTCAGGTTGCTGTCCAACGTGCCGTCGTTCGCGACGGCGGCGAAGCAGCCCGAGGGAGACAGGAAGGTGCCGGCCGCCCTCGAATAGAAGAAATCCAGCGAAGGGTCCTCACCCCTCCGGATGTCGACCTGGGATGTCGACATCACCGAGAAGACGCCGGGCGACCACATGTCCAGGGACACGGGGACGCCTTCCACCCTGGACGGCTCACTCGCGGCGTGCGCCACCGAGGAGAGGGCCAGACAGAGACTGAAGAGGGCGGCGCGCACGGCTTGCTCCTAGTAGGCCACTTCGGCTCTCAGGTAGAGCCGGTCCTGATTCTCCGACGAGTCGGCCGTCAGCCCCAAACCGCTGAACCCGAGCAGGGTGTACCCGGTGGCCACTCGTAGACGTTCGTCCACCCGGTATGCCACCTCCGCCCTCACGGCGGTCAGCCGCTCGCCCTCCGGGGATGCCGTCCGCCGCGCCAGCTCGGCTCCCACCTCCAGGCCGCCCACCACCCGCACCGCCGGACGCACCGTGCCGGTCCACACCCAGCGCACGGAGTCCTCCAGGCTGGAGCGGCCCGCATGCAGCCCCGCCGCCACGGAGAGCCGGTCTCCCACCTGGACGGCCGGCAGCAGCGAGAAGAGGTGCAGCGCCCGGTCTCCAAAGGCGGCACGTGCGCCGGGCAGCAGCTCGCGGGTGATGGCGTACCGGCCCACCACCAGCCACGGCCCGGGACGCCACGCCACCGCCGCATAGCCCTCCACCAGCCGTGCTTCGAGCGCCTCAACGTTGGCGGTG
>JBKGHK010000902.1:0-3599 GCA_046520375.1 Pyxidicoccus sp. 3LFB2
CCGGCCCGGGCCAGCCACCGCGCGAGCGACTCGCCGAGCAGCTCCGGCGTCGGGAAGCGCTGCTCGGGGGCGCGGGCCATCATGCGGAGGACGGCCTCGGCCAGCGGGGCCGGCACGTCCGGAGGCAGTGGAGGCACCTCGCGGGACAGGATGGCGTAGGCCACCGCGATGGGCTCCTTCACATCATGGAAGGGGTGCCGGCCCGTGAGCAGTTCGTGGAAGACGATGCCCAGGGCGAACTGGTCGCTCAGCGCGTTGGCGGGGGCGCCCTGGAGCACCTCGGGCGCGCTGTAGGCCTCCTTGCCCTTGAAGACGCCGGGCTCCGTGAAGGAGGCCCCCTCCAGCCGGGCGATGCCGAAGTCCGTCACCTTCACCTCGCCCTCGCGCGACACGAGGATGTTGGAGGGCGACACGTCGCGGTGGGCGGCCATCACCGGGCGCCCTTCGTGCATCTTCCGGTACGCGTGGGAGAGCCCGGCCAGCGCCTGCAGGACGACGAAGGCCGCCAGGTGCGGCGGAAAGCGCACGCCCTGCCGCGCGGCGTTGCGCAGCAGCACGCCCAGATCCCACCCGTCCACCAGCTCCATCACCAGGAAGAGTCCGCCGGGGCCATGGCCCACGTCGTACACGGTGGCGATGTTCTGGTGCTGCAGCAGCATGGACAGCCGCGCCTCGGCGAGGAACATGCGCGCGATGTCCGGCTCCTGCGCCAGCTGCGGCAGCACCCGCTTGATGGCCACCGTGCGCTCGAAGCCCTCGGTGCGCGCCACGCCGAGAAACAGCTCCGCCATGCCTCCGGTGGCCAGGGGCCGTACGAGCCGATAGCGTTCGTGCACGAACGTCCTCCAGGCGCGAGGGGCCCACCTCACCTCAGGTGAGGGGCTGGGAGACCTCGCGCAGCAGCTTCCAGGGGTAGATGCCGGTGGTATGGCCGTCGCTGAAGACGAAGGCCAGCGCGTAGTTGCCCACGGGTTGGACTTCCTTGATGCGCAGGTCCTCGGGCACCTTCGCCGGGTCCAGGGTGCGCTTGTTGGTCCACTCGTCCACGCAGCCGGCGCAGGGGCACTGCTGGCGCAGCTCGCGCGCGGGCACGGACGTCCGCGCGCCATCGTCCCAGCCCAGCTCCAGCCGCGAGCCGTCGGGCGCCACTCGGACGTCCGTTCCGCTGACGGGCTTGGGAGCGGGCTTGATGCGGTCCCAGAAACTCAACGTTCCACCTTCCGAAGTCTCAACAGCACGGGCCCCTCCCTACCATCCTTTTCGGCCCGGTGGCGCGGGGCGCGCCTTGGCTTCGTCAGGAGGCGAGCTTCACGGGCAGCCGGTGCCCCTCCAGCCGCACGCCCTTGTTGGCCACCACCTGCCGCAGCGCGAGGACGACCTTGGGGTCCAGCTGCGCGCCGCTGAGGTTGTCGAGAATCTCCATCGCCTTCTCCAGCGGCATGGCCTTCTGGTACGGGCGCGTGGAGGTGCAGGCGTCGAAGGTGTCCGCGCACGCGACGATGCGGGCCAGCAGGGGAATGTCCTCGCCCTTGAGCCGGTCCGGGTAGCCGGTGCCGTCCCAGCGCTCGTGGTGGTGGCGCACGCACGCGCGCACCGCGCCCAGGAAGCTCACCGGGCCGATGATGGCGTCGCCGATGGCCGGGTGCTCGCGCATGATGGCCATCTCCTGGTCCGTCAGCCGCGACTGCTTGCAGAGGATGGACTCGACGATGCCAATCTTCCCGATGTCGTGGAGGATGCCGCCGTACTGGAGCTGCCGCAGCTCGCGCTCGGTGAGGTTCAGCTCGCGGCCAATCTCCACCGCCACGTCCCCCACGCGCTGGCTGTGGCCGCGCGTGTACGCGTCCTTCGAGTCGATGGAGTTGGCCAGCGCGACGATGGTCTCGAGGTACCCCTTCTCCAGGCTCTCGTAGAGGCCGCGGTTCTCCATGTCGTACGCGAGCAGCTGCTTGCTCATGTAGTTGAACGTCTGGGCCAGCTCCCCCAGCTCGTTCTTCTGCGGGACGTCCACCTCCACGCCGAACTTGCCGCGCGCCAGCTCCAGCGCGCCGGTGGTGAAGCCCTTGAGGGGCCGCGTGAGGTTGCGAGAGAAGAGCGCCGCCAGCACCAGCGCGACGAGGATGGCGCCGCCCAAAAGCAGCAGGACGCGCCGCTCCATGGCCTCCACCTGCCGGTAGGCATGCTCCACCGGCTGCTCGGAGACGATGGCCCAGCCGGCCTCCGGCAGCACCGTGTACGCGGCCACCACCGCGTCGCGGCCCTCGCCGAAGTTGCCCACGTGGAAGGTCTCCGTCTCCGGGTTGCGCTGCAGCTGGCGCAGCAGGTGTGCCACCGGGCTGCGCCCCGACACGTCTCCGCCCAGGCCGGCCACGCCTCCGCCGCCCGCGACGAGGTGCCCGTGCCGGTCCGCGAGGTACACGAAGCCGGTGCTGCCCACGCGCTCCTGCTCCAGCATCTGTCGCAGTGCCGCCAGCGACAGGTCCGCCGCGATGTAGCCCTTCGCGGGCTCGCCCACGGGGAACGCCAGCGTCACCACCGGCTCGCCCCCATCCGGCCCCGTCACCGCGTCCGAGTAGCGCAGGCCCTCCAGGCCCTCCATCAGCGCCCGGGCGCGCTCCTCGTGCGCGGCCAGCGCGGACGGGGACACGTCATGCCGCGAGAAGGCCTGCAGCCCCGGCAGCCGCTGGCGGTCCGGGCCGAAGACGGTGAGGGCCAGCACCTCGCGGCGCTGGGTGAGGACCGACGCCAGGTGCGTCTGCTGCGCCACCTGCGGCAGCGTGAAGAAGCCGGGCACGCGGGCCAGACCCACCACCGCGTCGGTGGGCTCGCCGAGGAAGGCTTCCGTCTTGAGCTGCAGCTGCTTCACCCGCTCCTGCGCGAGCTCCTGCGCATTGCGGACCAGCAGCTCGCGCGTCTGGGACACGGAGAGCCAGCCCACCATCAGCGTGGGGACGAGGCCCACCACCAGCATCAACAGGAGGATGGCTTTGAAAAGGCGCACGGTGCTGCTCCTCCGGTGGCTACTGCCACTGTCCCTTCTGCACTTCGAGCTTCAGCCGCTCGGAGACCAGCTCGAAGCGCCGGGGGGACCCGGGCTCGGAGCGGCCCGCCGGGCCCACCGCGCGCACCGTCCATCGGTAGCGCCCCGCGGGCAATGCCGGCAGCTTCACCTCCACGCCAGGCACGGCCTGGGCGAAGACAGGGGGACCCTCGATGTCGCGCGACACTTCCACCTCGTAACGCTCCGCTCCGGGCACCGCGGCCCAGCTCAGCTTCACCGGCCCCAGGAGGCCTGCCTTGTCCGGGCGCCGCTTCAGCTGCTCCCCATCCTCGGGCAACGCGGGCTTCGGCGCCACCAGGGGGGCAGGGGGCTCGGGTGGCGGGCTGCCCTTCTCCACGCGCATGGACGCGCCGGCGGTGACGGGCCGGGTGACGCCCTCGGCCTCCACCCGCACCGGCGGGCCCTTCGTCACGGTGACGGTGGTGGTGCCGCCATCCGGGCCCACCTCCACGCTGAAGGTGGAGGCGTGAGGCGCGGGGGCGGAGGCCACCTGCCTGCCCGCGGCATTGGCCGCCGCGGAGGCCTGGGCATAGCGGGC
>JBKGHK010000903.1:0-3594 GCA_046520375.1 Pyxidicoccus sp. 3LFB2
GCCAGCTGCGGCCGGCGGGCAGGGTCCACGAAGTGCCGCGTGGCGGGCTCCAGCGCCTCGATGACGCGAGGCAGCTCCGAGGCCCCCACCGACTCCAGCGACAGCCGCAGCGGCTCCAGCGTGCCGCGCAGCACGAGCCGCGCCGCCGTTTCCGACATGAACTGCTGCAACACGCGCAACAGCTCAGCGCACATCGAGCCCCGGCTCACCAGCGCCTCCTGTTCTCGAGAACGACCCGCTTGCGGGCAAGCACTTCCAGGCCGCCACCTTCGCGGTTGGACACGTGCACTCCATCCGTCAGCCGCATCACCGCCGCACCGCCCTCGCCCAGGCTCTCGCCGGGCAGCGGTCCGGGACGACCTTCGCCCCGGCCCATGAAGAGCCGCTCGGGATTCGTCATGCCGGGACCGCGGTCTCGCGAGCGGATGAAGAGCCACTCCTCCTCGCGCCACAGCTCCACCGTCCCACCCGCCCCGGCATGCCGCACCAGGTTGGTGGCCAACTCGCTCACCACCACCGCGACTTCCGCGCTGGCCGGGGCCGACAGCCCCATCTGCCGCGCGAAGCGACGTCCCAGCGCGGCGGCCACGGCCGCGTCCGACTTCAGTCGGACCTCCACACTGAGAGGAGTCTCATGTCCTGAGAAAACTGTGAGGGAGGGGGCCGGCAAAACGCATCCCTGGTGGAAAATTTCGATAAACAAAGCACCAATATGTCGATTATGTAAAGTGGTGCACATCACACCCACCACCGCTTGCTTCCCTCTCATGGAAGCGTCTGGGGAGAGTGCGCGGCGGGGGGGTTCGAGCCCCGGCTTCACCCGCCTGAGCCGGGAAGCCTGGGGTTGTTTGTACTCAGTGCCGGAAGGCCGGCGGGGCACGCGGAGGGAGCCGAGACTCCCCGCCCGTCACGCCCCGTTGAGGTGCGCCACCTGAAGGTCCTGCCCCACCACCAGGGCAGTGCCCTGGGGCAACTCCACCCACCCCGCCGGACGGCGCAGGTGACTGGCCACCACCACCGAGCGCCGACGCCGATGCGCGCCCACCGTGGGATGCGTCTCGGAGGTGTCGGACGTCACACCGCACACCTCGCACTCCGCGGAGCCCTCCAGCCGCGTGTAATAGAGGGGCTCCTCGCCGAAGCGGCATGCCGCCAGGACATAGCCGTTGGTGGCCACCAGGTTGAGCGAGGGGGTGCGCGTCACGCCCTTCTCGGTGGCGACCCGTCCCACCTCGCGCGCGGTGTCCGCCAGCAGGCGCCCGACGACGGGGGCCTCCAGCCTCGGGTCATCCGTGCGCCCCACGTCCCGGAGGTGGCGCAGGAAGAGCGCGAAGAGCACCTCGCTGTCGGTGCCGCCCCGCACCTGCCGCTGGAGGTGGTCCGGCAGCGAGGCCAGCAGCGGTGCGCGCAGCGCGTCGAAGCCGTGCACGCTTCCCTGGTGTGCGAACAGCCAGCGGCGCGCACGGAACGGCTGCGTGTTGTCCTCCAGCGACAGGCCCAGCGGCAGCCGGCTGCCGTGGAAGAGCAGCGCCTCGGATTCATGCGGCGGGGCAAGCAGGTCCAGCGTGAGCTCGCCGTCGCTGGCGTAGCGCCGCAGCAACACCTCGTCCTGGGCGTACGAGCCCACCCCCACGGCGTTGGAACGCTGCTCTCCCTGGAGGAGCACCTGGCTGGCGAGCCGGTGCAGCTCGCAGCGGAGCAGGTTCGGGTCGGACGTCAGGGCGGCAAGGACGACGGACATGGTTGGAGGACCCCCTTCCCAGGGATAGATAATGACGTGGACCTCCCCCCTCAAGCCAGCAGGCGCGTCCCCTTGGCCCCTCGCTAAGCCCTTGAAATGGCTGGGGTTTGCGTGACGTGAAACGTTGACACGCCCGGGAGAGACGCCTAACCTCCCTGCCCTTCACCGACGGACCTCGGCTGCAGGTCTTCACCGGAGACGGAATGGCGGACGACATCGCAATCGGCATCGACCTGGGCACGTCGTATTCGTGCGTGTCGGTGGTCCAGGACGGCCAGCCCGTGGTCATCCCCAACGAGTGGGGAGAGACGACGCATGCCTCCTGCGTGTCCTTCCTCGAGGATGGCTCGGTGCTGGTGGGCAACGCGGCCAAGAAGAACATCATCACCAACCCGGAGCAGACGGTCTACTCCGCCAAGCGGCTCATCGGCCGGTACTACTTCTCCGACGAGGTGAAGAAGGCGCAGGCGGTGATGCCGTACCGCATCGTCGAGGGCGACAACAACTCGGTGCGCATCGCCGTGGGCCAGCGGAGCTACTCGCTGCCGGAGATCAGCGCGCTGGTCCTCAAGGAGATGAAGGCGGTGGCGGAGACGTACCTCGGGCGCGAGGTGTCCAAGGCCGTCGTCACGGTGCCGGCGTACTTCAACGACAACCAGCGTCAGGCCACCAAGGACGCGGGCCGCATCGCCGGGCTGGAGGTGCTGCGCATCCTCAACGAGCCCACCGCGGCGGCGCTGGCCTACGGCTTCGGCCGGGACGTCAACCAGCGCATCGTCGTCTACGATTTGGGCGGCGGCACGTTCGACGTGTCGATTCTGGAGATTGGCAAGGACGTCTTCGAGGTGCTGGCCACCGCGGGTGACACGTACCTGGGCGGCGACGACTTCGACGACCGCATCATGACGTGGCTGGCGGACGACTTCCTGGCGAAGACGCGGCTGGACGTGCGGCAGAACAAGTACTGCCTGCAGATGCTCAAGGAGGCCGCGGAGAAGGCGAAGATCGACGTGGGCCAGACGGGCTCGGCGGACATCCTCTGCCAGGGCATCTGCCAGGACGCGCAGGGCAACGTCATGGACCTGCGCGGCACGCTGAACCAGGACCAGTTCAACCGCATGGTGATGGACCTGGTGCAGCGCACCTTCAAGGTGTGCGACGAGGCGCTGCAGAGCGCGCGGCTGACGGCGGCGGACATCGACGCGGTCATCCTGGTGGGCGGCCCCACGCGGCTGCCCATCATCCGCAACTCGGTGAAGCACTACTTCCAGAAGGAGCCGCTGGAGGGCATCAACCCGGACCAGGTCGTCGCCATGGGCGCCGCGCTCCAGTCGCACGCGCTCCTGGACAGCAAGACGGAGACGTTCCTGGTGGACGTGACGCCGCTCACGCTGCGCATCGGCACGGTGGGCGGGTACACGGAGAAGATCATCGACAAGAACACGCCGGTCCCCATCGACCGCTCGAAGGCCTTCACCACCAGCCGCGACGGCCAGGAGAAGGTGAAGATTCGCGTGTATCAGGGCGAGTCCAACCGCGCCGACGAGTGCGAGATGCTGGGCGAGTTCGAGTTCTCGGGCTTCCGCATCGGCTACCGCGGCGAGGTGAAGATTGAAGTCACCTTCGAAATCAACACCGACGGCCTGGTGAACGTGTCCGCGTGCGACACGGAGACGGGCCAGAAGACGTCGACGACCATCACCCTGTCCTCCGGCATGACCGAGGCCGACATCCAGCAGTCCATCCAGGCGAACCGCGACACGCGGCTTGCTGGCCACAACACCAACGACCTGCCCGCCGTGGCCCAGTAGCGGCCCACCAGACGACGCCGATGTCCCAGCCTTCCGACCCCA
>JBKGHK010000904.1:0-3590 GCA_046520375.1 Pyxidicoccus sp. 3LFB2
AGCCGGCGCGCCAGCTGCGGGCGCGGCCGTGGGATCGCGCCGGACGAGCTGCAGGTGCCGGCAGCGGGGACACTGCGCGCGAACGCCCTTGGCGGTGATCAGTCGATCATCGATCGCATAGGCGGCCGCGCATTTCTGACAGACGATGCGCATGACTCAGTGACGGAAGTGTCTCACTCCCGTCAGCACCATGGCCATCCCATGTTCGTCCGCGGCGGCGATGACCTCCGCATCCCGGACCGAGCCGCCAGGGTGGATGACACAGGTGGCCCCGGCCTTCGCGGCCTCGTCCAGGCCGTCCCGGAAGGGGAAGAAAGCGTCCGAGGCCACGGCGCTCCCCTTGAGCGCCTCTCCTCCGCGCTTCATGGCGATGCGCACCGAGTCGACCCGGTTCGTCTGCCCCCCGCCCTGCGCCAGCAGCTGGTCACCCGAGGCGAAGACGATGGCGTTGCTCTTCACGTGCTTGCACACCTTCCAGGCGAAGCGCAGGGCCCGCTCCTCTTCCGGCGTGGGCGCCCGCTTGGAGGCCACCTTCCAGGTGAGCGCGGGCTCGACGGCGTCCCGGTCCATGAGGAGCAGCCCGCCGGACACGCTCCGGGCATCAAGCTGGGCCCTCGGCCGGGCCTGCGACGAGGCCAACGCGGGCCCCGCCTCCAGGAGCCGCAGGTTCTTCTTCGCCGCCAGCACCTGCTGCGCCGCGGCCGAGTAGGACGGCGCGATGACCGCCTCCAGGAATGTCTCCGCCATGGCCTGGGCCGTGGCCTCGTCCACCTCGCGGTTGAGGGCGACGATGCCGCCGAAGGCGGACACCTCGTCCACCGCGCGGGCCGTCCGGTACGCCTTCACCAGCGAGTCGTCCACCGACACGCCGCACGGGGTGTTGTGCTTGATGATGACCGCGCAGGGCTTCTCCGGGAACTCCAGCAGGAGCCCCAGCGCCGCGTCCAGGTCCAGGATGTTGTTGTACGAGAGCTCCTTGCCCTGGAGCACCTTGGAGAAGGCCACCGTGGGCTCGGAGGGCGCGGAGTGCTCGCGGTAGAAGGCGCCGCGCTGGTGCGGGTTCTCCCCGTACCGCAAGTCCTGCGCCTTCTGGTACGCCAGCGACAGCTCGCCCGGGAAGGGCTCGCCCGCGCCACCCGACAGCCATGCGGAGATGGACGCGTCATAGGCCGCCGTGTGCGCGAAGGCCTTGCGCATCAGCTTGCGCCGCGTCTCCTCGCCCACCGCCTTCTGCTGCTCCAGCTCCGCGAGCACCGCGGGGTAGTCGTCCGGGTCCACCACCACCGCGACGTGCCGGAAGTTCTTCGCGGACGCGCGCACCATGGCCGGCCCGCCGATATCAATCTGCTCGATGACGTCCGCCTCGGCGGCGCCCGAGGCCACCGTCTGGCGGAACGGGTACAGATTCACCGCGACCAGGGAGATGGGCTCGATGCCGTGCGCCTTCATCTCCGCCCGGTCCCCCTCCAGGTCCACGCGGCCGAGGATGCCGCCATGGATGCGGGGGTGGAGCGTCTTCACGCGGCCGCCGAGGATTTCGGGGCTCTGCGTATGCTCGGACACCTTGGTGGCAGGCACGCCGGCGCCCTTGAGCGCATCCAACGTGCCGCCGGTGGAGAGCAACCGGAAGCCCAGGCGAACGAGGCCCTGGGCGAAGGGGACCAGACCGCGCTTGTCGGAAACGCTGAGGAGAGCCAGCACGTGTGGGCCTCGGTGTGCGGGGAGCGGCGGTAGTAGCAACCACCCCCAGGGGTGTCAACGCAACACGTAGGCCCTCCGTCGGCGGGCGGAAGCCGCCCGGGCCTTCAGGGCTTGCGGGCCGAGACGGGCGGCTCGGCCTCGGTGGCCTCGCGCAGCTTCATCAGGCCGCGCGTCTCCACCTGGCGGATGCGCTCACGGGTGAGGTTCATGATTTCCCCCACCTCCTCGAGCGTGATTCCACCCTTCTCCGCCACGTCCAGGGCGCAGGTGTGCTCCAGCTCCCAGATTTCCTTGTCGGGGAAGTTGAGCTTGATGGACCCCGTCTCCGGATTCACGTCCAGGTAGAGGTTGTGCTTGCAGGAGACGAACATGCACGGGCGCGGGCCGTTGATGCAGTCGGCACGGGTGCGCGGGCGCGTGTCGTCCATCTGCTTCAGCAGGTCCGCCTCTTCCGGGTCCACCTGACCAGTCAGACGCCGCCGGCGCAGGTCTCGCGCCATCTCCTTCCGCGACATCGTCTTGGAACGGCGGCGCTCCTGCGCCTGCTCCGTTTCCTGGTCCCCGCCCTCCTCCTGCAGTTGCTTCACTTCCGACATGTCCCCTCCACGTGAGGCCAGTCTACCCGGTTCCGGGCCGGCATCTTATTGCGAACGGATGGTTTCGTCTGCGCGTGCGGTTACTGCGCTGCCCAGCCGGGCCACATCCCGGACCAGATCCTGCGCTCTTTGCCTCAGTGTTGCCAACTCCGCTTCGAGCGTCCGCCGGTGCTCGCCCCCAAAGGCCCTATCCCCCAGCTCCTCCTGGAACCCGTTCAAGAGCCCTGCCAGGTCCCGCTCCAACTGGTCGATGTGGTTGCGGTGGAACACATAGGAGCGCTTGATGTCCTCCAGGGTGTGCCCCTCCGCCATCATCTTCTTGATGACATTGATGCGGCGCACCGCTTCCACCGGGTAGAGCCCCCGGCTCCCCTGGTGCTTCCCCTTGCGGCCCACGCGGCGGCTGCGCGGTAGCAGCCCCGCCTGGACGTACTTGCGGAACGTCGCCTCCGACAGCCGCACACCCCGGGGCCGGAAGATTTCCAGAATGGCGCTCGCAGGGAGGCCGCCCGCGTTCTCGCGCTCAATCCGCGCAATCTCGTCGGGTGCCAGCAGGTCCATCGATTCCATTGAATATAGGCTACTGAATGGGGGCCACTGAGTGCCAGAGCCGATCCGCGGAGTCAAGGCAGACTGCTACAGGGCTGATCGACAGCGGACGATTCAGGCCGCGGGGAGTGGGTGGGGCGGGAGGCCTCTGGGGAGGTGGAAACGGGCGCTGGCGGGGCCCCGGACAGGCCCCCGACGGCCCCGGGCGGAGGGCTCGGGACAGCCGTGGCTGGGGCGAGGACCGGGGGGGTTCCGGCAACGTTCAGTGGCTGACGGTCAGCGCCCCTTCGGCGCGCGGAACTCGCGAGTCACGGAGGTTCCGGCGGCGATGGTGACGTCGAACTGCTTGTCGCCGGAGGGGTGCTGGAAGAGCAGCTTGTAGGTGCCAGGGGCCAGCTTGTAGGAGGCGCGGCCTGAGACCTCGCCCAGCTTCTTCTTGTTGAGGAACACCGTGGCGTACGGGAAGGCCCGCACATGGAGCATGCCCGTGGACGCGGCGGCCCGGCTGTCCTGGGCGTCCTGGACCGCGGGCCGGGAGTCTCCGGAGGCGGGCCTGGGCTCGGTGCCAAGCATCTCCTCACGCTTCAGGCCGTCCACCTCGGTGGTGTCGGAGTCGGGGCGCTCGTCACCGCGCGCGGCCACGGCACTGTCGGCGGACGCCGGAGGGCTTCCAGGGGCAGGAGTGGGGGCGGCCTCGTCGGCCCTGACGGCGCCCGTGGGGGCGAGGGCCCCGCTCCCATCGGC
>JBKGHK010000905.1:0-3586 GCA_046520375.1 Pyxidicoccus sp. 3LFB2
CTTTCCACCGCGCGCCTTGCGCGGGGCTGGCGCGTCGGCGCCTTGCGTCCCGGCCACCGGAGCCGGAGCCTCGCTGGCCCCTTCCGCGTCCCGGTGCCAGGTGCCGGAGCGGCCGCCGGCCTTGTGGTCGAGCTGCACGGCCTCCAGCACCATGCCCCGGTCCACGCTCTTGCACATGTCATAGACGGTGAGCGCCGCCGCGCACGCCGCGGTGAGCGCCTCCATCTCCACGCCGGTGCGGTCCACCGTCTTCACCTGCACACGGACGGACAGGCCCGCTGCCTCAGGCGTGAGCGTCACCTCCACGCCGGACAGGGCAATCGGGTGGCAGAGCGGGACGAAGTCCGGGGTGCGCTTGGCGGCCATGATGCCGGCCAGCCGTGCCGCGGCGAGCACGTCGCCCTTCTCCACCTTCCCCGCGAGGATGCGCTCGCGGGTGGCGGGGAGCATGCGCAGGCGCGCGGTGGCCACCGCCACGCGGTCCGTCTTCGGCTTGTCGCCCACGTCCACCATCTTCACCGGCGCACCACCTTCGCCACCGCGCCCAGCAGGTCGTCCACGATGTCGTCCGGGTCCTCCAGCCCCACGGACACGCGGATGAGGTTCTCCTGGATGCCCGCAGTCGCGCGCTCCTCCGGCGTCATGCGGCGCGCACTGGCGCTGGCCGCATGCATCACCAGGGTGCACACGTCGCCCAGCGACGGGCCCGGCCTGCACACCTGGAGCCCTTCCAGGAAGCGCATGCCCTCCGGCCGCCCGGCGCCCTTGATTTCGAAGGCCACCATGGGGCCGCCGCCCACCAGCAACTCCTTCGCCACCGCATGGTCCGGGTGCGAGGGCAGACCCGGGTAGATGACGCGCTCGAGCAGCGGCGACTCCGCCAGCCGCCTCGCCACGTGCGCGGCGTGCTCGGCATGGGCCTTCATCCGCACCGGCAGGGTGCGCAGGCCGCGCAGCGTGAGCCACGCCTCGAAGGGGCCCAGCACGTCGCCCGCGAGGATGCGCGCGGAGCGCAGCGGGGCAATGCGAGCCTGCGAGCCGCTCACCGTGCCGCCCAGCGCGTCGCTGTGGCCGTTGAGCCACTTGCTGGTGGACTGCACCGCGTAGTCCGCGCCCAGCTCCAGCGCGCGCTGGCCGGCGGGCGACGGGAAGGTGGCGTCCACCACGAACGTGGCGCCCACCTCGTGGGCCACCTTCGCCAGCACGCGCAGGTCCGGCACGCGCAACAGCGGGTTGGAGATGCTCTCCGCCAGCACCATGCGCGGCCGCAGCTCGCGAATGCGCTCGGGCGTGCGTGCGTCCGTCATCAGGAGCGCGTGCAGCTCCACGCCCAGCGTGGCGCACAGGTTCTTGTAGAGCAGGCGCGTGACGCCGTAGCCGTCCCCCGGCATCACCAGCTTGTCACCGGGCTTGAAGCCCTGCGCCTCGAAGACGGAGCGCAACGCGGCCATGCCGCTGGCGTACGCCACGCAGCCGTCGGCGCCCTCCAGCGCGGCCACCGCCTCCTCCAGCAGCGTCGTGTTGGGCGCGCTGATGCGGGCGTAGGCGTAGTCCTTCCCGTCCAGCGCGCCGTCCAGGTCGTCGCTGCTGTCGAACCAGTTCACCGCCGCCGGGTAGATGGGCGGAGACACCGGCACCGCCTTGCTGCCCGTCAGCCGGCTTCCGGCGTGCACCGCCACCGTCTTCTGCTTCGTGCTCATGGGATGGGTTGGGTCCTTAGCGGGAATGGCAAGGCCGGCCCCGGGAAGGGGCCGGCCTCGAAGTGCTCGCCGGGAGTGCGCGGCTGAGCGGAGTTACTCGCCGTGCTCGATGAGCCAGCGCTCGGCGTCGATGGCCGCCATGCAGCCGGTGCCGGCGGCGGTGATGGCCTGACGGTAGTAGCTGTCCTGCACGTCGCCACAGGCGAACACGCCTTCGATGTTGGTGCGGGTGCTGCCCGGCACCGTCTTGAGGTAGCCGCCCTGGTGCGTCTCCAGGATGCCCTGGAACAGCTCCGTGTTCGGCGTGTGGCCGATGGCCACGAACAGGCCGGTGACGTTGAGCAGCTGGCTGTCACCCGTCTTGAGGTTGCGCACCACCGCGCCCGTCATGCCCTTGGGGCCGCCCACCACTTCCTCCACCGCGGAGTTCCACAGGAAGGAAATCTTGGGGTTCTGCAGCGCGCGCTCCTGCATCACCTTGGAGGCGCGCAGCGTGTCGCGGCGGTGCACGACGGTGACGTGCTTGACGATTTTCGCCAGGTACGTGGCCTCTTCCATGGCCGTGTCGCCACCGCCCACGACGATGACGTCCTGGTTCTTGAAGAAGGCGCCGTCACAGGTGGCACACGCGGACACGCCCCGGTTCTTGTAGGTGTCCTCGCCCTTCACGTCGAGCCACTTGGCCGTGGCGCCCGTGGAGATGATGACCGTCTCCGAGAGGTAGCTCACGCTCTCGCCCTCGATGCGGAACGGGCGCTTGGAGAAGTCGACCTTCACGACGTTCTCCATGTGGATGACGGTGCCGAAGCGCTCGGCCTGCTTCTGGAACCTGTCCATCAGCTCCGGACCGGTGATGGCCTCCGGGAAGCCGGGGTAGTTCTCCACGTCCGTGGTCACCATCAGCTGTCCACCGGGGACGCGCTGCGGGTGGTCCAGCGTGGGGCCACCGGCGAACACGACGGGCTGCAGGTTGGCACGCGCGGCATAGATGGCCGCGGTGTAGCCCGCCGGCCCCGAGCCGATGATGGTCACCTTGTTGATCTTCTCCTCCGCCACCTGGTCCTCCCTGTCCTGTTGGAGCCTCGAAGGTACCAGAGGCCCTCGGGCGCGTGATACGAAGCTGGCCTCATGGATGCCGCAGTCCTCAAGAAGGTTGCGCTGTTCGAGGGTTTGACCCAGGGCCAGCTCGCCAAGGTGGCTCAAATCGGCCACTCCCGGGACTACCCGGCGGGCGCCTTCCTCTTCCGCGAGGGGGAGGCCGGCCAGGAGATGTTCGTAATCGAGAAGGGCAAGGTCCGCATCTCCAAGACGGTGCCCGGCATCGGCGAGGAGGCTCTCGCCATCCTGGAGACCGGGCAATATTTCGGAGAGATGGCGGTAATCGAGGAGTCTCCCCGCTCGGCGGACGCCATCGCCCACATCGGCTGCACCGTGTGGGTCATCGAGCGCTCCAAGCTGGACCAGCTCATGTTCACCGACAAGGACCTGGCGTACGTGCTGCTCTGGACGTTCGTCCGGACGCTGAGTGAGCGGCTCCGCGAGACGAACGACAAGATCAAGTCGTTCTTCGCCATCTCCCGCTTCTGAAAAGTCCCCGTCGGCGCCCGCATCCCCTCTCACGCCCTGAGAGGTGGGGTGGTGCGCGCATGTCCGTCCGGAATCCGGGCTGGTGCGTGCGAGTCGGGACGGGTGGGAGGGCAACGCTCCAGGTAGAGCAGGCAGGCACGCGCGTTGCTCTGTCCCCCGTTCGTGGAGGTGGGCGGGATGGAGCAGGCAGCGGGAGCGGCGTGGGTGGGCGGAGAGTCCGCGGGCGGCGGGTCGGTGAGGGCGCGTGGGGCCGGAGGCGTGGAGGCGTCGCGAGAGCGGCTCTTCCGGTTGGGGGCGGA
>JBKGHK010000906.1:0-3580 GCA_046520375.1 Pyxidicoccus sp. 3LFB2
CCCGCGCCAAGAGCGCCACGAAGTCCGCCACGAAGCGCGCCACCAGCCGCAAGAGCACCAGCGGGCGCGGCCGGAGCAGCGCTCGCAAGAGCGGCGGCCGCGGCAGCACGCGGAAGTAGGGCGTGAAGTCGAAGGCCCCCGCCCCATCTCCCTGAACGGGGATGGGGCGCGGGGCCCCCAAAGCCAGGACTACTCGTCCTTGGACTGCTGCGCGGCGCCCGCCTCGTTCCAGGGCCAGGCGCGCGAGGAGGACTCGAGGCGCGCGAGCAGCTCCGCCGGGTCCTTCACCAGCGTGCGGCAGCCCGCGGAGCGCAGGTCGTCCGGAGAGAAGCCTCCGGCCAGCACGCCCACCGTGGGCAGGCCGAGCTTGTTGGCGGCGAGCGCGTCATAAGGCGTGTCACCCACCACCACCGTCGCGCGCACGTCGGGCTTGCCCAGCAGGTCCAGCGCCGCCGCGAAGATGTCCGGGTGGGGCTTGCTCTTCTCCACGTCGTCCTTGCTCGTCTTCGTCTCGAACAGGCCGTCGATGCCGCACAGCTTCACGTACTGCTTCAGCTCGTCTTCCTTGGCGCTGGAGGCCAGGGCGGTGCGGATGCCGCTCGCGCGCAGGCGCTGGAACAGCTCGCGCACGCGCGGGAAGGGCCGCACCTTGGGCAGGAATTCCTTCTTGAAGAGCTGACCGCGGTACTCCTCCAAATCCTTGCCGAAGCGCTCCAGCTCCTCGTCGTTGAAGAAGACGGGAACGAGCTGGTCGGCGCCCTTGCCAATCTGACTGCGCACGTGCGCGAACGGGATGTCCCGACCGAAGTGCAGGAAGGCGCGCCGCCAGGCCTCGGCGTGCTCGTCCACCGAGTCGACCAAGGTCCCATCCACGTCGAAGATGACGTTCTCCACCATATGTGCCGTTGCCCCCGGCCCCGAAGGTGGGGACGACCCGGGGGCCGGTCAACCACCCGGAGGCGGCGCGGCGGGAGCGGACTCCACCAGTGTCTTCGACTGCACCGTGAACCCCGCCGGCGCGGACAAGGTGAAGGCGTCGTTGGGCAGCGTGGCGTTAAGCTCGACGCGGCCGAGCACCGTCTCTCCCACCTGCCTGCCGCCCAGCCACCGGGTGAGGCGCTTTGGCACGCACAGGCCGAGCGACTCCTGGCAGTGCTCCTCCTCCACGCGCTCCTCGGCCTCGGTGCCGTCCGGCGCGCGGGTGCGCTTGCCCAAAAAGTCCATCTTCGGCCAGCGCAGCACGTAGACCATCTCCACGCCCTCGGCCTCGCCCTCCAGCTTCTGGACCAGCTCCACCGCCTCCGGGGCGCGCGGGTGCGTGGCGCGGCGGGCGGTGGCGCTGCGCAGCAGCAGCGGCGTGCGGAAGCCCTCGGGC
This sequence comes from Pyxidicoccus sp. 3LFB2, assembly GCA_046520375.1. Classification (GTDB taxonomy): domain Bacteria; phylum Myxococcota; class Myxococcia; order Myxococcales; family Myxococcaceae; genus Myxococcus. The sequence goes on from JBKGHK010000906.1 coordinate 1,376, forward strand.
GTGAAGGGGCTGAACGTCTGGTTGAGGAAGCCCACCAGCTTCGCGGGGGGCAATTCCGACTTGAAGGTGCTGAAGGACTTCTCCCCGTCCACCTGCTGGAACAGGTGGGTGCCGTCCCAGGAGAAGGTGCGCGAGGCGGGCGGGCCCAGCGAGCCACGCATGCGCTGGGGCGCGCGGTAGTCGAAGGTGAAGCTCACCGCCTCCTGCCCCTCGTCCTTCACCGTGCCGGCGATGCGGTAGCTGGTGAGCTTCGCGTCGCGCTCGGCCAGCCGCGTCCTCACCTCGGTGGCGAGGTTGGCATTGGCGTCCGCACCCTTCCGGGAGCAGCCGGCGAGGGCCAGCAGGACACAGGGCAACAGGAGGCGGGCGCGCATGGAGGGCACCATGAAGAGGTGAAGGGAGTGTCTTGAAAAGCAAGAAGGCCCGCCTGTCGCCAGGGGGCCTTCCGCTTCACACCCGCGTTGGCGGGGGTGTGGACTACTTGACCGCGACGCCCGTGGCGCTGGAGGACGTCACGCCGATGATGGTGCCGGCCAGGGCGTAGATGCCGTGGCGGGGCGTGGTGCCGGCGGTGAGCAGCTCCACCTTGGAGGCGCCCATGGCCTTGGCCTCGGCGATGAGGAGCTTGTTGATGACGGTGTCCAGGTCGCTCTGGACGATGTCGATGATGTGGAAGATGGCGGTCAGGCCCAGCGCGTTGGCCTGAACCACGGCCACGGCCTCTCCGTTGGAGGCAATCTCGGTACCGGAGACGACGGCGCTCTCGACGCTGGTGCAGGCAACCAGGCTGCTGGCGGCGACGGCGGACAAGATGAACTTCTTCATGGTCTTCCCCTCATTAAAGGACGCTTGTGCGGTGGCTGAGCGTCCTTGGAGAGCGCCCGGCCGTTCGATTGAGACCTCAAGCGGCCGGGGTCGTACCAGATGTCGACTCCGTGTCAAGGTCCGTCCGGGACAGAGTGTCCCCGCGGGGACTGCCAGGGGCTCGTTGCAATGCACACCTCCCCTTGCTAGCCAACCCCGAGGCCCACTCCCATGGACACCGCCCCCGCCGCCCGTCCCGCTCCCCGGTACTGGGTCCACCTGCTGCTGCTGCTGCTGACGGTGGGGACCACCTTCACCTCGTACCTCCTCTACTTCCACTTCCAGCGGCCCTACACGCCCGCCGAGGTGTCGCCCGACGCGGCCCTGCGCGCGCTGGCCTTCAGCCTGTCGTTGCTCGCCATTCTTGGATCACACGAGATGGGGCACTACCTGCTGGCGCGGCTGCACCGGGTGGACACGTCGCTGCCCTACTTCATCCCACTGCCGGTGCTGGGGGTGGGCACGCTGGGCGCCGTCATCCGCATCCGCGACAGGATTCCGCACCGCAACGCGCTGGTGGACATTGGCGCGGCGGGGCCGCTGGCGGGGCTGGTGGTGGCGATGCCCATCCTCTTCTGGGGGCTGGCCCACTCCACGGTGGTGGACGCGCCGCGCATGGCGGCGGCGTTCCCCGGGGACGACTCGCTGTGGGCGTATGGGAAGGACCTGTTCGCCTGGGTGATGGCGAAAATCACCCACGCGCCGCCCGTGCCGGAGGAGGCCTTCCGCGGCGTGCAGACGGTGTTCGGGGACAGCCTGCTGATGCAGGGGCTCACGTGGCTGGCGCTGGGGCCCATTCCGGAGGGCAAGGACGTGCTGGTGCACCCGGTGGTCATCGCGGGCTGGTTCGGGCTGCTCGTCACGCTGCTCAACCTCATGCCGGTGGGGCAATTGGACGGAGGGCACCTGACGTATGCCCTGATGGGGGACCATGCCCGGTGGGTGGGGCGCGTCGTGGCGCTGGTGCTGCTGTTCCTCACCGTCTTCGTCACCGCCTCCTGGGGCCTGTGGCTGCTGGTGACGAGCAAGCTGGTGGGCTTCGAACACCCGGAGGTGGTGGAGCCCCGGGAGCCGCTCAGCCGCTCGCGTAAAGTGGTCTGCGCGCTGTGCCTGCTGGCCCTCATCGGCTGTGCCATGCCCATCCCGCTGCGTCAGGTGCTGACATGAAATTCCAGTGCGAGGCGTGCGAGCGGCTCGTTCCCCTGGAGGTGTTCCGGGTGGAGTCGGGCGTGCTCGTGGTGAAGTGCGACCGCTGCGGCGCGGAGAGCCGCGCTCGCGTCTCCGCCGCCGCGTCCGTCGCGGTGGGCTCCGCCGCCTCGTCCCGCGAGGGCTCGGCCCCGC
>JBKGHK010000907.1:0-3580 GCA_046520375.1 Pyxidicoccus sp. 3LFB2
CACGGCGCTGGGCATGGAGGAGGAGGCGCTGACGCCGGCCGCCTTCTGCGAGGAGCTGGCGCTGGCGGCGGCGGTGCACGACAAGGGGCTGGCCGAGGAGGTGCGTCACCTGCCGCGGCTGCTCACCTGGGACCCCGTGCGCGCGCTCGGCCAGCTTCGCAAGGTGGGCGTGCCCCCCAGCGAGCTGAAGGGCGTGGACGGACTGCCGCCGCACGTGGTGCCGGTGCTGCTCACCTCGCTGTATGCCGCCCTCAAGGTGCCCCACGACTTCCGCGAGGCCGTGGCGCTCACGCTGCGCTGTGGCGGCGAGGCGGACGTGGCCGCGGCGCTCACCGGGGCCCTCATCGGCGCGCACCTGGGCACGCGCGCCATCCCCGCCCGCCTGCGCAAGCAGGTGCTGTACGCGGAGAACCTCGTGGACACCGCGGACCGCCTCTTCCGCGCCCGCCAGGTGCGCGAGACGCTGGCCACCGCGCTGGCCCACCAGCGCCGCCGCTGATCGTCCCGACAGGCTGTTGGCCGGCGGGCAGGCAGGCAGTCATGGCCTGCCCCGCCCCCGGGACTTCTTTCGTGAGGGTCTGCTGCCCACCTTGTGCGAAGGAGCGGGCCGCACGGGTGCCAACCAGGCATGCGAGCGCACGGGCGGTCCCGCGAAAGTCAGCGCAGGAGGCGCAAGTCGTGGACCTCGAATCGGAACGCCTGGAGCGGAGTCAACTGGAGTCGCTCTCCACGGCGGAGCTCATCCGGCATGCCCTGGCGGAATCCCGCCTGCTGGTGCGAGCCGAGCTGCTGCACGCCAAGAAGGAATTGCGTGAGGAACTGAAGGCCGCGCGCACCGCGGGCATCCTCATTGGCGCGGGGGCGGTGCTGCTGCTCGCGGCGGCCCTGCCCTGCCTCTTCGTAGCGCTGGGCCTGGCGCTGCCGCTGGGCGAGGCCCTGGGCGTGCTGGTGGTGGGCGTGGCGCTGCTCGCGATTTCGGGCCTCCTGCTGTTCCTGGGCGTCAAGCGACTGCCCAAGAAGCCGCTGCCGCACACGCAGGAGCGGCTGAAGATGGACTACCAGCTCACGCGGGAGACGCTGCAATGAACGGCAACGGCCGCGACGGGAACGAGGGCGCGTCCTCCGCAATCGAGCGGCACGCCGACCACCACATCACCCGGGGCATGGATGACCGGAAGCAGGTGGAACAGACGGCGGACCGCATCCGCGACGAGCTCCTGCTGACGCTGGAGGAGCTGGACCGCCGCCGCGAGCGCGCGATGAGCGTGCGCTACCAGGCCGAGCAGCACAAAGACCTCCTCATCGGCGTGGGAGCCGTGGTGGCGGTGGCGGTGGGATTGGGCGTGGGCTACGCCGTCTACCGCTCGCGCCACCAGGACGAGAAGCTGCGCCGCGAGCGCCGCATCGCCCTGAAGCGGGCCTGGGAGCACCCGGAGAGCGTGGCCTACGCGGCGAAGCAGCGCCCGCTCGGCGTGGAGCTGGGACGCAAGCTCGTCCTCATCTTCGCCACCTCGCTCGCCACCCGCATCGCACAGAACTCCGTGCGCACGCTGGTGCCCGCGCGCGGCGCCGCCAACCCTGCTGCGGGTGGTCAAAAGAATATGTAATGGCGGCAAAGCCGCGCATAAAGCAGTCTGATGGGCATGACGGACCTGCTCTATGCGCGGGCGCAGATGGGCCTGTCGCTCGCGTTCCACATCGTGTTCGCGGCGGCGGGCGTGGCGTTGCCAGTCCTCATGGTGCTGAGTGACTGGAAGGCACGCCGCACGGGGGACGCGGACTACCGGCTGCTGAGCCAGAAGCTGGCGAAGGGGACGGCCATCCTCTTCGCGGTGGGCGCGGTGAGCGGCACGGTGCTGTCCTTCGAATTGGGCCTGCTGTGGCCCGAGTTCATGGGCCAGTACGGCGAGGTGATTGGGCTGCCCTTCAGCCTGGAGGGCGTGGCCTTCTTCACCGAGGCCATCTTCCTCGGCATCTATCTGTACGGCCGCGAGCGTGTGTCGCCGGGCCTGCACCTGTTCTCCGGCGTCATGGTGGCGGTGAGCGGCGCGGCCAGCGCGTTCTTCGTCACGCTGGTCAACACGTTCATGAACAACCCGGCGGGCTTCACGCCCACGCCCGGGGGCCCGACGGACGTGGAGCCGCTGGTGGCCATGTTCAGCCCCGGCTGGCAGTACCAGACGGCGCACGTGCTGCTCTCCTGCTATCAAGCGAGCGCCTTCGCCATGGCGGGCATCCACGCCTTCGTGCTGCTGCGCCACCCGGGCGCGGCCTTCCACCGCAAGGCGCTGTCGGTGGCGCTGCCCCTGGCGTGTGCCACCGCGCTCCTGCAGCCGTTGATTGGGGACCTGTCCGCGAAGCACGTGGCCCGCGAGCAGCCGGTGAAGCTGGCCGCCATGGAGAGCCACTTCGAGACGGAGCGCGGCGCGCCGCTGCGGCTGGGCGGCGGCGTGGAGATTCCGAAGGGCCTGTCCATCCTCGCCTTCGCGGACCCGGACGCGGAGGTGAAGGGGCTCAATGAATTCCCCCGCGACGAATGGCCTCCGGTGGCCAAGGTGCACCTGGCCTTCCAAATCATGGTGGGCACCGGCAGCCTCATGGCGCTGCTGGCGCTGGTGACGCTGGGCTTGCGGTGGAAGCGCAAGGCGTGGCCGGAGGGGCGGTGGCTGACGTGGGCGTGGCTGCTCTCGGGGCCGCTGGGGGTGGTGGCGCTGGAGGCGGGGTGGCTCGTCACCGAGTGGGGCCGGCAGCCGTGGATTGTCCGCGGCGTCATGCGCACCGCGGACGCGGTGACGCCCGTGCCGCACCTGGCGGCGCCCTTCTGGACCTTCACCGCCGTGTACCTCTTCCTCGGCGTGACGGTGGTGTTCCTCATGGTGCGGCAGGTGGCGGGCACGCTGCCGGGACGGCACGCGGGAGATGGCCATGTCCACTGAGGCGGTGCTGGGCTTCGCGGTGGCGGGGACGTTCGTCCTCTACGCCCTCTTCGGTGGCGCGGACTTTGGCGGCGGCGTCTGGGACTTGCTGGCCAGCGGCCCACGCAAGAAGGAGCAGCGCGCGCTCATCGCCCATGCGCTGGGGCCGGTGTGGGAGGTGAATCACATCTGGCTCATCGTCGGCGTGGTGCTGCTGTTCGCCGGCTTCCCGCGCGCCTTCGCCGTGTTGAGCGTGGCGCTGCACGTGCCGCTGACGCTGCTCTTGCTGGGCATCGTCTTCCGGGGCGCCGCCTTCACCTTCCGCACCTACGACGTGCGGGGAGACGCGGTGCAGCGACAGTGGGGCCTCGTCTTCAGCGTGGCGAGCGTCATCGCGCCGGTGCTGCTGGGCATGTGCGTGGCCGCGGTGGTGAGCGGCTCCATCCGCGTGGAGGGCCGCGTGGTGGTGAGCGGCTTCTTCGCCTCGTGGCTCACCCCTTTCGCCTGGGTGGTGGGTGTCCTCGCGCTGTGCCTCTTCGCCTTCCTGGCGGCGGTGTACCTCACGCATGAGGCGCCCACGCCGGAGCTGCGCGAGGCTTCCGGCGGCGGGCCCTGGGCGCGGGCGGGGCCGTCTTCGTCGCGGCGCTGGCGGTGCTGCTCTTCGC
>JBKGHK010000908.1:0-3575 GCA_046520375.1 Pyxidicoccus sp. 3LFB2
AGAGGCCGGGCGCTCGGGAGCGGTATGGCGCGTGGGCGTGCGGGGTGGCTTCAAGTCGCGCTCTCCAGCAGCTTGCGCCGACGGCGCTTCGCGCCCGCCACCACCAGCCGCTGGTAGAAGGTGGGCAGCAGCCGCTGCATCAGGTCGATGAAGACGGCGTCTCCGCCGATGAGCTGGCGCCGCCGGTTCTTGAGGATGGCGGCGAGGATGTCCGAGGCGGCGCGCTCCGGCGTGGTGGAGAAGGACTTCTCGAAGTCCTTGTTGGAGCGCTCGTCCACCCAGCCCTTGCGCTGCGTCAGCCGCGCGTTGCGCGCGATGTTGGTCTTGATGCCGCCCGGGTGGACGCAGGTGACGCCGATGGGGACGCCCTCCACCTCCAGCTCCTGGCGCAGCGCCTCCGTGAAGCCCTTCACCGCGAACTTCGCCGAGTTGTAGGCGCCCTGGGTGGGCACGCCGATGAGGCCGAAGACGCTGGAGACGTTGATGACATGGCCCTCACCCGCCGCGCGCAGGTGCGGGAGGAAGGCCTTGGTGCCGTGCACCACGCCCCAGAAGTTGATGTTCATCAGCCACTCGAAGTCCTCGTACCGGGTGTCTTCGATGGTGGCGCCCAGCGCAACGCCAGCGTTGTTGACGATGACGTGGACACGGCCCAACTCCCGCGCCACCTCGTCCGCCCAGCCATGGACGGCGTCACGCTGGGCCACGTCCACCCGCGTGGCGCGCACCTGGACGCCGTGACTGCGGCACTGCTCCGCCGTCTCCGCCAGGCCCTGCTCATTCACGTCGGACAGCGCGACATGACAGCCATTGCGCGCCAGCAGCGCCGCCGTGGCCCGGCCAATCCCCGAGCCCGCTCCGGTAATCGCCGCGACCCTGTCCTTCACCGTCTTCATGGGGTGCCTCCAATGCGTCGTTCGGGAAACGAGGACGAGTGCTCAGGCATGGGCCATGTCCCGGGACGGCGCGGGCAGCGCGGCGGGCCGGTGGCCATGGGGGAAGATGGCGACGTACTCGGAGGGCTCGAAGCGCTCCACGCGCCGCCGGTAGGTGAAGGTGAAGCCCGGCCAGAGGGTGGAGTTGCGCCCCGTGGCATCCAGGTACCAACTCACGCAGCCGCCCTGCATCCAGACGGTGTCCGCCATGCGGGTGTCGACGTGCTGGATGAACTCGGCCTGCGCCTCGGGCGTGGGCTCCACGGCCGCCAGGCCCCGGCCCTCCAGGTAGCGCAGCGCGCCGAGCACATGCTCCAGCTGGCTCTCAATCATCAGGATGACGGAGGTGTGGCCCAGCCCCGTGTTGGGCCCCAGCAGCATGAAGAGGTTGGGAAAGCCGCTCACCGAGGTGCCCAGGTGGGCCTTCATGGTGCCGCCCCAGGCCTCCACCAGCGAGCGCCCGCCGCGCCCGTGGATGTGGTGGGCAATGGGCATGTCCGTCACATGGAAGCCGGTGCCGAAGATGATGGCGTCCACCGGGTGCTCGGTGCCGTCCGCCGTGACGATGGAGTGCTCACGCACCTCGCGGATGCCGTCGGTGAGGACGTCGACGTTCGGCTTCGCGAGCGCGGGCAGGTAGTCGTCCGACACGAGGACGCGCTTGCACCCCATGGTGTAGTTCGGCGTGAGCTTCGCGCGCAGCGCCGGGTCCGGAATGGCCTGCTCCAGGTGCCGCAGCGCGCGCCGCTGGCCCAGCTTGAGAATCCAGGGGTTCATGAACCCCAGCGCCAGGAATTCGCGCAGCGCGAAGATGAGCCCCCGGGTGACGCGCTGCACGCCCGGCATGCGCTGATACAGCCGCCGCATCCCCTCGCCGATGGGGCGGTCCTTGCGGGGCATGACCCACGGAGGCGTGCGCTGGAAGATGAGCAGCCGGCCCACCTGGGGCTGGATGACCGGGACGAACTGGACGGCGGAGGCGCCGGTGCCGATGACGGCCACCCTGCGGCCCGTCAGCGCATAGCCATGGTCCCACCGCGCCGAGTGCATCACCTTGCCCTGGAACCGCTCCAGGCCGGGCAGGTTGGGAACGGCGGGCTCGCTCAGCCCGCCCACGGCGGAGATGAAGACGTCCGCGGTGTAGGGGCCCTCCGAGGTCTCGATGTGCCAGCGCTGCCGGGTGTCATCCCAGCGGGCCTCGCGGACCGCGTGCTGGAAGCGCACGTGCGGCCGGATGCCGAACCGGTCCGCGCAGTCGCGCAGGTAGGCGTGGATTTCGCCCTGGGGCGAGAAGGCGCGGGACCAGCCCGGGTTCGGCGCGAAGGAGAACGAGTAGAGGTGGGACTGCACGTCGCACGCGCAGCCCGGGTAGGAGTTGTCCCGCCAGACGCCGCCCACGTCGTGGGCCCGCTCGAAGATGACGAAGTCCCGGAAGCCTTCCTGCTTCAGGCGAATGGCCATGCCGAGGCCGCCAAAGCCGCTGCCCGCGATGGCGATGTGGAAGTGCGGGGGTTGAGGGGGCACGGGAATCTCCTGGGGAAGGCCATGCTACGCGGGGCCATCATGGCTCAGGATGCGTCGAACTACCAAAGTGACGCATGCGCAACACGTTGGCCCGCTTCGTCGCGTGCCCGTCTGGCAGCGGCGTCCTGGGTGTCCCTGGGACGGGCGAGAGGGGGCCCGGCTGCTTTCCTGGTTCGAGTGGATATGGTGAAGCCCGGCTGTTAGTGCAGGCGTTCGCCAAGGAGCCGTCGTGTTTCGATTCGAGAACGACCGGGCGCTCATCGAGTCCTTCCGCTCGCGAGACCGCCGGGTCATCGAGATGCCCGCGGGCATCACCTTCCCGCTCTTCGTCCGGGACTACCTCGCGTGGGTCGAGACGTCCGGCGCGCGCGTGTACCTCATCTTTTCCGCCCCCGGCAGCCGCAAGCCCATTGGCATCATCTTCCGCCGCGAGCCGCCGGGCGGGGAGCCGACCTACCGCATGTGCGAGTGGTGCCACAGCTACGGCTCGTCCAGCGAGGTGGGCATGCTCACCACTGACGTGGACAACAGGCGCCGCGTGGGCGTGACGCTGTGCAATGACTTGCGCTGCAAGGAGAAGCTGGAGGACGCGGCGGACCGCTCGGGCCGGCATCCGCTCCAGTTCCTGGAGCAGCTCAATGCGCGCATGTTCCGCTTCGCGCACGAGGCGCTCGGAATCGAGTCGCAGCCTCAGCCGACCGTGTAGCTGGGCTCCAGGGTCTTCGACAGGCGCGCCGGGTCTTCTGGCGCGAGCGCTGTGTCGCTGGAGTGTTGGGAATCACTGGCGCCGTGCGGTCTAGATGAGGCGAACCGGTCCTCGCGAATGCACTCCTCCGCTGAGGACCGGCTCCCTCTCCCCATCTCCCACGCCCGAGCCGTCCGACTGTGCGAGCTGTACCGCCTCGCCGTCACTGCCGTGCTGCGCGCTACCCCGCCCTACCCGCCGCCGCCCGTACCGCCCCGTACCGCCACTGCGTGTACCGCCGTGCTGTCTCGACCGTACTGCGTGCCGCCCCCTGCCCCCGCACCACGTTGCTGCCCTGCTGGACCCGCTGCCTGTGCCGCCTTGCTGCCCTGCGCACTGCGTTTGCTGCCCCGTACACCCGAACCGTTGTG
>JBKGHK010000909.1:0-3573 GCA_046520375.1 Pyxidicoccus sp. 3LFB2
GAAGATCGACGAGCGCGTGAAGCACGTCGTCGAGAACCTCACCGGAAACCTCCCCGCCCTGGGCCGCGACATGGCGTCGCTCACCCAGCGTCTGGAGGATCTGGAGAAGAAGCTCGAGCAGGTCGAGCAGCAGAAGAAGCAGCAGTAGTCGCGCGAGGGGCGCGAGCCGTCGCCGGCCGCGCCCTACGCCACCTCCGGCGCCCGCCTCCGCTTCCGGGGAGCGGGACTGCCGTGGAGCTCGGCGGCGATGGCCGCCAGCATCTGCGCGCCCCGGCTCTTCGGGGCGTACTCCCAGATGGTCTGCCCGTGGCTCTGGGCCTCGTCCACCTTGACGTCGTAGCCCAGCGGCGTGGCCGCCAGCGCGTCCGGGAAGTAGGCCTTCAGGCGCTCGAGAATCGCCGTGGCCAGCGCCGTCTTCCGGTACAGCGTCGGCACCACCTTGGTGACTCGCAGCTCCGGCCGGCCTTCCGCCTCGCCCACCTGCCGCACCGTGTCCGCCACCTCCGCGCAGCCATCCAACGCCAGGTACGTCAGCGCCACCGGCACCACCACCTCCGTGGAGGCCACCAGGATGTTGCGCGTGGTGAGCCCCATGGACGGGGGCGCGTCGAAGACGATGGCGTCATAGCCCGCGGCTTCCGCCGCGCGCAGCCGGTCCGCGAGCCGCCAGGCCTTGCGCGCGTCGCCGGCCACCGCCACCGGGAAGTCCGCCATCTCCTTGTACGCGGGCAGCACGTCCAGTCCCTCGGTCGCCGAGCGCTGGACGACGTCCTCGAAGCGCACCGCCTCGTCCGTGAGCAGGTGGAAGACGTTGCGCGGCAGCGTGCGCACGTCCACCCCCAGCACCTTGCCCGCATGGCCCTGGGTGTCCAGGTCCACCAGCAGCACGCGCAGGCCCCGCTCCCGCACGAGCCACGCGGCGGTGTTCACCGCCAACGTCGTCTTGCAGGTGCCGCCCTTCTCGTTGATGAACGCGATGCGCCGCATGGCCGGGACTCCTCAGCCGCCGCGAGGGTGGCTACTTCTTGGAAGACGTCTTCGCCGCCACCAGCGTGTCCACCTTGCCCTCGACGGAAGCCAAGAGCCGCTCCAGGTCGTCCACCTTCGAGCGCAGCTGCTCCAGGTCCGCCGTGGACGGCAGGTTCATGGCCGACAGCGCCGAGCGCAGCGCGCTGTCCAGCGTGCCCTTCGCGGCCAGCGAGCGGGACACCAGCGTCTGCACCGTCGCCACGAACTTCTCGTTCGACAGCAGCTGCTGCGCCAGCTTGCCAATCCGCTCCTCGCCCGTCTCCACGAGCTTCTTCATCACCGGGTTGTTCTTGAGCATGGGAAAGCGCGTCCTCACGTACGAGGCCCGCCGGGGCCCGCAGGAAGTCAGGAAAAAGACGCCGCACTCTGGGAGGGGCCAACGCGACGTGTCAAGCAGCGCAACAACACGTGGCCAAACGCGTTGACTCCTGGAGACACGATTCCTACGGTTCGCCGCTCTCTTTATGGCCGGACTTCTCGACAAGCGTCTGTGGATCGTCTCCGGCAAGGGCGGAGTGGGCAAGAGCACCATCGCCGCGGCCCTCGCCCTGGCCTCCGCGCGCGCGGGACGCAAGACGCTCGTCTGCGAGGTGAACACCCAGGAGCGCATCAGCCGCTTCCTGGAGCTTCCCGCCGCTGGCCCGGAAGTCACGCTGCTGGAGGAGAACCTCTGGGCCGTGAATGTGCGCCCCCAGGAGGCCATGCGCGAGTACGGCCTCATGGTTCTTCGCTTCGAGACCCTCTACAAGACGGTCTTCGAGAACCGGCTGGTGCGCTACTTCCTGCGCTTCATCCCTTCCCTGCAGGAGCTCGTGCTGCTCGGGAAGATCATGTACCACCTGCAGGAGACGGGGCCCGACGGGCGCCCGCGCTTCGACACCGTGGTCATGGACGCGCCGGCCACCGGGCACGCCATCTCCTTTCTCAGCGTGCCGCAGGTGCTGGTGCAGACGGTGCCCCCGGGGCCCATGTCCCGCGAGGCCCAGAAGATGCGGGACTTGCTGGTGGACCCGGCGGTGACGGCGACGGTGCTGGTGTCGCTGGCCGAGGAGATGCCGGTGAACGAGGCGCTGGAGCTGCACGCGGCGCTGCGTGACAAGGTGAACATCCGCACGTACGCGGCGGTGCTCAACCAGGCCTTCCCGGAGCGCTTCACGGAGGCGGACCTGGAGGCGCTGCTCGGCCACCCGGAATTGCACCACGTGGCCAAGGCGCACCATGACCGGGCGGCGCAGGCGGTGCTCGCGGGGACGAAGCTGGAGCGCAACCTGCACGCCCCGCTCTTCACGGTGCCCCGGCTGTTCACGCCCGAGTTCGGACGCGACGCGATTGAGCAGGTCATGGGGCACCTCGAACCGATGGTGACGGGGGAGATGTGAGTACGACGGCCCTGGCTTCCGCGCTCTCGGGCAAGCGCGTCCTCATCTGCGTGGGCTCGGGAGGCGTGGGCAAGACGACGGCGGCCGCCGCGCTGGCCCTGCGCGCCGCGGTGGACGGACGCTCCAGCCTGGTGTGCACCATCGACCCGGCGAAGCGGCTGGCCAACTCGCTGGGCCTCACCGGCCTGGGCAACACGGAGACGCGCGTGCCCGCCACCGCTCTGGAGCCGCTCGGCATCCAGGCCCGCGCGGCGCTGTACGCGATGATGCTGGACATGAAGCAGACGTGGGACGAGCTGATTACCCGCGTCGCTCCGCCGGACCAGCGCGAGCGCATCCTCGCCAACCGCTTCTACCAGTCCCTCTCCACGGCCCTGGCGGGCAGCCAGGAGTACATCTCCATGGAGAAGCTCTGGGAGCTGCGCCGCCGCAACGCCCACGAGCTCATCGTCCTGGACACGCCGCCCACCGCGCACGCGCTGGACTTCCTGGACGCGCCCAACCGGGTGCTGGACTTCCTCGACAACGAGGCGGCGAAGTGGCTGCTCACCCCGGCGCTCAAGGCCGGCAAGCTGGGCATGTCGCTGTTCAACCGCAGCGGCTACGTCATGCGGGCGCTGGCGAAGTTCACCGGCACGGAGATGCTGCAGGAGCTGTCCAACTTCATGCTCTCCATCTCCTCCCTGAACGAGGGCTTCCGCGAGCGCGCCCGCGGCGTGCGGGAGCTGCTGGAGGACCCGAGCACCGGCTTCGTGCTGGTGACGAGCCCCCACCCGGAGCGCATGGACGAGGCCATCCACTTCCACTCGATGCTCAAGCAGCACCGGATGGAGGTGGTGGCGCTGGTCGTCAACCGCGTGCACCCCATGCCGCCCGAGGCCCTGTGGACGGACGCGGCCACGCTGACGCCCACCCGCCGCGCCAAGGTGGAGGAGACGCTGCGCGAGCTCCAGGTCCTCGCCGAGCAGGACACGGAGGGCATCTCCCAGCTCCAGGCCGCCTGCCCGGGGGTCCCCATCATCCAGGTGCCCCGCTTCGAGCTGGACGTGCACGACATCACCGCCCTGTGGCGCACCGGTCGCTACCTGCTGGGCGACGAAACCATCGCCTGAGGCTGCCCGCCTCCCCTCCCCCACGCCGGGCCCGGAGGCATGCCCGCCGGGCG
>JBKGHK010000090.1:0-22006 GCA_046520375.1 Pyxidicoccus sp. 3LFB2
CGCGCGCTTCGACGTGGCCCTCATCGACCACCTGATGCCGGGGCTGGACGGGCCGGCGCTGGCGGCGCGCATCCGCCAGTGGGGCGACATGCAGACGCTGCCGCTCCTGCTGCTCACGTCGCCGGGCCGGCGGGGCGTCACCCCGGAGGGGCTGTTCTCCGGCGTGCTGTCCCGCCCGGTGAAGGCGTCGCAGCTGCATGACGCGCTGATGTCCTGCTTCTCGCACGACGTGACGAAGCACGCGCACGCGGCCCGGGTGGAGCGCTCGCCACGGCAGAACCCCTTCTCCGGAGACCGGCCGGGAGACCGGCTGCCGCTGGACATCCTGCTCGTGGAGGACAACCCCACGAACCAGAAGCTGGCGCTGCTCGTGCTCGACAAGCTGGGCTACCGCGCGCAGGTGGCCTTCAACGGGCGCGAGGCCCTCAAGTCGCTGCAGCTGCAGCGCTTCGACGTGGTGTTCATGGACCTGCAGATGCCGGAGATGGACGGCCTGGAGGCCACGCGCCGCATCCGCGCGGAGCTGCCGCCGCACGTCCAGCCGTGGATCATCGCGATGACGGCCAACGCCATGGACTCGGACCGGGACCAGTGCTTCGCGGTGGGCATGGACGACTTCCTGGGCAAGCCCATCCGGGTGGATGCCCTGGCCGCCTCGCTGCTGCGCTGCCAGCCCCGCCGCTCCGAGGCGCTGCTGGGCCGGCGCCCGGCCGCGCCCGTCCCTCCGCCGCCCTCCTTCCTGGACGAGCTGCCCGAGGCGGCGCGCATCCCCGGCCTGGAGCCCTCCGCGCTCTCCCGCCTGTGGCGGGAGCTGGGGACGCAGTCGGGGCAGATTCTCCCGGAGCTCATCGAGACGGCCCTGCAGAGCATGCCGGCCCTCCTGGACGACGCCTTCACCGCGCTGGAGCGGGGGCGCGCGGACGACCTGGGCCGGGCCGCCCACACGCTCAAGTCCAACGCGGCCTGGTTCGGCGCCACCTCGCTGGAGGCGCAGTGCCGTGACATCGAGCTGCGCGCCGACACGCGCAACCTGGAGGGCATGGCGGAGCGGCTGGAGCGCTGCAAGGCGGAGCTGGACGGGACGCGGCGGCTCCTGGCGCACCTGCGCGAGCGCATCATGGCGCTGGCCCAGGCCCGGAGCTGAAGCGGCCCACTGTCCGCTGGTCGCGGGTTCGGGCGCCGGGCCCCTCACTTCCCATGCGGCGGGCGCCTCCCAGGGGCTATCTCTGGGAGTGCTGTCCGGCACGCACGGAGGAGAGAGAGGACCATGGCCCGTTACGACTTCGACCTGTTCACCATTGGCGGCGGCTCCGGCGGCGTGGCGGCCAGCCGCAGGGCGGGCTCCCACGGGGCGCGCGTGGCGCTCTGCGAGGACCGTGACTTGGGCGGCACCTGCGTGCACCGGGGCTGCGTGCCCAAGAAGCTGCTGGTGTACGGCTCGCACTTCCACGAGGACTTCCAGGACGCGGCCGGCTACGGGTGGACGGTGCCGGAGCCGACCTTCGACTGGGCGCGGCTGCGCGAGGCCAAGGACAAGGAGCTGGCCCGGCTGGGCGGCGTGTATGCGCGGCTCCTGCGCGACTCGGGCGTGACGGTGGTGGAGGGGCGCGGGAAGGTGGTGGACGCGCACACGGTGGAGGTGGGGGGCAAGCGGTACACGGCCGAGCGCATCCTCGTGGCCACCGGCTCGCGGCCGTACCTGCCTCCGGACGTGACGGGCATCGAGCATGCGCTGACCTCGGACGACGCGCTGTCCTTCCCCTCGCTGCCGAAGCGGCTGGCGATTGTGGGGGGCGGGTACATTGGCGTGGAGCTGGCGGGCGTGTTCCACGGGCTGGGCTCGAAGGTGACGGTCATCATCCGGGGCCCCACGGTGCTGGGCGGCTTCGACGGGGACGTGCGCGGCTTCCTCACGGAGGAGATGCGCAAGAAGGGCATCGAGTTCCAGGTGGACACCTTCGTGCGCGACATCGAGAAGCGCGATGACGGGGTGAGCCTGCTGACGAAGGCGGGGGAGACGCTGGAGGTGGACGCGGTGCTCTACGCCACCGGCCGGGTGCCCAACACGGGCGGGGTGGGGCTGGAGGAGGTGGGCGTGACGCTGGATGCGCGGGGCGCGGTGAGGGTGGACGAGTGGTCCCGCACGTCGGTGGAGAGCATCTTCGCGGTGGGCGACGTCACGGACCGCATCAACCTCACGCCGGTGGCCATCGCCGAGGGCCGCGCGCTGGCGGAGACGCTGTACAACAAGAACCCGATGAAGATGGACCACACCAACGTGCCGTCCGCCGTCTTCAGCCAGCCGCCGGTGGCCTGCGTGGGCCTGTCCGAGCTGGAGGCACGCGAGCGCCACGGGCAGGTGGATGTCTACGTCGCCAGCTTCAAGCCGATGAAGCACACGCTCAGCGGGCGCAACGAGCGGACGATGATGAAGCTGGTGGTGGAGCGCACCTCCAACAAGGTGCTGGGCTGCCACATGGTGGGGGCCGACGCGCCGGAAATCATCCAGGGGCTGGCGGTGGCGGTGAAGTGCGGGGCCACCAAGGCGCAGTTCGACGCGACGGTGGGCATCCACCCCACCGCGGCCGAGGAGTTCGTCACCATGCGCGACAAGCGGCCAGACCCCGAGACGACGCTGGCCGCGGAGCGCGGGCATGACGCCGGGGTGACGGGGACGCACTGAACCCGCGATGATGGGGTGACGAGGTCGACATGCCCGAGGTGAGTGGACGCACGCTGATGATGGCCATCCAGGCGGTGGAGGCGGAGCGCCATCGCCTGGAGGCTGAAGTCACGGCGGCAGGCGAGGACGCGGACCCGGACCTCCAGTTGCTCTGTCTGAGCTACTCGAAGGCGGCCTGGGAGCTCGAGGATGCCTACCGCGAGGCCCTGGAGACGGTCATCAACCTGCCGCCCTATGAGCAGCTCGTCGCCCGGTTCTCCCTCCCACCGAAGGACCCGGGCGCGTCCTGAGCAGCCGGGCCGGCGTGTCCCCACCCCCTCCCGGGCTAGCATGGGGTGGCGCCGGTCAGGTCCGCGCGGGCCGCCGCGTCTTCGATGACCCCGCAGAGCATCGGGAGGTGGGCAATGGGTGATTCTCCAACGGATTCTCCGCGCACGGGCGCCGGACGCATCCGGGGCCTGGAGCAGGTGGACCGGCTGTCGGTGCCCCTGCCGCACGGCACCGAGGTGACGACGCGCGTGGAGCGCATGGCCTCGGGCGGGCGCCGCATCCCCCAGGGCGTGGTGGGCCGCGTCGTCCGCGCGCATGACGGCGGCTTCGACGTGCAGATTGTTGGCGTGGGCGAGGTCTGGTTCGCCCGCGAGGAGCTGGTGCCGCGCCGCACGGGGCAGATGAACTTCGCCCGGCGCCGCGAGGCGGCGTGGAATGCGCTCACGCCCTGCGTGGTGCTGGAGACGCGCGTGGGCAGCCATGCATGGGGCCTGGCCAACGAGAGCTCGGACGTGGACGTGCGCGGCGTGTTCGCCCTGCCGCTGCCGTGGACCTTCGGCCTCGTCGAGGCGCCTATGGACCTGGTCAGCGCCGACGGAAGCACCACGTACTGGGAAGTCCGCAAGACGGTGGAGCAGGCCCTGCGCGCCGACCCCAACACGCTGGAGACGCTGTTCGTCCCCGGCGCGAGGGCCACGGACGTCCTCGGCGAGTGGCTGCTGGCCGAGCGTGGCATCTTCGTGTCCAAGGCCATCTTCGGCAGCTTCGGCCGCTACGCCATGAGCCAGCTCGACAAGCTCACCCGCAGCCAGCGGCTGGCGGAGCACCGCGACCTCCTGCTGGAGTGGCTCTGCGAGGAACCCGCTCCGGACCTGGACGAGGTGGCGAAGCGGCTGGCCGCCGTGTCCCCTCGGGGCGCGCCCTCGCAGCAGGACGCGCTGCTGGCGGCGAAGACGTACGTCAAGCAGCTCTACCGCTCGCTGTGGGACCAGGGCCTGCTGACGGCCAATGACTTCGCGGCGCTCACCGCGTACGCGCGGGGCGGCGGGCAGCGGCCTCCGTCGGCGCGCGAGCTGCGGCCGAAGAATGCGTACAACCTGCTGCGCCTGGTGGCCACGGCCACCGGGTGGCTGCGGGAAGGGGAGCCCACCTTCGAGGCCTCGGGCGCGCTGAAGGCGCGGCTCTTGGACATCAAGGCGGGCCGCGTGCCGCTGGAGGACGTGCTGCGGGACGCCGAGGCCATGGCGCCGGAGCTGGAGGCGGCGCACCGCGACAGCAAGCTGCCGGACCACCCGGACTACCCCCGGGCGGACGCGCTCTTGCGGCGCGTGGGAGACGAGGTGGCGCGGCGCTGGGTGCTGAAGGAGCCCGGCCCGCTGGGACGCGACGCGCCGGAGGCCCCGGCCATGGAGTGGAGGGAGCCGGAATGAAGGGCACGCTGAAGGAACATGAGCGCGTGGTGGCGGACCGGGTGCTCGACGAGGAGTCGGCGAAGCGCGAGCACCTCGTCATCGCCCTGTCCGGTGCGCACGCGTATGGCTTTCCCTCGCCCGACAGTGACTTGGACCTGAAGTCCATCCACGTGGCGCCCACCGCGGCGCTGCTGGCCCTGCAGCCCCGGCACGTAGCGGCCGAGCGGCTGGAGGTGCTGGAGGGCGTGGAGGTGGACTACTCGTCCAACGAGCTGCAGCCGGTGCTCCAGGGCATCCTCCAGGGCAACGGCAACTACATCGAGCGCGTGCTGGGGGCCATCAGCCTGCGCGCCTCGCCGGAGCTGGAGGGGCTGAAGCCCCACGTGCGCGCCGTGCTGTCGCGGCGGCTGCACCGGCACTATCGGGGCTTTGCCCAGGGCCAGCTGCGCGAGTGGGAGAAGAGCGGCTTCCGGTCCGCCAAGAAGCTGCTCTATGTCCTGCGCACCACCCTGACGGGCACGCACGCGCTGCGCACCGGCGCGGTGGAGACGGACGTCACCGAGCTGCTGGACGGGTATGGCTTCTCGGAGGCGCACGCGCTGGTGGAGCAGAAGCGGCGCGGGGAGAAGAGCGAGCTGCCGGACGAGCTGAGCAGGAAGTGGCGCGCCGAGGTGGCGCGCTCCTTCGAGGTGCTCGACGCGGCCGTGCCCGCGTCCGTCCTCCCCGAGGAGCCGCCCGGGGAGGCCGTGGACGCGCTGGAGGCGTGGATGCTGGACCTGCGCCGCAGGCGGTTCGACGCACCACTTCGGTAGCGCGCCGTACCGCCGGGCTCACGTCTGGTGACGGCTACTGGCAGGAGTACGTAAACGAACCCGGCGTGCTCCAGGTGCCATCCGGGTTGATGGCGCGCACGGTGTAGCCGCTGAAGGGGTACGTGGTGCCCCAGCAGTCCCTCGCGCGGACATCGTTCCGGAAGGCCGTGCCCAGGTCCCAGTTGCCGCGACGGCGCAGCTTCTCGTAGGCGGCGACGCGGTCCACGGCCTCAATCCACGTGGAGTCCGCCGCGAGCACGTCGCGGCGCTTCTCCAGGAACTTCTGGAGCCAGGCGCTCTCGGTGATGCCGTTGTAGCCGATGGCGGGCGCCACCTGCCCCGAGTTGCCGAGCGCGGTGTTGGCGGCGCGGATGATGCTCCGGGCGCCGGACTCGCCGTGGTTGATGAAGGCGTCGTACAGCGCGGCCTTCGACAGCGCCTGCGTGAGGCCCCACTTCGCGGACTCGTTCATCGCGGGCGTGTAATAGAGCTTGTCGTTGACCTGGTCCTGGCATGTCTTGAAGTCCGCCCGGGTGGTGGTGTTGTTGTAGCTGGTTGCCCAGTCCGCCACCCAGTTGCCCACCGAGTCCAGCTCGGCCGTGGACGCCTGGGACTGCCCCGTCGACAGGAAGCGGTTGTTGATGGTGGTGAGCCCCGACATGTACTTCGCCATCAGGTTGCCATTGGCCGCGCTGCGCAGGTTGACGTAGCACTGGATGACCTGGATGGCGTCGCCCGTGCCGGTGCAGAAGCCCGCGCGCCCGCTCGTGTACCCGCGCCCGTCCTGGATGTTCTCCGAGTACGCGTAGTTGATGGCCGGTGTGTCGTTCTCCCAGATGCTCGTCAGGTCCTCCGCCACCTTCTTCTGGTTGGCGGTCAGCCCATTGCCCGGCGGCGGCGGTGTGCTGCCACAGCTCGGGTCGGTGATGGTCACGTTGGTCGCCGTGAAGCTCACGTTGGACGTCGTCGAGTAATAGAACGTGTACGACGCATTGGCCGCGACGCTCAGCGGCGAGGTCCGCGAGTACGTGCACGTCGTGCCGCTCTGGGTATGCGTCCAGCCCGGCTCGTCGTAGTCACAGGTGAAGCCGCTCGGAATGCCGAAGGCGATGGTGGGACTCGTCATGGCCGCCGTGCCGGTGTTCTTGAAGACAATCGTGCCCCACCAGTCCGCGCCCACGTAGGTGTTCGTGGTGATGGAGTACGAGCACGCGGCCAGCGCCTGCTGTTCCGTGGCGGGAAGCGCCTCCTCCGCGCCCTCCATGTCCGGCGCGCAGCCCGTCAGGGCCGTGACGAGTCCCAGCAGTGCCCCCTGCCAACGCCTCTCCTGTCGTCGCTTTCCCATGTCCTGGTTCCTTTCGCGGCGCGGCCTGGATGTCGGATGCAGCCGCGCCAACCATGGAGTACCAGGAATACCGGAACGGGTCAGCGAGGGGGCTTTTCGAGTCCGGACAGCCGCCGATTGCGGACCTTCAGCCAGGCCTGCTGCCGGAAGAGGTACGTGGAGCAGACGCGGCGCCACGTCCACACATCGGGGTGCTCCCACCACCGCGCGGGAGGCGTGATTCCCTGGTCGCGCAAATTGCCGATGCCACGGTAGCCAACGCCGTCCAGTGCGTAGGCGCTGTTGGACTCCAGCATCAGCACCTTGTCGGTGGGCGCATGGTGGTCCACGACGAGGAAGGTGTGCCCGGAGCGCCACTGGTTGCGCCAGCCCTGCACCAGCGTCCACGGGTGGGGCGGCACGTCCGGCGACGGCGCGGGAATGCCCATGCCGCTCTCCACCGCCGCCGTCACGGGTGAGAAGTAGTCCTCGGTGGACACAATCATCATCTGCCGGTGGCGGCGCGCATCCCACTCGAAGGCGGTGCCGTGCGCGTCGGCGAAGGCCTTCACCGTGAGGGCCTCGACGAAGGTGCAGCAGTTGTTCACAGCGGGCGGGGCGAGCGGCAGGCGGATGCCCGGGAGCACCCACGGGTAGCGGGCGACGTCGAACTCGTAGCGGTAGTCGCGGAACGCCGGCAGCAGCGACGTGAGGTGCGCCTCGTCCACGGCGAGCGGCTCGACGCTGAAGGACAGGCGCTCCACGGGTGGGGGCTTCTCCAAATCCAGCAGCCGGGCGTACTGCTGCGTCCTCCAGCGCACGCAAATCCAGGTGTCGAGCGCGCCCAGCGTCGGCACCTCCAGCCGCGCGTAGTCGGTGTCGGGCGTGGGGAAGCTGCGCCGCTCCTCGAGCACGTGGTAGTCGCCCGGCTCGACGTACCCCTCGAACTGCGCGGTCGTGTCCGGCAAGACGAAGCCGCGCAGCCGGATGGGCAGCCGCGCGACGCGATAGGTTTCAGCCATGGACGTCCTCCGTGAGGAAGCGAGTCGTGCATCATCGCACGTCACGCGGACACATGGCTGGCCAGGGCCGCGCGCACGCCCTACAACCTGGTGACAACATGCACACACGTTTCCGATGGCTGTCCACCCTCGTCCTGTCCTCCACTCTGCTGGCCTGTGCCACCCGTGGCGCGGCGCCTGAGTCCCAGACCTCGACCGCCTCAACCATGAAGACCTCATCTCCTCTCGACCCGGCCGCCGAGCAGTACGTGAAGCTCGTCCTCGCGGTGGGGCAGCATGACGCCAGCTACGTGGACGCGTACTACGGGCCCGCCGCCTGGGCGGAGGAGGCCAAGGCGGCGAAGGTCCCCCTGGCTGCGATTGGCGAGCAGGCCGCCGCGCTGGTGAAGACGGTGGAAGCGGTGCCGGTGCCGGAGGATGCGCTGCTGGCGATGCGGCGTCGCTTCCTGCTCACCCAGACGGCGGCCCTGGCCGCGCGGGTGCGGATGCTGTCGGGTGAGAAGCTGAAGTTCGACGAGGAGAGCCAGGCGCTCTATGGCGCACGCGCGCCGCGGCGCACGGAGGCCCACTTCGAGGAGGTGCTCGCGAAGCTCGAAAAGCTGGTGCCGGGCACGGGCCCGCTGGGGGAGCGGCTGCAGCGCTACCGGAAGGACTTCGTCATCCCCCGGGAGAAGATGGACGCCGTCTTCCGTACGGCCATCGAGGAGTCGCGGCGCCGCACGCTGAAGCACGTGAAGCTGCCGGCGCACGAGTCCTTCACCCTGGAGTACGTCAACGGCAAGCCCTGGGGCGGCTACAACTGGTTCAAGGGCAACGCGACCAGCCTCATTCAAATCAACACCGACCTGCCCATCTTCATCATGCGCGCCATCGACCTGGCGGCGCATGAGGGCTACCCCGGCCACCACGTCTACAACGCGCTCCTCGAACAGCACCTGGTGCGCGAGCGGGGCTGGGTGGAGTTCTCGGTGTACCCGCTGTTCTCACCGATGTCGCTCATCGCCGAGGGCAGCGCCAACTACGGCATCGAGGTGGCCTTCCCCGACGCGGGAGCCTACGCACGCGACGTGCTCTTCCCGCTCGCGGGGCTGGACCCGAAGCGCGCCGATGACTACGTGCGCGTGGAGGAACTGACCGCGAAGCTGTCATACGCGGGCAACGAGGCCGCGCGCGGCTATCTCGACGGTACGGTCAGCCGCGAGGCGGCCCGCGACTGGCTCATCCGGTACGCGCTGATGTCCCCGGAGCGGGCGACGCAGAACATGGCCTTCATCGACGCCAATCGCGCGTATGTCATCAACTACAACCTGGGGAAGGACCTCGTGGAGCAGTACGTGGAGCGGCAGGCGGGCCCGGGCGCGACGCCCGAGCGACGCTGGCAGGTGTTCCGCGAGCTGCTGTCCTCGCCGGCCCTGCCCGCGGACCTGCAGTAGGGCCGCGCTGCCTCCGGGCGCGAGCGCCGCGCGGATGAGCGGCCTCGCTCAGCAGGACAGGCAGGCCGTTTCCCCGGGCCCTTCAACACGGGGCCCGGAGATGGGTTGTGGGGCATTCCCTGTCAGGGCGTCAGCTCCACGTCGAGCGTGGCGCCCTCGGGACGGTGGCTCCATTCCCGGAAGGACGCGCGGAACTCTTCCAACGTCTGGGAGAGCGCGCCGCGCGGGGCAGACCGGGCATCCAGGCCGATGACGAATGGGCCGAGGGGAGAAGCCGGGGGCACGGGCCGGGCGAAGACGCGGCGGTCCCCCTCCAGCCCGGTACACCAGCGCGGTGAGATGCCCGAGCAACCAGCCCGCGGCCGCCTCGCGCGCCTCGGCGGACGGCGCGTCGACGGTGAGCACCAGCCGGGCGGGCAGGTCCTGGGCCAGGTCCACCGGCGCGAACAGCGCCTCCCAGGACTCCTCCGTGCTCCGGGCTCGTGCCTCTTCGACCTGGAGGTGTGCCCGGGTCAGCTCGTCCCGCAGCACGCGGTAGGTGGAGCGCGAGATGTTGCGGGCGGTGTTCCGCGCCGGGGCGGAGGGCGCGATGACGGGCATGAGGTCCCGCTTGCCGTCGGGCCGGTAGCGCGCCGTCTCGGGAGTGAGCGTCACCGGTTGGGGCCAGGGCCAGCTGGCGAAAGTGCTGAAGAAGTGGGCGAGCAGCGCCACGTCGGAGTCCGCATGCTCCCGGGGCGCTCGGGTACAGGCCCACGCCGCCAGCACCGACCAGGACAGGCCGCCCAGGTAGCCCAGTGCGTGCGAGTAGATGCCCCGTGCCTTCGCCCAGGTCTTCACGTTGCGCAGCAGGGTGCTGAAGCGCACGGGGTCGGCACCGGCTCGTGTCACCTCGTCGAGCAGTCGCTGGGTGTCCGCGAGGCCCAGGACGGAGCGGAGGCCGGCGGGGTCCAACGCATCACCGTGCAGTGCCAGCAGCTCCTCGGGAGGGCAGGGGGCGATGCCTTCCGGAGGGCTCGCGTAGGTGATGTCGAAGCTCACGCCGCCGAGGGACAGCTTCACCAGGGGAATGGCGGCATCGGCCACGTAGCGGGCGGCGGCGGCTCCGGGCTCGCGGGACAGCTCCTGGAGGAGGGCGTGGGCGAAGGCCTCGCGCGACAGGTGCGAGGGGCCGATGGCCACCGCGTCCACGTCGCTGCCCGCTGCGTCCGTGCGGAGGAGGTACGAGCCGTACGGGTGCAGCTCCGTGCCGATTCGCGCACAGAGTGACGTGAGGTGCTCCAGCGCATGGGTGCGAATGGCTCGGACAGGCGGGGCGTCCGGGGCGGAGTATCTGGAGCGCACATCGTGGAAGAGGTCGTCCTCCTCCATGGATGCGGTGCGCGGGGCTCCGGTATGCGGAGCATCCGAGGCGGAGTGGCTGGACAGCGCCTTGCGGCGGCGGACGTCCTCCTGCGCCGCCTGCGAGGGGGCACCCTCCGTGTGGCCGGGTTTCAGGCCGGAGCGTGGGCCTTCATCCGAGGGGCGGGGCCTGTCTCCAGTTCCTGGCGCACGACCCGTACCGCCGCTCCGGCCTCCCAGTGGAACCCTGCGCAGCACCTCGAATGGGGTGTCGCCCTTCCTCCGGATGATGCAGACCTCGCGGGCCTCGAAGGTGAGCGGGCGCCAGTGCTTCTCCCAGCCGGCGAGCGTGCGCGCGATTTCAGCGGCTCCCGAGCGGGGAAGCTGTCCGACGGACAGGTGCGGCGTGAACCCGCGTGCGGACTTGCGCCCCTGGTCATTGCACTCGGGCAACGCCCCTTCCAGCGCGGCGTGCAGCGCCTGGAGCGCTCCGTGCGGGCGGTCCTCTGGCTTCAGCCAGGCGGTGACGTTGGCGCGGTGCTCGAAGTGGTTGAACCCAGCGAGCGTCACCTCGAACGGCTTCACGTCCCGGAGCGCTGCCGCGAGCACGGCCTCCGCCTCGTCGAAGGACTCCTCCGGCAGGAACGGGTAGAGCAGGGTGACGTGCGGCATCCAGCGATGGAACTTGGAGTCATGCTTCCGGCGCAGCGCCTGGATGGGTTCCCACACCGCGTCGGGCGGGATGAGCACCACCGCCGTGTGGTGCACCAGCGGCGCCGTGCGCGCCCGTGCGGGTGCTGTCACCGCCCTGGGTCGTGGAGCGCCCCCGCGCCGCAGGACACAGCGGAGCCCGAAGTGGTCCGAGAGGTAGAGCGCGTCCCCGGTCGGCGCCGGTGCCCCTTCCAGAGGGGACTCGCCGAGGAGCTCCACCGTCTCCGGCGCGAGCCGTCCCGAGGGTGAACACACCATCACCCGGTCCAGGCGCTGACTGCGGCCCGAGGTGGTCGTGAAGGCAGCCAGTGCATTGCGCGACGGGTCGTACGTCTCACCGCGCTCCGTGGGGCGCAGCGCGGGCCAGGCGTCCACGAACCCCGCCTGCGTGAAGCGCTCTGCTTCGGGCTCGCCGTCGCCGAAGTTGAAGTCACCTGCGAGCACCACATCGGGGACCGCGTCCCCACCCTGGGCGCCGAGCGAGCGGGTCCACTCGACGAGCGCCTGGACCTGGGCGGCCCGTGCGCTCCGGCCCGAGGCCGCGCGGTTGCTCATCAGGTGGTGCGTGGCCACCCACAGCGAGCCACCGCTCAGCGCCAGCTCGCCTGTGATGACGCGCTTGTCCCGCGTGAATGCCCGCTGGAACAGCGAGGAGAAGGGGAGGCGGGACAGGAGCACCTGCCCGTAGGGTGTCACCGTGGCGGCGTCCGGACCTTCGGAGAGCCAGTACTGCTCCCGCACCCAGGGCTCGGCGAGCAGCGCACGGAGAAAGGGCGCGGTGACTTCCTGCAAGGCGATGACGTCCGCGCCGGTGTCTCGCAGGAGGCCGAGCACCGCGGGCATCCGCCGCTCCGTGGCGAGCATCTCTCCGTCGTACAGGTCGAAGAGGACATTGAGCGTGATGACGCTGAGTCGCTCGGGGGAGGGCAGGGGCCCGGTGACCACCGGTTGGGACGGGGCTTTCGCCCAGGCGCCAGTGCCCGTATCGAAGCGCCAGGCCGGCAGCGGCATGAAGCCCGAGGCCTGCATGTCCGCGGCTGGCTCATCGGAGGGTGACGCCACCGACGTGGGGACGGGAGAGGTGCCCGCCGGCCCCACATTCGTGGGTGACGGAACCGCCACCGGCGCGGGCTGCACCGGTGGCGGAATGAGTGAGTCGAGCAGGTCGAGGCGCTCCCGGCGGTCCCACACCACTTGTCGCCCGCGCTTGAAGTACCAGACGCGGTGCCAGGGGATTTCCCCATCCGGGACGAACGCCTCGAAGGGCATCTCCTCCAGCGCGTCGAGGTGCGCGTCGTAGCCGATGCTGAACTCGCGAGCATCCAGCCGCGGGTCCCAGCGGATGCGGTGGTACACCTCGCGGCTGGTCGTGAATCGTTCCTGGGACATGACGGGCACTCGCGAGGAGAGGGACGAAGCGTACACCCACCCGCGACATGCACCGGGGCCGGCACGCGAGCCTCCTGACGCCGGGTGCACATCCCGGCTGACAGGGGCTCGCGTCGGGCCACCTACTCAGGAGGGATTCACTCCCGCCACCAGGTAGAAACGGAACTCCCCTGAGTTCACGCCGTACGCCACGTCCACTCCCACCAGGGGCAGCACGACGTTGCGCAGGTACAAGCGCAGCCCGCCGCCCACGCCCTGCGCCAGCGTGGCCTCCTTCAGCCCGCCTTCGGCGTCCGGCAGGAAGCCCCGCACCACGCGCCCATTCACGTCCCGGAGCTGCCCGTCCTCGGGAATGTCGCGCCACATCATCAGCCCCGTGTCCGAGAACGCCACGCCCCGGAAGGCCAGTGAGCGCACCGTGAAGAGGGGGAAGTGGTACTCGGCGGTGAAGGACAGCCGCGTGTCGCCCCGGAACTGCCGGTGCAGGAAGCCGCGCAGCGAGTTGCCGCCCATCACCAGCTCCTGGTGGAACGGAAGCTCCGTTCCGGCGACCGCCTCGCCCCTCAGCACCAGGTTGTGCTCCTCCAAGAGGCGCAGGCCATGCCGGTAGAGCAGCCCGAAGCGCCGGTAGCGGAACTCGCTCCACACCCCGGGGCTGGAGACCTCGTAGGAGCCCTCGATGTTGAGGCCCTCCATCACCGCGTGGAGGTTCTGCCGCGTGTCCACGCCCACCATCAGCCGCAGCGACGCGTCCCGCTGCGAGGGGCCCGTGGAGAAGGCCTCGGTGGTGACCTCCTCCTCGTCGCTCGGCGCCTTCGCGTCGATGCGCATCAGCCGGTACTTCGCGGCCGCGCGCACGCGCTCGAAGAGCATCACCCCCAGCTCTCCGGCGATGGACGCCGAGTTCATGCGCGTGCGGCGCACCACCACCGGGTCCTCCTGGCTCGCGCCGGCCCGGTACTCGTCCACGCGGTCACTGCGCAGCTGCCCCTCCAGGCTCAGCTTCAGCTGTGGCAGCCCGAAGAGGTTCGGGTCCAGGTAGCCGGCGAACAGGCCGCTCTCCGCCGTGCTCACCTGCGCCGCCGTCGCGAACTTCTTGGCGCGGCCCCACAGGTTGTTCTCCGCATACAGCAGGCCGCCGCCCACATTGGCCGAGGACAGCGCGAAGGTGGGCGCCACCACCCAGGACGCCTTGTCCTTCACGTCCAGGATGACCCGCACCCGGTCCGGCCCCGTGGGCTCGGTGCTCACCCGCACCTCCTGGAACAGGCCCGTGGCCACCAGGCGCCGCTCCGCGCGGATCAGCTCCTCCGGGGTGACACCGTCGCCCGTGTCGAGGCGCGAGAACGCCTGCACCGTCTCCGGAAGGGTCTTCTCCGGGCCGCGCACCACGACCTCGTCCACCACCTGCACCGGGCCCTCGTCCCGTGCGTCCACGCGTGGCGCCAGCAGCCCGAACAGCAGCGCCGCGCTCCACTTCACCAGTCGTCCACTCATTGCTCGTGCCACGTTCGTGCCATCTTCCAGGGGCCGCCGGCCTGTGCCCACGAGGCGCACCCTACCCCCAGACGCGGTCCCGACGGACATCTGCTATGCCCGTCATCATGATTTCACTCATCCGCCAGCTCCGCCGTCGGAAGCTGCTCGGCCGCCCCTTCCCGGCGGAGTGGCTGGGCCACCTCGAAAAGCGCGTGCCCTTCTTCCGCACGCTGTCCCCCGAGCTGCGAGAGGCCTTCCTCGACAAGCTCAAGGTCTTCGCCTGGGAGAAGGAGTTCATCGGGGCGGGCGGGCTGACGATAACGGACGAGATTCGCGTCGTCGTCTCCGCCACCGCCGTGCAGCTCGTGGTGCACCTGGACCTGTCCTATTACGACGGGCTCCGCGAGGTCATCGTCTATCCCGAGGCCTTCAAGCTGCCGGACCGCACCGGGGTGGTGCTGGGCGAGGCGAAGCACTGGGGCTCCGTCATCCTCTCCTGGCAGGCGGTGCTGGCGGGGCTGCGCAACCCGGCGGACGGGCATGACACCGCCGCGCACGAGTTCGCCCACGTGCTGGACCGCGCTGACGGCGCGTTCGATGGGACACCCAAGTTGCGGATGTACTCGCATTACCAGACCTGGGCTTCGGTGATGAGTGAGCACTTCCAGAAGCTTCAGGACGGCCGCCGCCCGGAGCGTCAGGTGCTGGACGACTACGGCGGGCTCAACGAGGCGGAGTTCTTCGCCGTGGCCACCGAGTCCTTCTTCGAGAAGCCCCGGCAGATGCAGGAGAAGACGCCGGAGCTATACGAGGAACTGAAGCGCTTCTACGGTTGGGACCCGGCCACCGGAACCTGAAGGTCCGCGCCGCCTCCGGGCTATGGTAGGCGGCGGACGGCGGTGGTGAACATTCTCCCGGAGGAGCCTCTTCATGTCCGCACCTGGCAGCACGGCTGCTTCCATGTTCATCGACCTGGAGCGCGAGGCGTGGCGGGCGCTGCGTGCCTCCACCCCGCTGCCCCTGACGGCCGCCGACATCGACGGGCTGCGCGGCCTGGGTGAGCAGCTCGACGTGGAGGAGGTGGCGGATGTGTACCTTCCGCTCTCCCGGCTGCTCAACCTCCAGGTCTCCGCGGCGCAGCGGCTGTGGGCGGAGCAGCAGGCGTTCCTCGGGGGCTCGGCGCGCAAGGTGCCGTTCATCATCGCCATCGCCGGGAGCGTGGCGGTGGGGAAGAGCACGACGGCCCGCATCCTCCAGGCCCTGCTGGCGCGCTGGCCGGACCACCCGCGCGTGGAGCTGGTGACGACGGACGGGTTCCTCTTCCCCAACCGCATCCTCACCGAGCGCGGGCTGATGAAGCGCAAGGGCTTCCCGGAGAGCTATGACCGGCGCGCGCTGGTGCGCTTCCTCGCGGAGCTGAAGGCGGGGCGCGCGGAGGTGTCCGCGCCGGTGTACTCGCACCTCGTCTACGACGTGGTGCCCGACGAGGCGAAGGTCATCCGTCAGCCGGACATCCTCATCCTGGAGGGGCTCAACGTCCTCCAGTCCGGGCCGGTGGAGGGCAAGCGGATGCCGGGCACATTCCTGTCCGACTTCTTCGACTTCTCCATCTACGTGGACGCGCACGAGCAGGACATCCGTCACTGGTACGTGGGGCGCTTCCTCCAGCTCCAGCAGACGGCGTTCCGCGACGAGCGCAGCTACTTCCGCCGCTACTCCGAGCTCACCCAGGAGCAGGCCGTCGCCATGGCCGAGTCCGTGTGGTCCGAAATCAACGGGCCCAACCTGGCGCAGAACATCGCGCCCACCCGCTCGCGCGCGCGGCTCATCCTCACCAAGGGCCCGGACCACAAGGTGAAGCGGGTGCGGCTGCGCAAGCAGTGAATCGCGCGCGGGCCCCTCGGACTGGACCCTTGCGGGCCCACCCAGTAGGTTGCCTCACTCATGAGGCTGCAGCCAACCGGCGGGATTCGGAGCATCCTTTCTCTCGTTCTCTTCCTGTCGTGCGCCTCCGCGCTGGCAGGCGAGCCACCAGGTGCCTTGCGGCAGCCCGTTCTTCGCAACATCTTCCTCGCGAAGAACCCCGAGGCTGAAGTGCCGAAGGTGTTCGTTGCCGCAGGAGTGGTGACGAGCCTTCGGTTCGATACTCCGTGTGACCCGCGGCAGACCCAACTCCTCGGCTGGGAGGGGCGCTTCGAGCCTCTGGTCGTCAACGGGAAGTCCGTCGTGCTCGTCCCGCTCCAAGCGCTCGCTCCTGACGACCGGTTCCTGCTGGTGGTGACGCTGGCCAGCGGCGCAACCCTTCCGTTTACGTTGGTCGCCGCGGAGGACAAGGTGGACGGGCAGGTCAACGTCTTCCCCAATCAAGACTCGCCGGAAGCGGTTCGGGTCGCCTTGGAGGAACATCGGGAGGAGAACAAGACGCTGCGCGCCGAAAACCGACGGTGCCGCGACGAGGAATCCTCCGTGGATCATGCGCTCGCAGCGCTGCTGGCCAGCAATCAGCTTGCACTGACGCCCTTCAAGCAGATTCAGAAGTGGATGCATGGGGATGAGACGATTGCTGGTGAAGTCACGGTCCTCGATTCCCCCGGCCGCGCTGCTGTCGTCTTCACGCTGACGAACCTGAGCCGCAAGCGCCCATGGAAGCTGAGGGAGGCTCGGCTCAGCAGCGTCGCGACTTCTGAAGAGCGGCCCTTCGCCCTGCGAATGTATCCGTCGTCCATTGCGCCCGGAGAGACCGGCCGCATCGCCATCATCACCGACAAGGCCTCGTTTGCCTCGAAGGAGGGGGCAGACCCGCTCGTCTTTGAGATCTTCAGGGACGGAGGACTTCGGGAGGGGTATGTCGTGGTGAACATGGAGCCCTCGGCTCGGCGCCGTCCTTGATTCAATGTCCCCGCGCATGCACCCAACCACCGCTGCTGTCGCTTCGCTCGTCCTCCTTGGCGGCCTGACTGTCTCTTGTGCGGGTTCGGGTGTGTCGCTCCGCGCGGATGGCAGCCCAGGACCGCAGGGGTGCCCGGACGATGCGCTGAACACGATGAAGGTCCTTCGCCTCCGGCCGGGTGAGGGGGGCTTCATGGAGATGGATGCCAACCAGGTCAGCCAGAGCCCCATCACCCTCACGGATGGCCCTATCGAGAGCTACCTGACCGAGGACCTGGGCCTGTTGCCCGTGGCAACGCGCTTGTATGGCCAGGTCTGGACGGGTGGAACCAATGTCGTCATCCGTTATTACGAGGCCCGGCCTCCAGATGGTGAGGTGATTCCCATCTGCGCCGTTGCACGAGATGACCGTGGGGGCCTGAAGAAGCAGGAGGGGTCGCGCCCGGGCGTCGCCTTGCTCAAGTACTCGCGTGCCGCTGTGTGGATTGTCGACGCGTTCCGATGACGGGCTTTCTGCACGTCACCGCGTCGGTGCCGCCGGAGTGCACAGCTCGCCGCTGGTGAGGGCCGCCAGCCGCTCGCGGATGCGTCGCTCCAGCTCCGGGTTGGCGTCCTCCTGCAGCAGTTCCAGGGCGCGCTGCTCCATCTGAAGGGCCTCGTCGCAGGCCCCGCCGCCCGCGAGCACCATGGCGTAGGTGTCCAGCGAGTAGGTGCTCCATGGCGCCATCGTCACGGACCACTGTGCCAGCGGCAGCGCCTCCGCGAGGCGCCCCTGTGTCACGTACAGCCAGGCCAGCCCCGTGGCCGCCGCCGCGCTCAGGGGCTCCAGCTCCATGGCCTTCTTGTAGGCCGCCTCCTGCTCGGCACCCGGGGCCAGCGCCGAGGCCAGCAGCAGCCACGCCTCGCCGTCCTCGGGGTGGGCGTCCACCGCCGCGCGGGCGAGGGCGGGGCGCTCGGCCTCGGGCACCGCGCGCAGCTTCGTGGAGAGCGCGAGCAACCCCGTGGGATTCAGCCGCAGCGACTCGTCCAGCTCGTCCTTCGACAGCTTGCGGCGGTTCTGGATGAAGGGCTCGCGGTACGCCAGGTGCGCGCCCAGCTCCGCCAGCCGCGCGCGGATGGCGTGGACCTCGGCGTGCTCGATGACCTCCTCGATGAAGCCCGTGCCCACCGGCGGCACCGGCACCGTGCGCTCCGGAAAGGTGCGGTTCCTCACGTACTCCAGCAGCGCGGCGTCCAGGGCGGGGGACTCCAGCCCGGGCAGCGCCTGCTTCCGCGCCACGTCGGGCGCGACGCCCTTCGCGAGCAGGGCCTGGAACGCGGCGAACTCCTGGGGGCGCGTGCTGGAGAGCCAGCTCACGAGCAGCCAGCTTCCGGCGTAGTTGAGGGCCACCAGCCGCTCCTGCTCGCGTTGCGCCAGCGAGGGCTCCCACGCGAGCACGCGCTGCATCGTCCACCCCTTCGCGTTGCCGTCCACCACCCGGTCCAGCGCGTCGCCCATCTCCACGATGGCCCCCAGGTGCGGCGCGCCCACCACCGCAGTCTTCCCATCCGCCGACACGCGCAGCGTCTCCAGGTACTCGGCGAGCCCCTCCGACAGCCAGCGCGGCTGGCGGAGCAGGGCGTAGGCACTGAGGAAGTGGGTCAGCTCGTGGTTCAGCCGGGAGGACGAGGCCAGCGACAGGCCCGAGAAGCGCTGCGTCCAGGTGGCGGGCGGGCCGGGCAGGACGATGAGGGCCTCGGTGTCCGAGCGGTAGAAGAAGGCCCGCACCCGGCGGGGATAGAGCCCCTCGAACTCGTCAGCGTCCCGCAGGACGTAGACCCGGACCTTGGGCATCGGCCGGCCGAGCGCCTCGGGCCACATGGCGGCGAGGATGGCGACCCGCGTGCGCTCCAGCGCGCTCATTGCCTGCCGTGCTTCCGCGGGCGGCAGGTCGGTCTCCAGCGTGTAGTGGTCGCTGTCCAGCCGGAGCCATGCGCGCCCACCGTCGCCCGGGCAGCGCGTGAAGCGGGGCCCACCACACAGGCCACCTGGGACGAAGCGAGGAGCGCGAGCAACGCTCCCAGCGCAAGACCTTGGCGCACGTCGGGCTCTCTCTTCTCCGCCAGGGCTTGGGCCCCGGTCCGCGGGAGGTGGAAGCACAAGCCTGACGCGAGTGCCGGGGCTCCGACAAGCCCGGCGCGAGGCGCATGTCCCGGGCGATATGCGCGCTTTGTTCGCACGTTGTCCTGTCCGTCGCGCCGTCCGGGGCCACGGCATCTCGCGACCTTTCCCAGGGGGAATCCATGTCATCCACAGTGCAGGCAGCACTGCGTGGCTTCGTGTGCGTGCTCGGGGCGTTGGCCCTGCTGAGCACCGGTTGCAGTGAGGGGACGAAGGCGCCCGACAGTCCTGCTCCGCTCGTGCTCGAAGGGGCCATCGTCGCCGTGCCTCGTGAGCTGGCCGCGGACTCCGTGCAGCGGCTTCGCGAGGGGCTGGGCGCGTCCGCCACTGCTCTCCAGGGTGATGCCCCAGAGACGTTCTACCTCGCGCTGCGCAAGAGCGAGCTGGGACAGCGCTGGTTCATGTCCGTCTACCTCAAGCAGAACTACCCCGAGGACCTGGCCGGAAACGGCGGCTCGTCCCTGGGCGTGCGGGTGGTGTCCTTCCAGCAGCAGAACGGCAAGCTGTACGCCTTCGACGTGGATGACACCAAGGTGCGCAGCACGCTGTTCGAGCCGGAGGAAATCGTCGAGGCCTGGCCCGTCATCACCGACCACCGCGTCTTCAACCGGCTGAAGAACGCGGACAAGTACGTCCTCTTCGACCCGGCGGCGGGGCTGGACCGCGTCATCGGCATGGATGCGCTGCGCGGCGTGCTGTACGGCCCGGCCTTCGAGGTGGAGCTGTCCTTCGCCCAGCGCTTCCGCGAGCTGAAGGACGGGGTGTCCTTCGAGAAGGTCTTCACCGGGCATGGCCACTTCTTCGACGACAGCGCGCCGAGGCTCTGGCCCGACGCGGACAACTACCGCGTCACCGCCACCGTGGGCATCGCGCTGCGCCGCTACCAGGAGGGCGCGGGCTACACGCCCACGCCGCTGCCGCCCCGGGAGCACTACTTCCGCAGCGCGCCGCGACGCGTGCCTGACTCCGGGGGCCTGGCCACGCAGGTGGCCCGGAAGTGGAACATCCACCCCGGCATGCAGCCCATTCCCTGGGTGCTGTCCGAGACGTGGGTGAAGGCCCAGCAGGACCCGCGCTACCAGGGCTACGACGTCCTGGGCGCCGTGAAGCGCGGGGTGGAGAGCTGGAACGCCGCGTTTGGCTTCCCCGTGTTCACCACCCGCCTCGCCACTCCGGGCGAGTCCTTCGCGGACGATGACAAGAACTTCGTCCTGCTGGACCCGGACCCCTCCTACGCCTTCGCGTTCGCCAGCACGCGCAGCAACCCGAACAACGGCGAGGTGCTCGGCGCCAACGTGTACCTGAACATCTCCTGGCTGGACCGGGCCATCGAGGTCATCACCGGCGAGGCGCCGCTCGGCTCCGTGGGTGGAGGCGCCGCCGCGCCCCTGGGTGCCTTCCAGTTGCAATGGAATGGCATGTCCGCCTCGCGCCTGTGTGAGCTGAAGCCCGCGGATGTGGAGGCCGCCGTCGGGGAACCACCGGGGCTGGTGGCGGCGCGTGTCAGCGGACAGCCCGTCCTCTCGACGAAGGAGCGCGTGGAGCGCTTCTTCACGTACGTGGTGATGCACGAGGTCGGTCACACGCTGGGGCTGCGCCACAACTTCAAGGGCTCGCTCAGCTTCCCGTCGCACTCGGTGATGGAGTACGCGTGGGCGCCCGACCAGGAGCACCGGGGCGGCGCGCTCGGCGCCTATGACGTGGCGGCCGTCCGCTACCTGTATGGCCTGGCCTCCACGCTGCCCCAGGAGGCGTTCTGCTCCGACGAGGAGGTGACGAGGGACCCGAACTGCACGCGCTATGACGCCACGCCCGTGCCCCTGGAGCAGTTCCATGGGGCCATGTACCGCGAGGCGCTGCGGGCCTCGCTGGAGCAGGGTGGGGCGCCACCGTCGGACGCGGTGCTCAATGGCGTGCTGCAGTACCTGCGGGGCAGCCGCTCCAGCCCGGAGCGCATCCTCGCGTGGAACATCGCCATGGAGGGCCTGCTCGCGCCCATTCCTCCCGAGGTGCTGGCGGCCCATCCGGGCTATGGCGCGGCGGCCGACGCGGCGGCCCGACGGGTCATCCAGCGCCTCTACCTGGATGACATCTTCGCCCGGGGCTCGTTCTGGAGCGACCCTCGCCCCGACCCGGCGCTGACGCCCGCGATTCTCCAGCAGCTCCGCGCGTACCTGCTCAACGTGGATGGCGTGCGCGGCTATCCCACGCGCCGGGTGATGGTGAACGTGCTGAAGAAGCTGCAGACGTACGAGGCCTACGCCATCCTCCGGGAGGCCCGCCTCACCGTGGAGGCCCAGCTGCCCGCTCTCTCCGGACAGGAGCTGCTCGCGGCGGAGGACCTGGCCGCGCGCCTCCAGCAGGCCACGTCTCCGTACTTCCAGTAGCGCAGGCGGCGTGCTGCCCCCGTCCTGTCAGGGGCGGGGGCGTCCGAGTGGCGAGGTCAGCGGCGCGCGGCCTTGCGGACCATCTCGATGTGGGGGATGCCGTCCTCGTCGTACACGTCCCCCTCCGCGTGGAAGCCGAAGTCCTCGTAGAAGCGCTGGAGGTAATGCTGCGCGGAGATGCGGATGTCCGCCGTCGGGAAGTGCGCGTCGAGCCGGGCGACGCCCCGCTCCACCAGCTCGCGGCCCCAGCCCCGCCCGCGCGCCCGGGGCGACGTCACGACCCGGCCGATGCTGCTCGCGCCGGGGAACTTCAAGCCCGGGGGCAGCACGCGCAGGTAGGCGGCCAGGAAGGGCCCCCCTTCGGCGTCCTCGTACGCGAGCAGGTGGACCGAGCCGCCGTCCAGTCCGTCCACGTCCTGGTAGATGGAGCGCTGCTCCACCACGAACACCTCCTGGCGCAGGGCGAGCAGTGCGTACAGCTCGTCCAGCGTCAGCTCCCGGAAGCTCTTCCACATCCAGCGCGGCATGGGGGCCCCGTGTAGCACGGCTGATGGCCCGGGGCTTCTCCGCCCGCGGGCGCCCGCGCGCGGGCTCTCCGGCTGCTGGTAGCTTCGTGGCACTCATGACGAAGGACTCCCGGGGCCCGTCGCGCGGGCGCGTGGCGGCCGTCACCGTGGCCTCGCTGCTCGGCGCGGC
>JBKGHK010000910.1:0-3566 GCA_046520375.1 Pyxidicoccus sp. 3LFB2
CCCCCCGCCCTTGCCGCCACCGGCCGCGCCCCCCGGTCCTCAACGGCCCCTGGTCCGGAATCGGGAGTCCTTCCGGCACGGGCTCGAGGTCCAGCGCCTTGCGGATGAAGTCGCGCAGCGACACCACCAGCGCGGCGGTGCGGACGCTGCGCCCGGCGACCATGTCGGAGGCCGCCTGCGCGGCCAGGCGCACCTGCTCCTCGGTGCCGAGCAGGATGATGTCGGACAGCGCGGCCTCGACCGCGTCCCGGATGCGGCGGCGGCGCTCCAGCCCGGGGGAGTCCAGGGACAACCCCGCAGGGGAGGCCGGGTCCGTGGGCGGCTCACCCGCCGCGAGTCGCTGGCGCAATTCACGCAGATGCGTGGGGTCCACCGAGAGCTCTCCGGTGAACGAGCCGCCCAGGGTCTTGTAGGCGGCAATCAGGGTCTTCAGGCGCTCGTTGATCTGCCGGTTCTCTCGCTCCCGTCGGCGCTGGATGGTCTGCATCATGACCAGACGGATGCTCACCGCCACCAGCGACACGAGGACCAGGCCGAGCAGGGTCGTGGCCGCGGCGCTCCAGGACGAGAAGTCGATGAATCGCATCGGACGACGTCAATCCTTCGCGAGCTTCGCGACGACCTGGGTCCAGTGCTCCCGCATGGCCTCACGGGCCTTCGCGTCGGGGAGTTTCTCCATGTGCACCCCCAGGGCCACCCCCCGCGGCTTCGGCGTCAGCGTGAGCTGCAACGTCGCCGGCTTCTTCCAGCCGTCCGGGTGCCACGTCATGCGCAGGCGTTGCTCGGGCTTCACCACCCTCACCTCTCCGCGCACGCCTGGCGCGCCGCGACGCTTGGGGACCTCATAGGGCTTGCCCGGCTCGAGCTTCAGCTTCGTGCCCGTGCCGAGCCAACGCTCCGGCGCCTGGGTGACGAGCGCCCACAGCTCGGGGGCGGTCATCGGCAGCGTGCGCACCACGCCCACCTGGAAGCCCGTCGTGGCGGTCTCGCCCACCACCCGCTTGCCGCGCGCCTGCTCATACGCCACCGAGATGGACTGCCGCCACCAGCTCGACTCGACCTCCCGGGCCAGGTGCGCGACGAGCTGCTTGTGGTTCAGCTCGGCGCCCCCCGCCGCATCCAGGGCGCGCATCCAGGCCTTCCAGTCCCGTCCGGTGGCCTCCTTGACGGCGCTGTCCGTCACGCGTTCGGTGACGAGCGTCTTCTTGCTCGCGGCCGTGGGCTTCTTCGCTCGCGTGGCAATCTCCGCGAGCCGCGTCTGCACCAGCTTCTTCACCAGCTTCACGGGGAGCGGCTTGTCTGGCGGGAAGGTGATGCCGCTCTTCGACGTGGTGTAGCCGTCCAGTTCCGACGCCAGCACCGGCACCACGCCGCCGCTGAAGGGGTAGTAGCCGCAGTGGGTCTTGAAGAACGCGAAGCCGGCCACGGCGTTCCCGTCGACCTTGAAGGTGGGCATCCGGTAGCTGATGGACTCGGTGGCGCCCGGGAGCAGCTTCCGGAGCTGCAGGCGCAGCGCCGCCAACGTCTTCTTCGCCGCCGGGTCGCTCACGTTCGCCAGATATGCGTCGATGGGCTGCGGCTCTCGCGTCTTCGTCGCCATGTCTTTTCGCCCCCTGGAGCGTTTCGTCCCGGCTTAGCAAAAACGGGAGGCGGCGCCGACCTTGCACCGCGCCCCACGCCCGGGAGTTGACGGAGGCCCGGCACCTGGCGTTGCGTGGGACTTCTGCCGGGGCCCGAGGCCCCCACCACCGAGACAGGATCAACGCGTGACCTCCAGACCGTGGCGATGGCTGATGGTTCTCACCCTTGCGGCGTGTTCGGGCACGGGCGTGGATGACGAGGAGGACCCGCCGGCGGGCATGGCGTGCACCACGGAGCTGCGGCCCAACTTCGATGGCGAGGGATGCTGCGGCGAGCCCGTGGCGGAGCCGCTGTGCTCCACTGGAACCATCGTGTTCTGCGAAGTCCGTGACGCCCGCTCCGAGCCCGTCAGCTGCTACTACAAGCACAACAACACGAAGCTGCGCTGCACGAGCTGCCGGGACACGAACGGCTGCGTGGCCGAAGCGAACCGCGTCTGCGGGAAGTGAGCGCCTGGGTCCGCAATCGGCTCGCGGCGGACTCACCGAGCGGCGGCCCGGCTCGAGCGGTTTCCCTGCCGTGGGAGCCTTGCATCTCGCCACGAGCGGGAACAACCTGTAGAGAGGGGCCGCGCGTTGCCGCCCTGACACGTCAGCCCCGGGTGTTATCCCCTCTCCATGGAACTGGAGACGGGCGTCGGGGAACATGGGGCAGTCATGGAACGCAAGCCGGCCACCTACGCGGACCTGGAGGCGCTGCCCGACACCGTGGTCGGGGAGCTCATCGACGGAGTGCTGCATGCCAGCCCCCGTCCGGCCTGGCCGCATGCGCTCGCTGCGTCCCGATTGGGAATCGCCTTGGGAGGTCCCTTCGACCGGGGAAGGGATGGACCTGGAGGGTGGATCCTCCTCTTCAAGCCAGAGCTACACCCAAGGGAGGACGTCCTCGTCCCTAACCTGGCCGGCTGGCGTCGAGAGCGGATGCCCCTCCCGCCGAGGACCGCGGCCTACACCCTGGCTCCAGACTGGGTCTGTGAGGTGCTCTCTCCGTCCACAAAGGCCCTGGACCGGAAGGTGAAGCTGCCCGTGTATGCCCGAGAGGGTGTGCGGCACGTCTGGTTCATGGACCCGGAGGCGCGCACGCTGGAGGTCCTCCGGCTGGAGGGTACGGAGTATTCGCTGCTCGCCACGCACTCGGGTCCGTCCGTCGTTCGCGCGGAGCCCTTCGAGGCCGCCGAGCTGGAGCTGGCGTACCTCTGGGACGAGCTGTAGCGCGGAGCGGCAGGCGCTGCTCCCCCAGGAGGTTTCTGGTACACCGCGCCGGGGCCCTGGCGCCCTGCTCGCAATGCACTTGAACTCCGCACACGTCAGCGAACTGGCGGCCTCCCCATGAGCCAGGTGGAACGAATCCTGGTGCTGAGGACCAGCGCCCTCGGGGACCTGGTCCTCGCCACGAGCGTGCTCGAACCGCTTCGTGCCCGCTTCCCGGGGGCGCAAATCGAGTGGGTGACGGACCCTCCCTATGCTCCGCTCCTCGAACAGCTCCCGGAGCTGTCGCGGGTGCACGTGTTCCGGAACCGGAGCCTTGGCGGGGTGCTGGCGCTGAGGCGGGAGCTGGCGGGCCGGTTCGACGTGGCCATCGACCTGCAGGGCAAGCTGCGCACCCGGGTGGTGATGCAGGCCGCGGCGCCCCGGAAGCTGCTCTTCCGCCGGAGGACTCTGGGCCAGGCCCTTCGGGCCCTCCTGGGCTCGGACCCGCCCCTGACGCGCGCACATGCCACGGCGCTCTATGCAGAGGTGCTCCGGCCGTTGGGCATCGACGCACCGGGCCGCATGCGCCTCGCGATTTCGGACCAGGCCCGCGCCAGGGCCGAGGCGGCGCTCGCCGGTGTCGGAGCCAATGCGGTGGCGCTCGCCCCGGGGGCGCGCTGGGCCACGAAGCGATGGATGCCCGAGCGCTTCGCCGAGGTCGCCGATGCGCTCGCG
>JBKGHK010000911.1:0-3564 GCA_046520375.1 Pyxidicoccus sp. 3LFB2
CGCGCCCGCGCCGCCTCCGCCCGCCCCCGCCATCCGCAAGGCGACGACGGCGCCCACCTACTCCAGCGCCGAGTTCGTGGGCCTGGAGCGGCGCTCGGACGACCGCATCCACGCCGACGTGAAGGTGTCGCTGGCGAACGCGGGCATCTTCACGGACCACCGCATCATCAACCTGTCCTCCGGCGGCCTGTTCATCGCCACGGACAAGCCGCTGCGCCTGGGCACCCAGGTGGAGCTGACGCTGCGCTTCGATGACCCGCCG
Source organism: Pyxidicoccus sp. 3LFB2 (assembly GCA_046520375.1). GTDB lineage: Bacteria > Myxococcota > Myxococcia > Myxococcales > Myxococcaceae > Myxococcus. The sequence goes on from JBKGHK010000911.1 coordinate 263, forward strand.
AGGGTGATGACGCTGCGCAGCTCCGTCATCTGGGAGAACTCGCTGGACGACGGCAAGAACCCGCGCGGCTACGGCCTGCGGCTGAGCCACCTCCGCAAGGAGGAGAAGGAGTTCGTCCAGCAGTTCCTCACGCGCGCGAAGCCCGCGAAGAAGTAGAGCCGGCCGGGGCCCGCGGTATCGGGCTCGCCGTGCTCAGCAAGAACCACGCGGCGCTGAACACCGCGACGTTCGACAGCGTCAGCGTGACGGCAGCCCCTGCGAGGTGCGCCCGCCTGGCGCCCCCGGGGCCGCACGCCGGGTGTGGCTCACAGCATCTGCCCGAGGAACACCGCCCCCGTCATCACGAAGGCGGCCATCACCGCCATCACCGCCTTCAACTCCAGGTCATCGCGGCCCATCACGTTCAGGAAGCTCATTGTGGTCATCTCCGGTGTTGCCCCTCGCCCTTCCCTACGGGGTGCGGAGAAACCCATTGCAAATGCGCCGGGGGGCTCCCCGGAGACGGCTTGCGGACGCTTGGAGCCGCCCTCAGGATGCCGGCTGTGTCTCCGCCTTCTGTCGTCCCTTCCCCCTCCGTTGACTACCGGTTGCTCGAAGGGCTGCCCATTGGCGTCGCCGTGGTCCGGGGTGAGCGCCTGCTGCATGCCAATGCGGCCATGGCGGCCCTGCTGGGAGCGCCCGCCGAGCAATTGCTGGCCCTTCCCGTCACCGAGCTCATTGCCCGCTTCGTCCCCGAGGAGCGCGGGTGGGTGGAGCCCCTCTACGAGAGCTACTCGCGGGGCGGTCCACTCCCCGAGCAGCCCCGCTGGGTCCGCATCCGCCGGGCGGACGGGCAGTCGCGCACCCTCTCGGTACGCCACGCGCCCGGCCTGACGCCGGAAGACACCGTGGTGATGATGCAGGACGCGGAGGGCGAGGACTCCGTGCGGCGGCTCACCGAGGCGCTGGCGGCGGCCGCCGCGGAGATGATGCGCTGCCGGGACGAGCGGGCGGTGATGGAGAAGGCCGTGGAGGCCGTGCACCGCCAGGGCTTCTACGTGTCCATCATGTTGATGGAGGGGGACATCTTCCGGCATGGGCCGATGCGGCAGAAGGCCGCCAGCGTGGCCGCGGCGGAGCGGCTGTACGGCATGCGCATCGGCGACGTGCGCATCCCCTCCGCCGCCATGCCGCACTTCCAGGAGCTGCTCCAGCGGCGCAAGGCGGCCTTCCACCCGGACATCTTCGCCGCGGTGAGCCGCATCCACCCGCCGGAGGTGGTGGAGAACATCCGCCAGCTCTACCCGCCCGAGGCCCAGGGGCTGGACGCGCCCATCCTCGTGGACGGCGAGCCGTTCGGCATCCTCTCCGTGCAGGGCACCACGCTCACCCCCGCGGGCGCGGGCACACTGGAGCTGTTCGCCCAGCTGCTGGGCGGCGCGCTGGAGAACGTGCGCCACCACCAGAGCATGACGGCGCGGTTGGAGGAGGTGTCCCAGCTGCAGGACGAGCTGGTGGCGCGCGAGCGGCTGACGGTGCTGGGCGAGGCCGGCGGGCGTGGTGGCGCACGAGGTGCGCAACCCGCTGGGCGCCGTGCTCAACGCGGTGGCGGTGCTGCGGCGAGAGGCGCACCTGGGCCCCACCGGCCAGGCCGCAGTCGGAATGCTGGAGGAAGAGGTCATCCGGCTGGAGGACATCGTCAAGGACTTGCTGGACGTGGTGCGTCCGCTGGAGCCGCGCCCCCGGCTGGTGCAGCTGGGCGAGCTGGTGCGCCGCGCGCTGGGGCAGCTCCATGGCCCCCCGGACGCGCCCACGCTGCGCTTCGTGGTGGACGAGGCGCAGGACACGCCCGACCTCGAAGGCGACGAGACGCTGCTCCAGCTCGCGGTGACGCACCTGGTGCGCAACGCGGTGCAGGCGTCCCCCGTCGGCGGCAAGGTGCGGATGTCGGTGGCACCGTCGCAGGTCGGCGTGTGCCTCGTCGTGGAGGACGAGGGCCCCGGCATCCCCGACGTGGACCCGCGCCGCATCTTCGAGCCCTTCTTCCTCACCCGCGCCAACGGCCGGGGGCTGGGGCTGGCCATCGTCCGCCGCGTGGTGCTGGCGCACGGAGGCACCGTGAGCGCCAGGGCCCGCAAGGGCGGCGGCGCGCGCTTCGAGGTGCACCTTCCGCTGGAAGCCGGCCGGGTGTCCTCCGGCGGGTGACGTCCGGGCCTCGGGCGCCCTGCCTCAGCGCGGCGCCACCGCGCGAGCGAAGTGCTCGGCCACCCGCTTCAGCAACCCTTCGCCCTCGGCCCGTGCCTCCCGGAGCGCGGGCAAGTCCCGGGCGAGCACGTCCTCGAGCTGGCGGCCGGAGCGCGACAGCGCCTGGGGAAACGCGCGCACCCAGGCCTCCAGCGTCGGCGGCTCCACCTCGGGATGGAACAGGAAGCCCACCGAGCCCTCCAGGTCGAACACCTCCTGCGGCTGGCGCTCCGAGGACGCGAGCGACCGGGCGCCACGCACGGTGTCGAACGTGTCGCCATGCCACTGCGTCACGAGGAGGGTGCCGGGACCACCGGCGAACACCGGGTGCCCACCGCCCGCGGGCGTGACGTGGATGGCCTGGGCGCCCACCGCCATGCCCTTCGGGTCCTGGTACACGCGGGCCCCGGAGACCGCCGCGAGCATCTGCGCCCCCAGGCAGACGCCCAGGCTGGGGCGCCGCTGGTGGAGGCGCCGCTCCAGCAGCGACAGCTCCTCGCGAAGATAGGGGTGCTGGTCGGCCTCGTAGACGCCCATGAAGCCGCCCAGGACGACCACCAGGTCCGCGTCCGCATCCCCCGGGCGGACCTCGCGGAAGCGGGGCTCCAGGGTGAAGCCGGCCCGCGTGAGCGCGCCCGCGAGGGCCCCCGCGCTCACGGGCGCATCGTGCTGGAAGAGGACCGCGCGAGGCATGGCAGCAGACATCCCCCCACCATTGGGAGGCAGGGTCGCGGGGTCAAGGCCCGTCCGCCAGTCGCACGGAGGGTGTACCCCGCACTCGGGTAGGCGGGTGGGCAGATGTGCGCGGTCCCTGATTGGCGGGGATAGGCAACTTCCCGGCTTTCCCGCCGATGATTGGACCAGGGATTTTCATTTCTTGAGGTTCAATCATGGTTGCACCTACCAGCGGCGTCAGCGGCAGCTCCTCCACGACCGGAACCTCGGGAAGCGACGCGGCAGCAGCAGCGGCAGCAGCAGAGGCCGCGCGGCGCCGTGCCGAGGAGGCCCGCAAGGCCGCTGAAGCCTCAACCTCTGCCCCAACTCCGGCAGCGTGGACCTGAGCGGCGTTCCCATCCTCT
>JBKGHK010000912.1:0-3559 GCA_046520375.1 Pyxidicoccus sp. 3LFB2
CGGCGGACGAGGCCGTCGAGGGCAAGGGCAGCGGCGAGGAGGGGCAGGACGCGCATGGGGCGGATGATGGCGCGCGGGCATGGCGGCGGCCACTCCGCCGTTCCGGGGGCAGGGAGGCAGGCCATGCCCTCCAGCCGAGCACGGCGCGAAAGCGATTGTTAGATGGAGGCCATGGCTCGCGATGACCGCGTGAATGCCCTGCTGCCCGTCGAGGTCGACTTCCAGCGTGAGAAGGCCACCGGCCTGCGGCGCTCCGGGGACAAGCTGGAGGAGTTGCTGGCAATGCTGGCCCAGGCCGAGCGCGACGTCCGCGCCCGCACCGGCCCCGAGCGCGCCAGGTCCTTCGCCCGCTACCAGGCCGTGCGCCAGGAGGCCGAGAAGCAGAAGTGGAGCCTCATGGTGCAGCGCGAGGCCTGTGGCCTGCGCAACCACAAGGACCTGGACCTCATCTACCCGCTACCGCCTCCGTTGAAGGAGTGACACCGCGGCTGGACTCAGCCGGTGGTGCGCCACGCGGCGATGGCGAAGAGCAGCCACCCGGCGAGAAAGCCCAGCCCGCCCAGCGGGGTGATGGCGCCCAGCACCCGGACGCCGGACAGCGCCAGCGCGTAGAGGCTGCCGGAGAAGAGGACGATGCCCACGAGCATCGCCCAGCCCGCGCCGGACAGCAGGGGAGAGGGGCGGAAATGCCCCAGCAGGCCCACCGCCACGAGCCCGAGCGCGTGGTACATGTGGTACCGCGCCCCCGTCTCGAAGATGAGCTGGAGGTCCTGGGGAAGCCGGGCCTTGAGCGCATGCGCGCCGAAGGCGCCCGCCGCCACGGACAGGAAAGCGTTCACCGCACCGAGGACTAGCCACCACCGCATCATCGAGTGCCTTTCATCGCAACTCCGTCTGGTGCACGCTACACCGCCGCTGACGGAGCGTCCTGACCGACGTGAACTCCGGGCCGCACCCATCCGAATGACCTCACCCACCCTGATTCCTTCCCCGAAGCCGATTCCCTTCGAGCTGCGCCCGTCCGCCATCCAGGGCACGGGCGCCTTCGCCACGCGCCGCATCCGCAAGGGAACTCGCATCATCGAGTACATCGGCGAGCGCATCACCCAGGAAGAAGCCGACCGCCGCTACGACGACGAGGCGATGGAGCGGCATCACACCTTCCTGTTCAACCTGGACAACAAGGCCGTGCTGGACGCGGGCACCGTCCACAACGAGTCGCGCTACATCAACCACTCGTGTGACCCCAACTGCGAGGCCCTCATCGACAAGGGCCGCATCTACATCTTCGCCCTGCGCAACATCGAGGAGGGCGAGGAGCTGGTCTACGACTACGCCTACGAGCGCACCGACGACATGGGCCCGGACTCCGAGGCGCTCTATGTCTGCCGGTGTGGTTCCCCGAAGTGCCGGGGCACCATCCTCGCGCCGCTGAAGAAGGCGCCGGCGGCGAAGAAGACCCGCTCGAAGACGAAGTCCAAGTCGAAGTCCCGGGGCAAGGCCTCGGGCGGCAAGCAGGGCGCGGGGAAGAAGACCGCTTCGTCCGGCAAGTCGTCCTCGTCGAAGCGGACGAAGACGGCGGGCCGCAAGCGGGCGGGGTGAGCGGTAGGGTCCGAGACCCGGTGCGGGGCTGCTTCCCCCGCCGGGCACGCAGGGGCTGTCCTGCCCCTGCCGCAACCCGAAGCGGGGTGTAGACCGGGCCTGTTCGCGGCTGAGCCCGCATCCGGAGCCCGGCTGGTTCGCCGCCGGGCCCACGCATCCGGTACCCCCGGCTGTTCGCGGCTGAGTCCGCATCCGGAGCCCGGAGCTGTTCGTGGCCGAGGCTCATCCGGTGCCCGGCGTGAAGCGCTGAGCGCGGATGGCAAGGCGGCCCTGAAGTGGGGCCGGTCCTCGCATGCGGGACAGTTGGCTGTCGCATGCCTGCCGGAACTCGCGCCGTGGGGAGGGCCCGGCCTGGCGTAGATTCACGCCGTGAACGACGCCCTCCACTTCCTGCTCACCGAGTCCCCCGAGCCGCTGCCCCTCGACTCCATCGATGCGTGGTGGCGGCGTCACCAGGAGCTGCTGTCCCGCTTCCCCGTGCCCGCGGACCTCGCGCTGGCCGGGGGCTTCCGCGCGGACCGGCTCGGGTATGCCTTCGCCTCCGGCTACCACGCCGCGCACCGCTCGCTGTTCCCCATGCTCCCCCCGGACCAGCCGTACGCGCTCTGCGCCACGGAGGCGGGCGGCGCGCACTCTTCCGCCATCCAGACGCGGCTGACGGACACGGACCATGGCGTGCGGCTCAACGGCGCGAAGACGTTCGTGACGCTGGGCACCCGGGCGGAGCTGCTGCTGGTGGTGGCCGTCGATGGGAAGGATGCGCAGGGCCGCAACTATCTGAGGATGGTGATGGTGGGCGCGAAGCGCCCGGGCCTTCGCGTCACCGCGCTTCCCGACTTGCCCTTCGTGCCGGAGGTTCCCCACGCCGAGCTGGTGCTGGAGAACGTGGCCGTGGCCCCCGAGGAAATCCTGCCCGGTGACGGATACGCGCTCTACCTCAAGCCGTTCCGCACGGTGGAGGACTGCCACGTCCACCTCGCGCTGCTCGGGTGGCTGCTCCAGGTGGCGCGCCGGAGCGACTGGCCGGACGCCGTGCGCGAGGAGCTGCTCGCGCTGGCGGTGATGATGCGGGGCCTGGCCCAGGCGGACCCGGCGGACGGCGCCACGCATCTGGCGCTCGGTGGGGCGCTGGAGCTGGCGCGGCGGGCCTTGGAGCGGGTGGGCCCCCTGTGGGCCCGCGTCGACGAGACCACTCGCGAGCGGTGGGAGCGGGACCGGAAGCTGTTGGACGTCGCCGGCAAGGTGCGCGCGAAGCGACTGGAGGCCGCGAGGCAGCGCGCCCAGGGCCCGACAAGCGAAGGGCCGTGACCTTCAGGAGAAGGCCACGGCCCGGAGGCTCACCGAGAGGCAGGCGCGACGCTCAGTAGCGACCGCCCCCCAGGGCGGAGACGGCGGCGGACAGGATGCGGTTCTCCACGCCCCACACCGCCTTGTTCAGGCCCTTGATGCCGGCCCCGCGCAGGTAGTCGGTGAAGTCGTGCAGCGCGGTGGAGCGCTGCATCCGCTCCGTCTTGGCCGCGTACAGCAGCGGCGTGCCCGGCGCGCCCGTCAGGCCCAGGTCCGGGCAGGCCTCGGACAGTTGCTGCGGGTCGATGCCCGTGGCCGCGGACAGCATGGCCACGGTGAACTTGTGCACCGGCAGCTCGCGGGCGTTGGGCACCTTGTCGAGCACCTTCTGCCGCGAGGCCGGGTCCGTGGCGAGCTGCTCCAGCGACACCTTGGACATGGCGATGAGCTGCTCGTTCGTCACGTGCTTGCTGTCGAGGATGGCGCGACCCATCAGGCTCGCCGGGGTGTCGCCCTTGATGCTGATGTCGTTGCCGGGCATCTGCTGCATCCGGGTCCACATGGCCTGGACGGCCTTGCCCACCTCGGTATCCGGGCCGCCACGCCAGGCGCCGGGCGTCGGCTGGGCCGGCGCCGCGCGGACCGGGGACGGCGCCCTGGAAGGTGCTGG
>JBKGHK010000913.1:0-3552 GCA_046520375.1 Pyxidicoccus sp. 3LFB2
GCTCGAACCAGCCCGCCGCCTCGCCGAACGCCGCGGCCTCGGCCGCGTGCCGGCCCAGCGTCAGGAGCACGTCCGACAGGTACTGGCTCTTCGGGTAGTCGTGCGCCAGCTTCGCGCCCAGCTCGCGCTCGGCCTGCATGTCGCGCTTCTCGCGCGCCGCGGTGAAGGCGCCATACAGGGCCTTCTCGCCAATCTCGGTGTTCTTGTTCTCGTCCGCCACCTTGACGAGGCCCTGGATGACGTCGCCCGTCTCCTGGGCGCTCGCCAGGGCGAGCTCGTCCAGCGCCTCGGCGCGGCTCTGGGTGAGAATCTTCTGCACGTCCGCGCGGAAGGCGGCCGGCAGCGGCGCGGAGAGGAACTTCTTCCCCGTCTCGTCCAGGCCCTTGAAGTCGTTGACCTGGCGCAGGCTGTCCAGCGCGAGGTTGCCGGCGACGGCGGCTTCCTTGTGCGAGGGGTGGGTGAGGGCGAAGGCGGTGAACAGCTCCGCCGCCTTCGGGTACTCGCCGTCCTCGTAGTAGGCGCGGGCGATGTTGAACTTCACGTTGAGCGCGTTGGCGCTCTGCGGGTAGCGCGAAACAAAGGTCGCGCCCAACAGCTTCATCGCCTGGCGTGCGTCCGCCACCTCGAAGGCGTTGCGCTTCTGCGCTTCTTCCGGCTTGAGCGTGGCGAAGTGCGCGAGCAGGGCCGCGTTGAGGGCCTCCTCCTCGCCCTTTGCGTCCTTCGCCTTGGCCTCGTAGCGGGCCAGCTCCTCGAACTGGCGCGCGGCCTCCGGGAAGGCGTTGGCGGCGAAGAGCGCGTCCGCGCGGTTCTTCATGATGGGCCGCACGTACTGCTCGGGGCGGAACAGGCCCAGGTACTCCTCGTACGCCGCCGCCGCGCGCAGGTAGAGGTCCTTCTCCTCCTTCTTCTGGGCCGCCACGTGCAGCAGGGTGGAGAGGTCTCTCGCCATCTCCTCCAGCTCCACCAGGTGCTTCTTGCGGTCCACCTCCGCCAGCTCCGCGTCCGTCTTGCTCTGCACCGCGGCGCGCACGAGGAAGCGCAGGTCCTCGGGCTCCGGCATCACCTTGCCCTTGGACGCTTTGATTGCGTCATAGAGCTTCTGCCCGCGCTCCAAATCCAGCTCCGGGTCGTGCTGGATTTCCATCAGCTTGCGCAGCGCGGGGATGGCCCACTCGTACTGCTGCTTGATGAAGTAGCGGTTGCCCAGCTTGTCGAGCGCGAGCGCATACGTGGCGCGGCTGTCGCTGAGCTTCTCGAAGTAGTTGAGCGCGCCCTTGGGGGGCTTGGCCTCGGTGTAGCTGTAGACGAGGTCCAGCAGCGCCTCGCGCTTGACGTTGAGCGCCTTCTTCACGTCCGTGCCGGGCAGGGGCGCGCTGGCGGCGGCGGCCTCGAAGAACGTCACCGCCTCGGCGTGCTTGGCCTGATTCACGCGAATCCAGCCCATCTTGTAGCGGGCCAGGTCGTGCACCGGCGAGGGCGGGGCCTCCAGAATCGCCTGGTAGTGCTTCTCCGCCTCGACGAGGTCCGCCTTGTCGAAGAAGTGGTCGCCCAGAATCTGCTCCGCCTCCAGCCGCAGCGGGCTGTTGGGGAACTTGCGCGTCAGGTCGCCGAGCGTCTTGAGCATCTCGTCGAACTGGCCCAGCTCGCGCTGCTCGTGCGCCAGGTAGAACGTCACCTGGTCGCCGTCCTTGAAGTCCGGGTACTCGCGCAGCAGCCGGTAGTACATCTGCACGGCCTTCTGCTTCATCAGCCGCGTCTCGGGCGAGACGATGGCGCCGCTGGCACCCTCGGGCCGGGACTCGACCTGGAGGTAGTACACGTAGCGGCTCTTCTCCACGTACAGCTCGGCCAGCCGGAACTGGAGGTCGGGCAGGTACGGCGCGTTGCGGCTCTTGGAGATGAGCTTCTCCGTCTCGCCGATGGAGCGGTCCACCTTGAAGATGTCGCGCTTGAGCTTGGCGACGAACTCGTCGCGCTCCTTCGCCTTGGACACAATGGGATTGGCGCCCGGGCCGACACGGCCGGGGCCTCCGGGGGCGGCCGCGAGCAGCGCGGCGGCAATCAGGCCCGTCAGCTGGCCGGTCATGGGGTCTCCTCGATGCAGCGGCTCTCGATGTTGACCCGGTACGACTTCAGCTCGTCGTTCCAGTACTCCCCGCTGAAGCGGAAGGCGACCTGGGCGGGGGACAGTGCCTGCTCGTCCTCCGGCGCCACCACCTTCGCGCCCTTCTTCACGCGCTCGTACAGCTTCAGGCCCACTTCGTACTCCATCAGTCGCACCTGCTCGGCGGCGCGCAGGAGCGTGTCCGCTTCCTGGCGTACCGCCTCGGCCAGCCGCGCGTCATGGACGCGGACCGCCTCGGCGCGGGACAGGTCATACATCTTGGTGAGGTGCGCGAAGAGCCGGTCGCCGAAGCTGCCGGCGTAGCGGCCCAGCCGCTCGCCCTCGAGGTCCAGCACCTCCACGAAGCGCGCGGCGCGCTGGGTACCGCCGTGGGCGTTGGCCGCGCGGCGCAGGCGCGCGTCCTGGGTGAGGTCCTCGCGCTCGCGCACGGCTTCCAGCGAGTCCGCGAAGCGGCGCGTCAGCTCCTTGGCGGCGCGCTTGGCGGGCAGGTAGTGGCAGAGGTCCCGGTAGATGAGCGCGCGCAGCAGGTACTTGTCCGGGAGGAACTCGTCGCGAAAAACGGGCGCGTCCAGCGTGGTGAGGATGCCCAGCGAGGCGCGCAGCTCGCCCAGCTTGTAGCGGGTCCACGCCTCTTCCAGGTAGAGGCTGGCGCGGCCCGGGTCCAGCTCGGGCAGCTTGACCAGGTTGTAGGCCTCCAGCGCGCCCGGGTAGTCCTTGCGCTCGTAGCGCAGGCGGGCCACCGCGAGCGCCGCCTCGTTGCGCGCCTCGCGGGTGAGCTTCTCGTCCTTGGACAGGCCGAGGAAGTCGGTGATGAGCTCGTCGGAGGGCTCCTTCACCGACTTGAGTCGGGTGACGAGCAGCGCGAACTTCGCCCGGCTCGCCTCGGGGCTCGTCTCGGACAGCTTGGCGAAGTGGGTGTTGGCCCAGCGCTCGTTGCCCACGCGCAGGTCCACCAGGCCCTGCTGGTAGTGGGCGTACGCGCCCGTCTCCTCCGGCAGGAAGCCCAAGTCGAGCGCGCCGAAGACCTGCTCGTCGATCATCACCTCGTCGTGCGGCCGGTCCGTCAGCTGCTTGAGCGCGTCCAGCGCGCGGGGCAGCACGTTGGGGTTGGAGCGCTCGCGGGCGATGCGCGCCAGGTACGAGGCCCCCGCGTGCGTCAGGCCCAAATCGATGAGGCTCCGCGCGAGGAAGTACTGGCCCCAGGCGTAGTTCTCCTCCGTCTTCGGCGCCTGCTGCAGCCAGGCGTACAGCGGCCCGGCGGCGGCGCGTGGGTCGCCGTCGAAGTAGTCCTGGAGCGCCTTGTCAAAGACGGCGTTGTCCACCTTCTTCGGCGGGGGCGGCGCGGCCTCGGCGGCCTTGGCGGCGTCGCCACCTTCAGCGGGCTTGGCGCTGGCGGCGGGAGGGGCCGTCGTGCCGGAGGCCGCGGG
>JBKGHK010000914.1:0-3536 GCA_046520375.1 Pyxidicoccus sp. 3LFB2
CCACGCCCGGGCATGCCCGCCGGAGAAGCCCCAGACGCCCACGCCGCTGCCCGCGGACGGCGGCGCCCGCGAGCTGTTCGCCGCGGCGCTCCAGGCCTACGAGGCTGGCGACCTGGACGGCGCGCGCCAGGGCTTCGAGAAGGCCCTCTCCAAGGACCCGCGCAGCCTCAACGCGCAGTTCAACCTGGGCGTCATCGCCGAGCGCCAGGGCCGCACCGACGACGCGCGGACGGCCTACGAGAAGGTGCTCCTGCTGGACCCGGGCCACGTGCCCTCCGCCGTCAATCTGGCGGTGATGCACCGGGGCCAGGGCCGCGCGGATGACGCCGTCGCGCTGCTCGACAAGGCTTTGAAGACGCCGGGCCGCGAGTACGACGCCTCGCTGCTCAACAGCCTCTCGATTACGTACCGGCTGGCGGGGAAGCTGAACGAGTCCGAGGCCGCCGCCCGCCGCGTGCTGGTGCGCAACAAGGACAACCCCGAGGCGTACAAGAACCTCGCGCAGGTGGCCTATGCCCGCCAGCAGTACCGGCTGGCGGAGCTCTTGGCGGGCACCGCGCGCAAGCACGCGGAGAACGACCCGGCCATCTACAACCTGCTGGGCATGGTCTACCTGAAGCTGGAGGACCGCCCCCGCGCGCTCGCCCAGTTCCAGAAGGCGGTGTCGCTCGACGAGAAGTTCGCCCCGGGCTTCCTCAACCTCGGCGCCATGGCGCTGAGCTACCGCGACTACACGGGCGCGGAGCGCTCCTTCACCAAGGCCACCGAGCTGGAGCCGGACTCTCCGGAGGCCCGCCTGTACCTGGCGTGGGCGCTGGACGGGCAGAAGGGCAGGGACCCCAAGAAGGGCCTCGCCGCGGGTGAGGCCTTCGAGAAGGTGCTCTCCACGCGCTCGGACCTGCCAGAGGCCGTGTGCGGCGCCGGCTGGGCGTATGCCTCGGACCGCGCCGGCTGGGAGAAGGCCATTGCCTTCCTCGACCGCTGCAAGGGCCTGCAGACCACGACGGACCAGGACCGGCAGATGATCACCGCCAAGGTGCAGGGCCTGCAGAACATGCTCAAGGCCCCGCCTCCCGAGCCTCCCGCCGCCACGGCGGAGGGCGAGGGCGAGAAGAAGGGCGAGGCCACCGGCGGTGGGGGCACCATGCTCCAGCAGCTGCCGCAGGAGCAGGGCGAGGCTCCGGCCGAAGGCGCGGCTTCTACCGAGGGCGAGGCCCCTGTCGAAGGCGCGGCCTCCGCCGAGGGCACGCAGGCCCCCGCCAATGACGCCACGTCACCGTCCGGTGACACCGCCGCGCCTGCCGGAGGCGCGGCTCCGGTCGCTCCGGCGGCCCCCTCACAGGGCGGGGCTCCCGCGGGCACTGGCGCGTCTGCTGCGCAACAGAACGCGGCCCCGGCGCCCACGCCGACGCCCTAGCGGGCGGCAGTTGTACGGGCCAGGAGGTGGAAGTTTTTTCCACCTACCGGGCCGGTACGTGGCAGGCGGCAGGCAAGTTCCTTAGGATTCAGGGACTTGGGTTTGGATCGCGCTGTGCAATGGACCTGCGGGAACCTGTAGCAGGACCCGCTGTCTCACCCGATGGAGTGATTGAGGAGGCTCGGTATGAGGCGACTGGCATCGGTGGCAGTGGTGATGGGGCTGTGGGTGGCACCGGCGGCGGCGGTGGCGCAGGAGAAGGACACGGTGAAGATCATCCAGGAGGAGGACCGTACGGTCGTCCGCAAGAAGACGGTGATCGACTTCACCGATGTCGCGGTGGAAGGCGAGCTCACGAAGCCCGAGGGCTCGTACGTGCTCCACCGCAAGAAGTCGGACTTCCAGAGCCTCATCAAGGTCCGGGAGAACTTCGACCCGGAGTTGCAGAAGTCAGTCGATAACCTTTAGGGCGCTTTTCAGGGCGGCGGCGGCGGCGGTCAGTCGTTTACGGGAGCGGAAGGGAAGAAGGAAGAATCCTCATGGCGGCGGCGAAGAACAACGGCTTGACGCTTCGAATCACTGGGCCTGATGGCTCCACGGTTGAGTCCGTGTCGGAAGCGGAGAGCATCATTGTGGGGTCGGGCGCCCAAGCGGCGGTGAAGATTCAGGACCCGAGGGTTTCAAACCTCCATGTGATGCTCAAGGTGGACAAGGATGGCTCGGTAACGGCCATCGACCTCGGCAGCGAGAGTGGCACGGAGGTGAGGGGACAGCGGCTCGTCCTCCCCACGGCCCTCAAGCCCGGGGATGTCCTGACGGTGGGTGCCAGTCGGGTGGAGGTGCTCTTCGGAGCCACCGAGCCCCTGCGGCACTCGCCCGCGGGCGCGAAGGTGGCCGGGCCTGTCTTCCAGGCTCCGGTGACTCCGCACCGTCCTCCTCCGATGACGGTCCCCGAGGTGGTGACCCCACCTGCGGTCCACAACACTCCCCGCCTGGCGGCGGCGCCGGGCTCCGGCAACCGCATGGAGGCCTCCGCGTCCGGCGGCGTCTCCATGCGCACGGAGCGCCCGGTGGCGCCGATGGTGCCCCCCGTGGCACCGCCGGTGGCGAACAAGATGGGTCCCTCGGCCCAGCAGGCGCGCCCGGCGGCGGTGAAGCCGGCGATGCCCGCGCACCTCCAGGACCCCCTGCCCCCGGAGGCCATGCCGGCCCCCGAGGCCAAGGTGCTCCAGGTGGCGATGCTCTGGGGCGACCAGATGCTGGAGGTCCAGCACTTCAAGGACGGCGTCCCCGTCACCATCGGCGAGGGGAAGAAGAACTTCTTCCACGTCTACACGCCGGCCGTCGGCCAGCGTCACGTGCTCGCGGTGAGCCACGCGGACAAGCTGGAGGTGCGGGCCCCGGCCGGTGCGGGCCTCATCGTCACCAACCGTGGCGACGTGCGCTCCAAGGAAGCGCTCCGTGCGACGGGCGCGCTCACCGGCGCGGTGGCGCAGGACAAGGAGCAGGTGCTCACCCTGGGCCTGCATGACCGGGTGGAGGTGTCGCTCGGCACGGTGTCCTTCGTGGCGCGCTACGTGCGGCCGACGCCGACCATTACGGCCAACTCGCTGGCCGAGGCGGACTTCACCTTCTTCAAGATCACCAGCATCTGCCTCATGGCGGGCCTGGCGGTCATCATGGCGATGGTGCTCACGCCCCGCGCGGAGCAGCCCGAGTCGGCGGACATCTTCAACGACCAGCAGCGCGTCGCGAAGTTCCTCATCGCCCCCGAGAAGAAGCTCGAGCAGAAGAAGCTCCAGCTGACGGGCGTGGAAGAGGGCGAGAAGGCCAAGGACGAAGAGGGCAAGTTCGGCAAGGAGGAGGCGAAGCAGGCGGAAGCGGCGCCCTCCAAGCCGGGCACCCCGGTGGTGGACAAGAACAAGAAGGAGAAGGACCGCCAGGTGGTGGGCAAGGTCGGCCTGCTGGGCGCCTTCAAGGGGATGAAGGGCGGAGCCTCGGACGTGTTCGGTCCTGGCGGCTTCGGCACCGGCCTCAACAACGCGCTGGGCGGCCTCAAGGGCGGCGCGGCCATGGGTGACGCGCAGGGCGTGGGCGGCCTGGGCTCTCGCGGCACGGG
>JBKGHK010000915.1:0-3536 GCA_046520375.1 Pyxidicoccus sp. 3LFB2
AACATTCCTTCCACCCGAACCTGTCTACCGGGCGGGTCTGACATCGGATGCTCCACGTCGCAACGCCCCCGGTAGTGGCCCACCATGGGTGCATCGCGAGACAGGGGCGTGAAGCGTCGACCCATCACCCGGAGCACTTCACTGAACAGGGGCGTGAAGTGTCGGCCCACCACGATGGGGGCTTCACGGGACAGGCGCGTGAAGCGTCGGCCCACCACCCTGGAACACCTCACGGGACAGGGACGTGAATCGTCTGCCCACCACGATGGGGGCTTCACGGGACAGGGGCATGAAGCGTCGGCCCACCACAATGGGGGGGCTTCACGGGACAGGGGCGTGAAGCGTCGGCCCACCATGGGTTGCTTCAGGGAGCGGAGCGTGAAGCGTCTGCCCACCACGATGGATGCTTCGCGGAAGCAGCGTTTCGGTTCGTAGGCCTCCGTGAGGGCTTCGCGGGCCGCGCCCAGAGCCGTGGCCATCATGGTACTTCGCGGCGCAATGCCTCATGTCCTGGCCACCATGAGCACTTCGCGGTGCAACGCCTCATGTCGTAGGCGAGCGTGGGTGCTATGCGGCGCAACACCTCATGTCGTTGCCACCATGGGTACTTTGCGGCGCAATGCCTCGGGCCGTAGGCCCCATATGCCGCAGATCACCATGAGCACTTCGCGGCTCAATGCCTCGGGCTGTAGGCCCCATGGGTGCTACGCGGCGTCAGGCCTCGGGCCGTAGTCCACGGTGGGGACTTCGCGGCGCGATGCTTCACGTCGTAGGCCGCCGTGCGTTCCATGGGGGCCCCGGGGACGCGACGGGCAGGCATGGCGTGCCGGGCCATTCGGTCCCCCGCGACACGCAACCGTCTTGTCAGCCCGCCAGTGCGCGAGGGCTCCGATGCATCACCACCGCGGACTGGGGACAGGCGCCCCGGAGCTCGGCGGAGGCGTGCAGCCCCTGGGGCAGCGCGTCGCGGGTGGTGCGCACGAAGCCCAGGCGCGGGAAGTAGTCCTCCGCAGTGGTCGTCAGAAGATACAGGGACGGCGCGCCACGCTTCGTGGCGTGCTCCACCAGCGCCTCCGTGAGCCTCCGGCCCAGGCCCAGCCCGCGTGACGTGGGAGACACCACCACCGAGCGCAGCAGCGCCGCGTCGCCGTAGACCTCCAGCCCTCCGGCGGCGGCCAGCTGCCCATCCACCTCCGCGACGAGGAAGTCTCCGAAGTGCGCCTCCACACCTTCGAGCGGCAGTGACGCGGCGCCCAGCAGCCGAAGCACGGAGGGAAGGTCGGCGGGCGTCGCGGCCCGCACCGCGACACGGCGTTCCTGACGGCTCCAGCCCTGCCGCTCCACGAACCGGGCGATTCGCGAGGCCACGTCATCGCGAATCCTGCGCACCTGCTCCACCGGCTTCCCCTTGGGGTCCTCGAGCGTCCAGTCATCGCGCTTCAGCCCGGGCACATGCGGGCACGCCTCGCCGCAGCCCATGGTGATGAGCCACTGCGCGCCCTGGCTCAGTTCGTCCGTGAGGCGCTGGGGCTTCGCGTCCGACAGGTCGACGCCCACCTCCGCCATGGCCGTGAGCACCTCGGGGTGGACGCGCGCTCCGGGCTGCGTGCCGGCGGACACGGCGTGGGCCTTCGCCGGGTCGGCCAGCGTGTTGAAGAAGGCCGCCGCCATCTGCGAGCGACCGGCGTTGTGCACACAGGCGAAGATGACCGTGTTCATCGTGAGACCTCCTGACCGTCGAAGCGGCGGGGCAGCACTGCGCCTTCGGAAGTAGGGAAAAGCCGGCGCTTGAGCCCCAGCGAGAGATACACCAGGCGATGAGCGCAGGCACCTCGATGAGCAGCCCCACCACGCCCGCCAGCGCCTCGCCCGACGTCATGCCGAAGACGCTTACCTCCACCGCACTGGCCCATTCGAAGTTGTTGCGCATGGGTGACGGGAGGCTGGGTCTCGAGCGCTCTGGCCTGAAGGCTGCACCGGAGCCCTGGCCATGAGATGGAAACGGGGCCTCAGGTGGCTGGTGTGGCTGCTGTGCCTCGGCTGCGTCGTGTTGCTGGCCGCATCGGAGTGCTTCTACCAGGCCACACTCGCGCGCGTGCCCGGGCGACCTCGTCCCGTGAAGGGGGTCTCGCTTCCGCCCCTCTACAGCCGCATGCGGTGGACGTGGCTCGAAGGCACGACGACACAAAAAGTAGCGCCCGTCTGGCTGGGGACCTTCGTCCGTGAATGGGCGAGCCTGGTGCTGCTCCGACAGCGTCACTCGGAGGTGCCGCGTGAGGGATTCCGGCTCGCCGACAATGTGGCGAGGCAGTGGAGCCACCGGGACAAGGAAGGCGGCCCGCGCCTGAAGGTCTTCGAGCGGTTCGCCGTCGACATCTGGCTAACGCGGAGCTGGGGCGCCGAGGAGCTGCTCGCGTTCGACGCGGAGCACACGTCCCTCGGCTCCGGACTTGTCGGGATGCGGGCGGGGGCCGAGGTGTTGCTCGGGCGCGATTGGAGCCAGTTGGATGTGGCGGGCATCGCTTTGCTCCTGGCCATGAATGATGCTCCTGGAGGGAGCAAGGACCCGTGGTGCTTTCCGGACCGGACTCGCAAGAGGCGGGACCGCATCCTGAGTCGGCTGAGGGACGCGGAAGCGCTCACTGCCGATGAGGCGGAGGCAGCGCTCGCGGCTCCGCTCGGACTGGCGACACGACCCGCGGACTGGCCGCCCTGCCCAGCTCCGCTTGGGCCCGCATCCTCCAGGTCGGGAGGACCGGAGCCTTGAGACGGGTGTCCACTGCCCGGTGGAGCTGTTGCAACCCAGAAGCAGATGCCATGGCCCTCCGGAAGTGGACCTCCGGCACACGAATCGTGCGGCATGCCGCCCACTTCGGAGTCCTGGCATGCGACCGGGCATCCGCGTGTCTCTCCCATTCAACGCTTGTCGCTTCGCGCCTGGTCCGCACCTTTGCCGTGGGAAGGGAAAGGAACCGACCATGCGACGCGCAATCACCACTGCTGCCCTGGCCTTCAGCTTCTTGCTCTCATCTGTTGGGCTCGCCCAATCAGCAGGCGGAGGTTCAGGCGGAGGCGCGGCCGGAGGAGGAGCCGCGGGCGGCGGTGCGGGTGCTGCGCAGGGAGGCGCGGCCACTGGCGGCGCGGGCACCACGGGAGCCGGAGGTACGGGCACCTCGCAGACGCCGGGCACGTTCGGTCCAGGGACGCTGGCTCCGGGACCTCAGGGCACGACGGGGACCACGGGCGGCTCCACGACGGGAACGGATGGGACCGGCACCGGTGGCAGCGGCCAGACGGGCACCACGTCGGGCACGGGTGGGACTACGGGTACCAATGGCGCCAGCACGAACACCGGTGCGACGACGGGTGCAGGCTCGACGCAGACGGGCACGGGCACCACGGGGACAGGTGGCACGGGTGGCTCGGGCACGACCGGCACCACGGGCTCGGATGTGGGCGGCTCCGGCACAGGAGGCACGGGGACGACGGGCTCCGGAACCACGGGTTCTGATGTGGGCGGCTCCGGCACGGGTGGC
>JBKGHK010000916.1:0-3533 GCA_046520375.1 Pyxidicoccus sp. 3LFB2
GCGAGCCCGTCCACCGGCTTCGCTCCACCCGTGCGCATCGTGGTGCCCGCGGCCGAGGCCCCGCGCCACATCATCGCCGGAGGCAAGGGCCGCGCGACGCTGCTCATCAACCCAACCACGGGCGCCACCGCCGCGTCGGTGACGCTGCTGGAGCTCCACCCCGGCGCCGAGGTCCCCGAGCACGTGCACGAGTCGAGCGCGGAGATTCTCTACATCGAGGAAGGCGCGGCGGAGATGGTGGTCAACGGAGAGAAGCTGCGCGCCGGCAAGGGCGACGCCGTCTATATCCCCGCGGGCGCGAAGCACTCGGCGCGCGTGGTGTCGAAGGACGCGTCGCTGCGGGCCGTGCAGGTGTACGCCGGCCCCGGCCCCGAGATGCGCTTCACGCAGGGCCCCCGGGAGAACGCGCCTCATGGCCGGTGAGCAGAACGCAGCGGCGGCGCACAAGGGCGAGCCCTCCGGGAAGACGCCCACGGTCCCCATCACCGGAGAGCACGCCCACCTGGTCTCTCCGCGCGAGGGCCTGCCCATCTCCGAGACGGGCATGGCGACGCACCCCCGCCGCCGCGCGGACATGGTGCGCTGGCTGCACCCGTCGCAGCTCATCCGCACGGGCCTGGACGCGCTGGTGGCGGCGGTGTTCGGCGCGCGGGCGGACCACCGGCTCATCGAGGCGGTGGTGCGGCCGCAGGCGCCCTACTTCGACTACTCGCAGGAGACGCTGCCCGAGGGCGGCTTCTGGCTGGACTACGTGGCGGACACCGGCGACGGCTGGAACTCCACGTACAGCATTGCCCGGCTGCTCGCGCTGCCCCGGCTGTCGCTGTCCGTGCGGGGCGCCCCCCGAGCGGAGCCGCATGAGACGCAGCGCGGGCGGGTGCTGGTGCTCGGCGGAGACGGCGTGTACCCGGGCGCCAGCCGCGAGGTGTACGAGGAGCGGCTGGTGCAGCCCTACGAGGCGGCCATGCGCCGCTCGCAGGCGCCCAACCCGGACCTGTTCGTCATCCCGGGCAACCATGACTGGTACGACGGGCTGTCGGCCTTCATGCGGCTGTTCTGCGCGAACCGGTGGATTGCGGGCCGGCGCACGCGGCAGAGCCGCAGCTACTTCGCGCTGAAGCTGCCGCACCGCTGGTGGCTCATCGGCACGGACGTGCAGCTCAACAGCGACATCGACGTGCCGCAGGTGGAGTACTTCCGCGAGGTGGCCCAGAACATGGGGCCTGAGGACCGCGTCATCCTCTGCAACGCGGAGCCCGCGTGGATTCTCGCGGCGGCCGCGCGGCGCAAGGGCAGCTACCTGGAGAACAACCTGGAGTACCTCCAGGAGAAGGTGCTGGGCCGGCGCATCAGCGTCTTCCTCGCCGGGGACTTGCACCACTACCGCCGGCACGAGGACGCCGCGGGCCGGCAGAAAATCACGGCGGGCGGAGGCGGCGCCTTCCTGCACCCCACGCACGCTCCGGCGGCGCACGTGCTGCGCGACGGCTACAAGCTGCAGAAGAGCTTCCCGGACGAGCGCACCTCGCGGAAGCTGGCGCGAAAGAACCTGATGCTCATCCGCCACAGCCCGCTCTTCGGGCTGATGACCGGAGCGCTCTACCTGTTGCTCGCGCTCGCGGCCTACGCGGAGGTGGGCTCGCTGGGGCTGACGCAGTTCCCCCAGGTCCTCCTGGCGGTGGGCAACAGCATGGTGAGCCGGCCCTGGACGCTGGTGCTGGGGCTGGGCACCATCGGCGGGCTCATCGGCCTGGCGGACTCGCACTTCGGGAGGTGGCGGACGCTGGCGGGGACGCTCCACGGGCTGGGGCACATCTTCGGCGCCTTCTTCACCGCGTGGGCCGCGACGTACTTCACCGTCACCGGGCTGGGCGTCTGTCCGGACCTGACGGCGGACGGGCTGAACTGCACGGCGGGCTGGTGGCACCTCGCGGGCAAGTTCCTGCTGTCCTCGGGCTTCACCTTCCTGGGCGGCTTCCTGGTGGGCCCGTTCGTCATGGGCCTGTACCTGTGGCTGAGCGTGAATTTCTTCGGCGCCCACTCCAACGAGGCGTTCATCTCGCTGGCGCTGCCGGACTGGAAGAACTTCCTGCGCCTGCACATCACCGAGGAGGGGCACCTCAAGGTGTACCCGGTGGGCGTCGAGCGCGTGCCACGCAAGTGGAAGGACACGCACGCCGGCCCCTACGCGCCCGCCTTCGACCCGGATGACCCGAAGGCCACGCCGCCGGTGCTCATCGAGCCGCCCATCCGCGTCGTCTAGCGCCCCCACCTTCGAGGGCACGGTGTCCGCCAGACGGCGGCCCGTGCTCCGAGCGCGTCGTGGGAGGGGCCTGCGAGAGGTACAGTCACGCACCGTGCCTGACTTCGTGCGAACCACACTGAAGTGCCTGCTGCTGCTCGCCGCCCTCGCGGCGGCCACGGGCGCCCTGACGGCCCGGAGCCTCACGCGTCGCGCCGCAGCGCTCTACCCCGAGCCTCCGCCTCCGGACTGGGAGGCCGTCTCGCTCACTGCCGAGGACGGGCTGCGGCTGGGAGGCTGGCTGCGCCGTGGGGACGCGGGGGCACCGTGTGTCCTGGCCCTGCATGGCAATGGCTCCAGCCGCACCGGCCTGCGCGCGGTGCTGGACGTGCTGTCCGAGGACGGCACGTGTGTGCTCGCGCTGAGCCTGCGCGCGCACGGGGACTCCGAGGGCGAGGTCAACGACTTCGGCTGGAGCGCCACGCGGGACGTGCGGGCCGGCCTCGCCTTCCTGCGCCGCGAGCTGCCCGAGCGCCGGCGGCTCATCTATGGCACGTCGCTCGGAGCGGCCACCGCGCTCTACGCGGCGAAGGACACGGGCACCGACGTCGACGGGTACGCGCTGGAGTCGCCATACCGGGACTTGGAGACCGCGGTCCGCAACCGGCTGCGCATGCGGCTGGGCATCGTGGAGCCGCTCGCCTTCATCACCCTGTGGCCCTGGGGCACGCTCACCCTCCCCGTCGAGCCCGCCCTGCTGCGCCCGGTGGATGCGGTGCGGGGTGTGCCCGAGTCCGTGCCCCTGCTGCTGCTCGCCGGAGAGAGCGACCTCCATGCGACGCCGGAAGAGGCCGCGGCCATCGCCGCGAACGCTCCCGGCCCGCGCGGCTGGAGCGCTTCGAGGACGCGGCCCACGGCCGGCTCCAGGCCAGCAACCCCGCGCGCTACCGGGCCCTCCTGCGCGCCTTCGTCGCCGGGGCGCACTGAGCCGCGCACGGGGAGGGAGGCTTCGCCCTGGCGGTGGCTCCTTCCCCTGCCTGCCCCACGGGCAGCGAAGCGGGCGAAGCCTGGACAGCAGGCAGCCGTCCAACGTCCGAAAAGCGTCGCATGAATCTCCACCGTGCGCAGCCTTCCAAGTCAGTGACAAGGAGGCTTCACGTGACGACTCGAAAGAACGCGACGGTTCGGAACAAGGCGGCGGCGGTGCTCCTCTCCGCGGCGATGCTCGGCGCGGGTGGCTGCGCGACGCCGGGGAAGCGGACGGCGACGGGCGCGGCGGCGGGCGGAATCG
>JBKGHK010000917.1:0-3532 GCA_046520375.1 Pyxidicoccus sp. 3LFB2
CGCGCGGGCCAGCTCCTGCTCCGCGGCGAGCAGCGCGTGGCCCTGCTCGGGGGTGAGGCGCACCGTCTGGGCGGCGTTGTTGATGAGGATGTCCAGGTGCGGCTCGGTGGCACACAGGTGCTCGGCGAAGGCGAGGACGCGCTGGGGGAAGCGCAGGTCCAGCGCGTGGAGGACGAGCCGCTCGCGCCAGGCGGTGTAGTCGGGCTCGCGGGAGAAGCGGAGCGCGGCGTCGTGCGGGAAGCGCGAGGTGACGTGGACGTGCGCGCCGTCCCGGAGCAACCGCAGGGCCACGTGGAAGCCCACCTTGATGCGGCCGCCCGTCACCAGGGCGCGGCGCCCTGCGAGGGACAGGCGCTGCGCGCGGCGGGACTCGCTCAGCTCCGCGCACCCAGGGCAGAGGGAGAGGTAGACGGGGTGGAGCCGCGTGAAGCCCTGCTTGCAGACGTAGCAGCGCCGCGTGCGGGTGACGTGGGCGGGGGGCTCCGAGTCGGTGGCGGGGGCCCGGACGCCGTTCTCCTCGCGCCGGGCGGACTTGAGGGCTTCGAGGGTGGCGCGGTCCGAGGCGCGGGTGGCGCGGCCGCGCTCGCGGCGCAGGCGCTTCTTCATGCCCCGCTGCACCTGGGTGGCGGCGCGCTCCACCGTCTGACGGACGGGGGTGGTCATCCGGCAGGTCGGCCACCGCGCGCAGCACGGCGAGGCAGCGGGCCACGTCCTCGGGCGTGGGCACTGGCGAAGGCGCGGGTGCCGGCTCCGGCTGCTGGGGGCGCGCTGGGTCGTCCGTGTTCATCCGCTCCCCCGTGCTGGCGCGTGGGTAGTGCCCGGACGGGAATCGGCCGGAGTCGAACCGGCGTCCTCCGCATTGGCAATGCGCGCGACAACCGCTGCGCTACGAGTCCCGCCCGAGCACCTCAGGTCCTACGGCGGCATGACGGTGGGACGCAAGACACGACACGCGCGAGTGCCCGGGCGGAGACTGGCCGGAGTCGAACCGGCGTCCTCCGCATTAGCAGTGCGGCGCGACAACCGCTGCGCTACTGCCTCCGCCCGAGCGGGCGCAGCATGGCGCGCGGTTCTCGGGCGGCGCAAGCCGGGAGGCCCCGGCCGCGCCTTAACGAAGCCCTACAGCTCCACCTGGCTGCCCAGCTCCACCACGCGGTTGGGCGGAATGCGGAAGTACGCCGTGGCGCTGCGTGCGTTGCGGCTCATCCAGGCGAACAGCGCCTCGCGCCAGATGGCCATGCCCGGGCGCTTCGTCGGAATCAGCGTCTCCCGGCCCAGGAAGAAGCTCGTCCCCATCAGCTGGAACTGGAGCCCCTTCTCCCGGCAGCGCTTCAGCACGTCCGGGATGCCCGGGTTCTCCATGAAGCCGTAGCGCGCCACCACCCGCACGAAGCCCTGCTCCAGGGGCTCCACCTCCACGCGCTCGTCGCCCGGCACGTGCGGCACCTCTTCGGGCACAATCGTCAGCAGCACCACCTGCTCGTGCAGCACCTTGTTGTGCTTCAGGTTGTGCAGCAGCGCCGGCGGCGTGCCCTCCGCGTTGCCCGTCATGAAGATGGCCGTGCCCGGCACCCGCACCGGCGGGTGGTCTCCGAAGCTGCCCAGCAGCTCCTTCAACGGAATGCTCGACGCGCGCAGCTTGCCCGCCAGGATGTCGCGCCCCCGCTTCCACGTCGTCATCAGCGTGAAAATCATGAGGGCCAGCAGCAGCGGCAGCCACCCGCCATTCACAATCTTCACCGTGTTGGCCGCGAAGAACGACAGGTCCACCAGCAGGAACAGCCCGGCAATCGGCAGCGCCACCGCCACGCTGATGCCCCACCGCTCACGCGCCACCACGTAGGCGAGCACGGTGGTGATGGCCATCGTCGTCACCGCGGCGATGCCGTACGCCGACGCCAGCGCCGTCGAGGAACGGAAGCCCAGCACCAGCGCCACCACGCCCAGCAGCAGCACCCAGTTGAGGCCGGGCAGATAAATCTGGCCCATCTCCTCCGCCGACGTGTGCACCACCTCCATGCGCGGGCTGTAGCCCAGCTGCATGGCCTGACGCGTGATGGAGAACGCCCCGGAGATGAGCGTCTGCGAGGCGATGATGCCCGCCGCCGTGGCCAGCGCCACCAGCGGGTAGAGCGCCCAGTCCGGCGCCAGCAGGTAGAACGGATTGCGCGCCGCGCTCGCGTCGCGCAGCAGCAGCGCCCCCTGCCCCAGGTAGTTGAGCATCAGCCCCGGCAGCACCAGGGCGAACCACGCCCTCTTGATGGGCTTCCACCCGAAGTGGCCCATGTCCGCGTACAGCGCCTCGCCGCCCGTGACGACGAGGAACACCGCGCCCAGCACCAGGAAGCCGTGCAGGCCGTTGTGGACGAAGAACAGCGCCCCATTCACCGGCGACAGCGCCCACAGCACCGACGGGTTGTGCAGCAGCTCCTTGAACCCCAGCACCCCCAGGGTGAAGAACCACACGCACATGACGGGGCCGAACACCGCGGCGATGCCCGCCGTCCCGTGCCGCTGCACGAAGAAGATGATGAAGATGATGATGAGCGTAATCGGGACGACGTAGGGGCCGAAGACGGGCGTGGCCACGTTCAGGCCCTCCACCGCGGACAGCACGGTGATGGCCGGGGTGATGACGCCGTCTCCGTACAGCAGCGCCGCGCCGAAGATGCCGAGCGTAATCAGCACCGGCCGGGACCTGTGTGACTGGCCCCGGGGCCGCTGCATGGCCAGCGCCATCAGCGCGAGGATTCCGCCCTCGCCCCGGTTGTCCGCCCGCATCACGAAGATGAGGTACTTCACCGACACGACGATGATGAGCGACCAGAAGATGAGCGAGAGCACGCCCAGCACGTTGGCCGGCGTGGGAGGCACGCTGTGCGGGCCGTGGAAGCACTCGCGAAGGGCGTACAGGGGGCTGGTGCCAATGTCCCCGTAGACGATGCCCAGGGCGCCGAGGGCAAGAGTCGCCGTCCGCTTGAAGCTGTCCGGAGACTCCCGAGCGGCTTCGCCCCCGGGGACTCCGGTCGTGGTGGGTTTCACGCCCCCCGCTTTAGCCGAACCCGGGCCGTGAGCAACGGACGTGACACGCTGCTCCCTGTTTTCCAACGCCCGGGTACCCGCATGTGTGTCCGAGTGGGCACCCGCCGTGGGGAAGCCGGCCCCGGGACTGTGCGTGCGTCCGGCGCCAACACTCGCGAGCGGGCAGGTGTTCGCCACCCGGGAGGAGGCGGGTGGCAAACGCGCGGAGGCCATCCCCCGGAAGGCCGCGCCGTGATCCGATGACGTGACGGGGGCGAGATGACCAGGTCGTCGGTATCCAGGCTGGATGAGCCATGGCGGTACGGGGCGCAGGCTCCGGAGGTGGAGGAGCGGCTGGCGCTGCTGGCCGAGGCCTCGCGGGTGCTGGCCGACGTCAGCCTGGAGCCGCCCGCCGTCATGGAGCGGCTGTGCGCGCTGGTGGTGCCGCTGTTGGGCTCGGCCTGCGCGCTGCGGCTGCTGTCCGAGGATGGCCGGTGGCTGCGCACCGTGG
>JBKGHK010000918.1:0-3527 GCA_046520375.1 Pyxidicoccus sp. 3LFB2
CACCGCTGGCGGCGGACCTGTCTTCACTGCCCCTGGATGCCCTGGCGGCGGCGCTCGGACGCATGCGCCTGCTCATCTCGGGTGACAGCGGGCCCGTGCACCTGGCCAGTGCCGTGGGCACTCGCGCCCTGGTGCTCTTCGGGCCGACGGAGCCCCGGCGGTGGGGGCCTCCGCCGCCGGGCCGTGCGCTGTCGCTGGGGCTCGCCTGTGCGCCCTGCTCCAACCATGGGAGTGTCCGCTGCCCGCAGGGACACCACCGCTGCATGCGCGACCTGGAGGTGGCTCCGGTGGTCGCCGCCGCGCGGGAGCTGCTGGGAGACTGAGACCCCGTGCGCATCCTCCACCTGCTCGCAAGCCCGGCCTTCAGTGGCCCCGCGGAGAACATCGCGCTGCTCGCGCTCGCCCAGCGGGAGCTGGGACACGAGGCGTCCGTGGCCGTGGACCGCAAGCGCTCACGGCTCAGCTCCGAGGAGCTGGCGGTTCCCAGATTCCAGGCGCTGGGGCTGCTCGATGAGGGCGGCCTGGAGCTGTCGGTGAAGTCGTTCCCCTGGGCGATGGCCGCGGATGCGCTCCGGCTGCGCAGGCGGGCCGTGGACGTGGTGCATGCCCACTTCAGTCATGACCACCTGCTGGCCAGCGTGGGCTGCCCGCCCGGCGCGCGGCTGGTGCGCTCCATCCATGCGCCCCGCTCGCTGGGGCGGTGGCTGCCTCGCGCGGATGCCTTCACCGTCCCTTCGGAGGAGGACCTGCAGCGGCTCGGACGCCCCGGTGCGCTGGTGCTTCCTCCCCTGACGGGTGCGGAGTTCGTGCCGCCTGGAGACCGGGTTGCGCTACGGCGCACCCTGGGGATTGAGGGACATCCGGTCATCGGCATGGTGTCCACCTTCCAGCCCTCGCGCAGACATGACGTGGGGCTGGAGGCGTTCGCCAGACTGCTGGCGCGGACGCCCGGGGCGTTGCTGGTACTGGTGGGGGACGGTGAGTGCGAGCCCGCGCTGCGTGCACAGGCAGAGCGGCTGGGCATCT
This sequence comes from Pyxidicoccus sp. 3LFB2, assembly GCA_046520375.1. Classification (GTDB taxonomy): domain Bacteria; phylum Myxococcota; class Myxococcia; order Myxococcales; family Myxococcaceae; genus Myxococcus. The sequence goes on from JBKGHK010000918.1 coordinate 1,027, forward strand.
CCGCGCGGGTTCTCTTCGCCGGCTACCGCGGGGGGGAGGACTTCGTGCGGTGGCTGCAGGCCCTGGATGAAGTCTGGGTATTGGGGTTGGGGAACGACTGGTCCGGGCGCGTCGCGGCCCAGGCGCGGCGCTGCGGGGTCCGGGTGATTGCCGCCAGGCTGGGCGGGCTTCCCCGTTACGCAGACGTGATCCTGGACACCGTCGATGCCGAGGCCGTGGTGGCGGCGGCGCGACAGGGCGGAGCGCGCACGCGGGAGTTGGAGACCAACCTGGACATCGCCCGGCAGGTGCTGCGCCTCTATGAGGGCGCGGCGGGCCGGGCGGGCGCGTGAGCGCACGGGGGCCTTCATTTTCCGCATGTATGTCTATTCGCGGATTCCCCGGCCCTGTCTAGAGTCCTGGCTGCGCACTCCCGCGCGACCCACAAGGGACTAGGAACATGAAGAAGACAGGGACGTGGCTGGCCGCGGTAGCGGTCCTCGGGCTGATGGTTGGATGCGGCGGACCGATGACTGAGGAGGCACAGGCTCCGGACAGCACTGGAGCCGATGGCTCAAACGTGAGCGCGCAGGCGTGTGACACCGACCCCTGCATCTGCTCCCGGTTTTGCCGTCAGCAGTGCGGCTCCTACACCAACGTCTGCTACGAGCAGTGCGTCCTCGACTGTAATGGGTAGTTGAGGACGAGGTGCCGGGGAGCACGCCCCGCCGCCTCTTCCGGGCCACCCCACTGCATCGGATGGGCGACACCCGACGTGCGCCGACGGCGCCCCCCCCTGATTTCAGGTCAGGTTGACGCGGGCCCCCGTCCGCCGTTACTTTGGACACTCCTCCGCTACGTTGGACGCCCTGGACGATGCACACCTCCACCCCGACCTCCGCGCTGCTCCGCTGCCGCTGCTGTCGGTCGTGTGCCTGTTGTGCCCTGTCGGGCCCGGGTTTCTGACGCGCGCACCGGACGTCTGCTGAGTCCCCGCGTTGTCCCCCCGGCCCGGCCTCCTCTCGAAGGAGCCGGGCTTCTTGTTTTCCTCCCTCTGCTCGCACACCCCGCCGTCCACGTCCCATGCGCCTCGCCTCTCTCCTCTCCGCGATGAAGTCCCAGGCGCTGACCGCCGCGCGCGGAGCGTCGTGGGCGCGGGGCGTCCGCGGTGAGTGCTGTCTGGGCTGCGCGTGTCCCGTGTGTCCGCCTCCAGGCGGGTGCCGAGCAACGAGGAGCGGGTAGCACACCCCTCTCTCCTTCCCTGCTCGCGGCCCGCCCCTCGAAAGAGGCGCGGGCCTTTTCGTTTTCACCTCTGGGAGTCCTTCATGTCGCCCCCGCAGTCCTCCACCTCTCTCGCCCTCCCCACGTCGGCCGAAGCGCTGCTCGACGAGGCTCGCGCGCTGAAGGACGCGCCCGTGGAGGCAACCCTCGCCTGGATTGAGCAACGCTTCGGCGCCCGCGCCGCGCTCGCGTCCAGCTTCGGCGTGGAGGACATGGTCCTCATCGACCTCGCGCGCCGGCATGCCCCCAGCCTCCGCGTCTTCACGCTCGACACCGGCCGGCTGCCCCCGGAGACGTACGACCTCATCGAGGTGGTCCGCAATCGCTACGGCGTCTCCGTGGAGTCCTTCTTCCCCTCGCGCGAGCGCGTCGAAACGCTGGAGTCCGCGCAGGGCTACTTCTCCTTCCGCAAGAGCCTGGAGGCGCGCAAGGAGTGCTGCGCCATCCGCAAGGTGGAGCCGCTGCGCCGCGCGCTCGCCGGCCGCGAGGCCTGGCTGACGGGCCTGCGCCGCGAGCAGTCCGTCACCCGCACCGCCGTCGAGGTGGCCGAGCTGGACACGAGCCACGGACTGCTGAAGCTCAACCCGCTGGCCGCGTGGACGCAGCGCGAGGTGTGGGCCTACATCAAGGCCAACGCCGTTCCGTACAACGCGCTCCATGACAAGGGCTACCCGTCCATCGGCTGCGCGCCCTGCACCCGCGCGGTGAAGCCGTACGAGGACGAGCGCGCGGGCCGCTGGTGGTGGGAGTCCCGCGAGCACAGCGAGTGCGGCCTGCACCCGGTCCGCTAAAGCCCGCCATGAGCCACCCCATCGACTATGCCGTCTGCCTGCGCCTGGAGGGCCGCCGCGTCCTCCTGGTGGGAGGCGGCACCATCGCGGAAGGCCGTGCCCTCGCGGTGCTGGAGGCCGGCGGCCTGCTGCGCGTCGTGTCCCCCGAGGCCACCCCCACGCTGCGCCGACTGGCCGACGAGGGCCGCCTGGAGTGGCTGGCCCGGCCCTATGCCCCCGGCGACGTGCGCGGCCACCACCTGGTGCTGGCCGCGGCGGACGACGCGAGCGTGGGTCCTCGGGTGGCGGAAGAAGCCCGCGCCCAGGGCATCTGGGTGAACACGGCGGACGTGCCGGACCTGTGCGACTTCACGATTCCGTCAGTGGGCCGTCGCGGCCCCATCACCGTCGCCATCTCCACCGCCGGTCAGGCGCCCGCCGTCGCGCGGCTGCTGCGGCGGGAGCTGACGG
>JBKGHK010000919.1:0-3520 GCA_046520375.1 Pyxidicoccus sp. 3LFB2
TCCCACCGCGGTGACGGGCGGCCCGGGCCTGCTGCCGCAGCCGCCGTCCTCCCCGGACGACGAGGTGGCGCCCCAGGTGCACCCGGTGGACCTCACGGCCCTGCGCGCGAAGCTGCCGGACAACGTCTACTGGACGCTGGGCGCCCCCACCCAGGACCCGGAGGTGCTCAAGCAGCGCGACGAGGAATCGCGGCGCTGGAATGACCTCTACGGCAAGGTGCTGTCGGGCACGGCCACCGAGGCGGAGGTCCGCCAGTACTACGCCCACCGTCGCAAGGTGTCCGAGGACCTCATCGTGTTCGCGACCACGGTGCTCGCGGACTACGGCGACCAGCTCCCCGAGCAGGAGCGGGGCCTGTACGAGCTGAGCCTGGACATGCACCGCACGAAGCTGTCGGAGCTGCCGCGCCAGGAGCAGGAAGCGCTCGCCCGCCGGCAGGAGCAGGAGCAGCGCCGCGAGGCCTGGCGCCAGGGCCAGCAGCAGCCCTGAGCGTCCCACCGCGGCCTCCCGTCCCAGGCGCCCCGGAGTCCGCGCCCGGTCGCTTCGGACCTGTGGGCGCCCGTCCGCCCGTCCGCACCTTTGCCCGGCCTCTCGCCTGAGTGTTGGGTGTCGAGCAGAAGCGCGGCGCTCGGGAGTGGGGCGCATGGGAGGGAAGTGTTAAGCGATGGAAACGACTTCCTTGGCCCGCACCCTCCTCGACCGCGTGGAACAACCCTTGACCGGACAGGGCCTTGCCAGCGCCGACCCCCGTGGGCCGGACATGGCGGGCATCGACACCGTCCTTCTCGACCAGCTCCCGGAGAGCGTCGCCGTCTGTGCGCCGGACGCGGTGTGCCTCTACGTCAATCCGGCCATGGAGCGGACGTTTGGCCGGCCCCGGGCGGACCTGCTGGGCCGCGTGCTGTGGGAGCTGTACCCGGACATGCTGGGGGACTCGTTCCAGGAGCGCTTCCGCCGGGTGGTGGAGACGGGCGCCCTGGAGGAGTTCGAGTGCCACTTCGCCGCGCGGGAGCGCTGGTTCGTGAAGCGGCTGTTCCGGGGCCACGGCCGCATCTACGTCTTCTCCCGGGAAATCACCGCCGAGAAGAAGCAGGAGGCCACGCTCCGGGGCCTCTATGACGAGACGCGCCGCGCGCAGCGCCACGCGGCCTTCCTGGCGCAGGCCAGCGCCGTGCTGGCCTCGTCGCTGGAGCAGGACCAGATTCTCGAGCGCATGGCCCACCTCACCATCCCCACGCTGGCGGATGGGTGCGCGGTGGACGTGCCCGGCCCGGACGGCCAGGTGCGGCGCGTGGCGGTGGCCCACGTGCGGCAGAGCATGGTGGACCGCACCCACGCCTTCCACACCCGCTACCCCATCCGCATGGATGACGCGTCCGGGGTCGGCAGGGTGCTGCGCGAAGGCGTCACCGAGTTCGCCCCGGAGATTTCGCCCGAGCTGCTCGAGCAGGCGCTGGCGCACGACGCGGAGCGGCTCCAGGCCACGCGGGAGCTGGGCGTGCGCACGTTCATCTCCGTGCCGCTCATCAGCCGTGGCCGGGTACTGGGGGCGCTCACCCTGGTGAACAGCGAGTCGGGGCGGCGCTACACGCAGGCGGACGTGCGGCTCGCGGAGGACCTGGCCCGGCGCGCGGCCGCGTCCCTGGACAACGGGCGGCTCTACACGGAGGCGCAGGACGCCATCCGCGCGCGGGACACGTTCCTCTCCGTCGCCTCGCATGAGCTGAACACGCCGCTCACCTCGCTCACGCTCAACGTCCAGGCCCTGCGCCGGGACCTGGAGCCGCGCGCGGGCGGCGCCACGTCACCGGAGGCGCTCTCCACCAAGGTCCAGGCCGTGCAGCGGCAGCTGTCCCGCCTGTCGAGCCTGGTGCGCGAGCTGCTGGACGTGTCCCGCATCACCGCCGGCCGGCTGCGGCTGGAGCGCGAGGACCTGGACCTGGCGGCGCTGACGCGGGAGATGGTGCCGCGCTTCTCGGAGGACCTGTCGCGGGCGGGGTGCGAGCTGCGCCTGGACGCACCGGAGCCGGTGATGGGCCACTGGGACAGGCTGCGGCTGGAGCAGGTGCTCCAGAACCTGCTGTCCAACGCCATCAAGTACGGGCGGGGCCGGCCCATCGAGGTGCGCGTGGGCGGGGACGGCGAGCGGGCCTGGCTGTCGGTGCGGGACGAGGGCGTGGGCATCGACCCGCAGGGGCAGGCGCGCCTGTTCCAGCGCTTCGAGCGGCTCGCCAGCGAGCGCCACTATGGCGGGCTGGGGCTGGGGCTCTGGATTGTGAAGCAGATTGTCGACGCGCTGGAGGGCCGCATCCAGGTGCGGAGCGCCCCCGGCCAGGGCTCCACCTTCACCGTGGAGCTGCCGCGCCAGCCGTCGGCATGAGGTGTGAGCGCACGCCGGAGGACACCACCCACAGCTGGTGGGAGGTGCGGGTAATCGCCACGTGCAGGCGGCGGCGCGACTCGTCGTCCACCGGGTAGGCCCGCGCCGTGACGTCCGGGAGGATGACGTAGTCGAACTCCAGGCCCTTCACGCTGCCCACGTCGGTGACGTCCACGCCGGGCTCGAAGGTGAACTCTCCATCGCTCACCCGGCGGGCCCACGGCATGTCCGCGACGACGCGGTAGACGGCCTCGGCGGACTCGGGGCTGCTGGCGATGACGCCTACCGACGCGTGGGGCTCGCGGGAGACCAGGTCCCTCAGCGCCTCGCCGATGAACAGCTGCGCCTGGGCCTCGTCCGGGAAGTGGTGCAGGCCCACCGGCGCGCCCGGGCGGCCGGCGTGCGCGGAAGCCTCCGGTGCCTGGGTGCCGAGCACCTGGCGCGCCAATTCCACCACGGGCCGGGGGCAGCGGTAGGACACCTGGAGCCGGCAGGTGGCGGCGTCGCGGATGTCCAGCTCGTTGAGGACGGAGGGCCACCCCGCGAAGCCGGCGTCCGTCTGCTGCATCTCGTCTCCGGCCAGCGTGCAGCTCCTGCCCTTGCCCAATAGCCGCCCCACGACGAACAGCTCGAAGAGGGAGAAGTCCTCCGCCTCGTCGAGGACGACGTGCGCCAGCCGCTCCAGGCCCAGCGAGGTGTGCTGCGCCTTGAGGAACATGAGGATGGGCAGGTCGTCCAGGTCCACGGTGCCGGCCATGGCGTACGGCGTGTCCTCTTCAATGGACTTCCCATCCACGGTGATGAGCCGGTCCGCGTCGGTGATGTCCTTGAGCTCCTTGGACAGGGGCGTGGCGTGCTGCAGGCGCGTGTGCTCCATCGTCTCGTCGATGGCGGTGCGCGGAATCTCTCCGCGGGCGGCGTTCACCACGGTGTCCAGGAAGCGCCGGTCCAGGTACGCGTCCGCCAGCCGCTTGCGCAGCCGCTCCAGCGTCGTGCCCGCCGCCGTCTTGGGCACGCGACGCGGGCGGCCAGCGCGCGCCGCAGGGTGGGGTGCCGCTTGAGGCGCGACACCAGCGGCGGCGTGTCGTGCCACAGCTTGATGCCGGGCAGGTTGAAGGCCTGGCGCGCGGTGGCCAGCA
>JBKGHK010000091.1:0-21885 GCA_046520375.1 Pyxidicoccus sp. 3LFB2
GGAGCCGGCCCGGCCGTGATTCGCTGGCCCGAGCCCGGCTGGCCGGATGGCGTTCGCGACGCCGTCCTCCGCCACCTGGAGGCCGCCTACCCCCATGAGGGCTGCGGCGTCATCCTCCAGACGGAGACGGACGGCCCCTGGCGGGTGCGCCCCCTGGCCAACGTGGCCCCCCGGCCCCGCACCGCCTATGCCTTCTCGCCCGAGGAGTGGTTGGCGGTGTGCATGGAGGCGGACACACGGGGAGAACGGGTGGTGTGCGTGTTCCACTCGCACGTGGACGCCCCCGCGAGCTTCTCTTCCGAAGACTCCGCCCAGGCCGCCCCGGGAGGTGAGCCGCTGCTGCCCGGAGTTTCCTACCTCATCGCATCCGTACACCGGGGCTGTGCTGTCTGGGTGTGTGAGTACGAGTGGAGGGATGACGTTTTCAGGCTCCGAGAGAGCTGAAAAAGTCATTTCATAAACGAAAAACCCATGTATCGGCAGGCACTTGACTGCTCGCTCACCCCACCTGCGGAAAGGTGTGTGCGAATTGTCAAGTGAGGGGGTTTTCGTCTATAACCGCGCGCATCTTCTGGATCTGCGGCGTCCACACGCAGCTTGCAAGAAGCGCTCCGGACGCAGGGAGTTGAACAGGCTTATGGCCCCCAACACTGGTTTCACCCTCTGGCTGACCGGCATGTCCGGCACGGGGAAGAGCACGACGGCTGCCTACATCGCGGCGCGCCTCCGGCAGGTCGGCCGCAATGTGGAAATCCTCGACGAGGGCGAGCTTGGCGAGGCGCTCTGGGCCGGGTTGAGCGATGCCAAGGAGGACCGCACCACGGTGGTCCGCCGCCTGGGCTTCGTCGCGAATCTCCTGACCCGCAACGGCGTTGCCGCGCTGGTGCCCTGCGTGAGCCCCTACAAGACGGGCCGCGAGGAGAACCGCCGCGCCATCGGTCGCTACGTCGAGGTCTACGTCGACTGCCCGACCGAGAAGCTCATCGAGCGCGACTCCACCGGCCGCTACAAGAAGGCGCTCAACGGCGAGATCCCCAACTTCATCGGCATCACCGAGCCGTATGAGCCGCCCAACTCGCCGGAGGTCACCATCCACTCCGACACCGAGTCAGTGGAGGACGGCGCCGCCAAGATCTTCCAGTCGCTCCTGGACCTCGGCTACATGAACACCGAGGAGCTGAAGATCATCACCGGCAAGAAGATGAAGGCCAACCCGCTGCCGGCCAAGGGCGAGAAGGCCGACAAGGGCGACAAGGCGGACAAGGGCGAGAAGAGCGCCGCCAAGGCCGACAAGGGCGCCAAGGCCCGCCGCGGTGACGAGGCCCGTCCGGCGGCGAAGGCCGCCAAGGCGGACAAGGGCGCCAAGGCGCGTCCGGCCACGCGCGCGGCCCGGGTGGGCAAGCCCGCTGCCGCCGCCAAGAAGCCCGCGAAGAACAAGGCCCGCTGAGCGCCGGGCCTTCGGGCCCCTGCTCACCACCCTGAAGGGCTCCAGGTTGCCGCTCGTTGAGCGTGCAATCCGGGGCCCTTCCGTTTTAGGAGTTGCCCCATGCTGAGCCCCGAGCAGATCCAGAGCCTGTGTGAGTCCTCGCGCCCGAAGCTGGAGGCGATGCGCGCGGCGCTGCGTGCCCATGGCAGCGCGCTGGTGGCCTTCTCGGGCGGGGTGGACTCCACCTTCGTGCTGAAGGTGGCGGTGGAGGAGCTGGGCGAGCGCGCCCTGGCGCTCACCGCGCTGTCCGCGTCCGTGGCGCCGGAAGAGGCCCAGGAGGCGCGGGAGCTGGCGGAGCGCATGGGGGCCCGGCACGTGGTGGTGGGCAGCAACGAGCTGGCCAACCCGCAGTACGCGGCCAACCCCACCAACCGCTGCTACTTCTGCAAGACGGAGCTGTACGACATCTGCGAGGCCCGGCGCGGCGAGCTGGGGCTGGCGGTGGTGCTGGACGGCTTCAACGCGGATGACTTCAAGGACCACCGGCCCGGCCACAAGGCGGCGCAGGAGCACAAGGTGGTGTCCCCGCTGGCGCAGGCGGGGCTGACGAAGGACGAGATTCGCGCCTGGAGCCAGTCCTTGGGGCTGCCCACGTGGGACAAGCCGCAGATGGCGTGCCTGGCGTCGCGCATTCCCTACGGGACGGCGGTGACGAGGGACAGGCTCATCCAGATTGCCTCCGCCGAGTCCGAGATGCGCAAGCTGGGCTTCCGCCAGTTCCGCGTGCGCTACCACCAGGAGGTGGCGCGGCTGGAGGTGGCGGCCGAGGAGTACGAGCGCTTCCTGGCCGCGGACGTACGCCAGAAGGTCAACGCGGCCTTCCTGGCGCTGGGCTTCAAGTTCGTGTCGCTGGATTTGGAGCCGTTCCGCTCCGGCCGCATGAACGAGGCGGCTGGCGTGGCCCGGCCTGAGTCCGGCAAGCCCGCCGGCTTCGCGCTGCCCGTGGTGAGCTGAGTCGAGCGGGCCCGGTGGCGGCGGCTTCGATTCCCGCCGACAGAATGAAGGTGGGAGCGCCGCCGCCAGGCCTGCGAGGCAGGCGGCGTCAGCTACCTCCTGCGCAGGTCCTGAAGACGGGCCATGGTGCGGCGTCCGGCTCAGGCCACGCGGGTGAAGTGCATGCGCCAGTTGGTCTCCCAGGTCTTCCCGTCGTCGGCGGAGAAGGCCTGCTCCCAGCTGGCGGACGTGGCGCTCGCGACGCGCCAGTCGAAGCGGACGCGGATGGGCCTGCCGTCGAAGGTGTCTTCACCGAAGAAGACGCCGTGGCCGTTCTCGAAGCGGCCCACCACGGGAGGCTGCAGTTGGCCGCTGCGGCTGTCCGCCCAGTAGATGCTCCATTGCTTCGCGGCGGGGTCGAACAAGCGCACCGTCATCCCGTGGAAGGGCTGGCCATCCGCCCAGTGCCGCGCGACGTGGAAGTGGTCCACGTTGCCGATGCCGCCCAGCACCGGGCCGGCCTCCTGCGTCGCCTCGAACTCCAGCCACTCGGTGCAGCTCTGCAGCCTGCGCAGGAGCCGCTCATTGCGGACCGTCCAGCGGCCGAAGAGAAAGTCGAAGTCTCTACGCCCGTCATGCTCACTCGCCATCGGTGACTCCTGTCTCGGGTTCGATGGAAGGGAAATACCCCTGGACCCGCGGGCCGGATAGGACCAGAAGTCGACGTATCCATGAGGCCAGATTCGAGCGGCCTCCGGGGGTGCCTTGAGCCGCCTGCAGGCCATTGCCTCGCTGTTGCTGCGGCTGGACCGCCGCTCGAAGGCGTCGCTCCAGGAGCAGCTCTGTCAGGGGCTGCGCCAGGCCATCTCCACGGGCGTGCTGGCGCCGGGCACGCGGCTGCCCTCGACGCGGCAGCTGGCGTCGGAGCTGGCCGTCTCGCGGACGACCGTCGTCGCCTCCCTCCTCCAGCTTCTCGAGGAGGGCTATCTGACGGCGCGTGAGCGCTCCGGCACCTTCGTCGCGGAGGACGCCGGTCGCCTGGCCGCGGCCCCCGCGGGCGGGCGCCCCAGGGCCTCCAGCGACTCGCCGCTGCGGCTCTCGCGGCGCATGACGGAGCTGGAGCGGGCCTGGACGGAGGGTGTCCTCCCCGCGCCGGGCGCCCGGCCCCGGGCGTTCCGGCTCTCGCGGCCCGCCCTGGACCACTTCCCCGTGCGGGACTGGAGCCGGATTCTCTCCAGGCGGGCCGCGCGCATCAGCTACGCGCAGCTCGACTATGGCGAGGAGGCGCCGGAGCTGCGCTCGGCCATCGCACAGCTCGTTTCCTCCTCGCGGGGCATGCGCGTCCATGCGGACCAGGTGCTCCTCTTCACGGGGAGCCAGCGGGCGCTGGAGTTCGCGGTGGGCGCGGTGCTGGACCGGGGCGACAAGGCATGGATGGAGGACCCGGGCTATGCCGGAGCCCGGGGTGTGCTGCGAGCGGCGGGAGCGTCCATCATCTCCGTGCCCGTGGACGACCAGGGGCTGGTGGTGGCGGAGGGCGTGGCGCGGGCGAAGGACGCGCGGCTCGCCTTCACCACGCCCTCCTGCCAGTTCCCGCTCGGGGTGACGATGAGCCTGTCGCGGCGCCAGGAGCTGCTGCGCTGGGCGGACGCGGCGAATGCCTGCATCGTCGAGGACGACTACGACTGCGAGTTCCGCTACACGGGAGCGCCGCTGGCGGCACTGCACGGGCTGGACGCGTCGCACCGGGTCCTCTACGTGAACTCGTTCAGCCGCACGATGTTCCCCGCGCTGAGGCTCGGCTACCTCGTGGCGCCGGAGCGGCTGGCGGAACGGCTGCGGCGGGCGAGGGCCACCCTGGAGGAGCCGCTTCCATCGCTCGTGCAGCTCGCGCTGGTGGACTTCATCGCGGAGGGCCACTTCGTCCGACATCTCCGGAAGATGAAGGTGCTCTACCGCCAGCGCCGCGATGCGCTGCTGTCCGCAGCGAGTGCCGCGGGCCTTCACCGTCTGAAGGTACGGCGCGTGGAGTCGGGGCTCCACGCCATCGCTGAGCTGCCCGAAGGCGTGGATGCGGAGGCTGTCTGCGTCGCGGCGGCCCGGAGGGGCGTGGAGGTGCTGCCGCTCTCACGGTTCTCCGCTGACGCGCGCTCGGCGCCGGCGGCGCTCGTCCTCGGCTTCGGCGCGGTGGACCCGGAGCGGGCCCGGGATGGGATGACCGGGCTCGTGGCGGCGATTGACGAGGTGGCGCGCACCGCACGGTAGCGGCAGGCCTCGAGCCGCGCGGCGGTCTCCGGGGTGAGGAGCGTCTCACCATCAGCGGTGTCGAAGAGGAGGATGAGCGCGCGGCCGAGGTGGCCGCGCGACCTCGACAGTCGCAGGTCGCGGAGGGCGTGGCCGCCGTGGCCCGCCTGCCGCTTCGAGGCGCGCGCTACCGGGCGCTCGTGGCGGCCATGTAGAAGTGGATGCGCGTCACGGCCCGGTAACCCATGCGGAGATACACAGGGTAACCGTCCGCCGTGGCGTGAAGCACCGTGCGCCGCAGGCCCTGGGTGCGGTGCGCCTCGGCGAGCGCCTTGCGCATGACGGCCTCGGCGTAGCCGAGCTTCCGGTGCTGCCGCATCGTCGCCACCAGCGCGACATAGGCAATGCCGTCGATGGGCAGGACGGTGGTGCTGCTCGCGGGCTCCCCGTCGCGGTACGCCACGTAGCCCACGCCCTGGCCCTCACCCGCGAAGTAGGCGGGCACGTCGAGCGCCGCGCGCACCATGTCGCGGGGGACGTCGTAGGCGTGGGCGTTGATGTCCGCCACGTCGTTGCGACCCTTCGTATCCACGGCCTGGCGCAGGTCCGCCTCCGGCAGCGGGCGGACGGGCTCCACGAGCTGGTCGGTGACCATGCCGGTGGTGTCCATGCCGGGCTGCAGGCCATGGGGAGCCAGCAGCTCCGCCGCCCGAGCCCGCGTCCCAGGCGGCAGCCAGTCCTCGCACACGGCGAGCATCCACGGGTTGCCCTTGGTGCGGAAGTAGCCGGCGGCTGCTGCGGCGGCGCGCTGCAGTTCCTCATCCGACTTCAGCGGCGCACGGAGGAAGGCCACGTTCAGCATCATCCAGGACACGTTGGACGAGGCGATGTGCACGTCGGGCAGGTCGAGCACCTCGCCGGTCGGACTGTTCCGGGCGAAGAGGCGCCAGGCCTTCAGGAACTGCTCATTGGATTCGAGAATCTCGTCGATAGGCATTGAGGCTCCAGGTGGGAGGAGCCGACAGCCTACGGCGGTCCTCTCCCGACCTCCACGCTCGCCGGACCCATCCGCCTTCTCCTGGCCGAGCGGGAGGAATTCATTTTCACCGACGCGGGAAGATCCCGCAGGGGCCCCGTTCTGTCGGCATCACGTCTGGATTCCGGAGAACGCGATGTCGAGCAAAAGCTCTCACACCCCGATGCGGACCGCGCTGAACGCGGCCTTGAAGTGGACCCTGCTGGGCGCGAGCTTGTCGCTCGTGACGAGCGGCTGCGGTGCGCCCCCGGCCGAGCCGGCCGAGTCCGCCCAGCCCTCCTCCGTGGAGCAGGAGGCGCCGCAGGGGGACGAGGACGCTCCCCGCCAGGCGCTGGCGCCCGCGAATGACGACTGGTCCGCGCCCCTCTCGGAAGACCCCCATGCGTACGACGCGCACCTGGTCGCGAGCACTCCCGCGGGGCGCCGAAATGCCCAGCTGGCTCCGTCCTGTAACGCCAATGACCTGACCCTGTCGTGGTGGCCCATGAGCGGCACCAACGGCCGGGCGTGGATGGTGAACAACTACGTGGACCTGGAGCCTGCCGCCAACTTCCTGGAGGACTACCTGGGCTTCACCGGCAGCCTGGCCCGCACGTATGACGGGCACCGCGGCATCGACATCGACATCTCCTCGTTCCGCGAGATGGACTCGGGCTCCGCCGTGGTGCGCGCGGCGGCCGCGGGCAGGGTCACCTTCGTCGAGGAGGGCCAGTTCGACCGCAACACCAGCTGCACGGGCAACTGGAACGTCGTGCGCATCGAGCACGCCAATGGCTACGACACGCTCTACGGCCACCTGAAGCGCAACTCGGTGGTGGTGAACGTCGGAGACACCGTGACGGCGGGCCAGGTGCTCGGCGTGGCGGGCAGCGCGGGCTGCTCCACGCAGGCGCACCTGCACTTCGAGGTCCAGGACTGCTCGGACACCGCGGTGGAGTCCTTCGCGCTGGGCATGTGGGCGGCGCCGCCGGCCTACCACGCGCCCTCGGATGTCATGGACGTCATGCTGCGCAAGGGCAGCATCACCAGCAGCCAGCAGATCAAGGACCCGGTGCCCAACCCCACCCTGTACGCGCCGGGCGAGGTGGTGGGCATCGGCCTGTCGATGAGCGGGCGGGGCGGCGACGTGGTGGACATGTCCCTCACCTCGCCGAGCGGCACCGTGGATGCCTGGACGTGGACCGTCTCGGGCGCGGCGCGCTACCGGCACATGTTCCCCTCGTGGAACAAGGTGGTGGGCACCACGCCGGGCACCTGGACGCTGCGCGTGCGCATCAACGGCAGCCTGCGCGCCACGCGCACGTACAACGTGAGCACGCTCCAGCCCGGCTCCGCCGAGGTCGCCCGGCACGGCGTGTCCGGTGCCAGCTACGACACCGTCTTCGATGACATCACCGCGGCCGGCTACCGCCCCGTCTGGGTGGATGGCTACGAGGACGGCAGCAGCACCTACTACAACGCCGTGTTCCGCCCCGGTGACGGCTACGCCTGGGTGGCGCGCCACGGGATGACGGGCACGCAGTATCAGGACGAAGTCACTCTGCGGGACGAGCAGGGCTACCGGCTGCTGCAGGTGGACAGCTACCTGACGAACGGCTCCATCCGCTACGCGGCCATCTTCACCAAGAAGCCGGGCCCGACCTGGGTGGCCTACCACGGCAAGACGACGGCGGAGCACCAGTCCCTGTTCACCACGTACACCGACGCCGGCTACCGGCTGGTGAATGCCTCGGTGGTGTCGGTGGGCGGGCAGCGCTACTTCACCGCGCTGTATGACAAGGCCAACGTGGGCGGCTGGGTGGCCCTGCAGGCCATTCCCGCCTCCCAGTACCAGGACGAGATCAACACGCAGAAGGCCGCGGGGCGCTACCTGTCGTACCTGAACACGTACATGCACGGCGGCGTCGTGTACTACTCGGCGGTGTGGGACTCGGTGTCCTACGGCGGCTGGGTCGCGCGCCATGACCGCACCGCGGCGCAGTACCAGAGCGAGTTCAACACGTGGACCGACGCCGGCTATCTCACCCGGCTGGTGACGGGCGTCACCGTCAACGGCTCCCAGCGCTTCTCGGCCCTCTGGACGCACTGAGGTCCGTCAACCCATCCGGCGCCGAGGCGAATATCGCCTCGGCGCCGGAGCAGTCATGAGCCAGGCAGGGGCAGCGGCTACTTCAGGGGCAGCGGGGCCACGCGCGACGGGTGGAACGGGCGCACCAGGTTGCCGGCGCCGGACTCGGTGAGGACGTGGTACTCCCAGTCGCCCCACACGGCCCAGGCCGGGTCGCCGGTGTAGCGCGGGTCCGTGCTGTGGACGATGAGGTAGTGGCTCGTCGAGCGGGTGTAGCCGTGGCAGCGGATGCTGTTGTTGATCCACCCGCTGTCGAGCGACGGGGTGTTGCCGAAGTCGCCCCGGTAGCTGATGCGGTAGTCGCAGCGGGTGAGGGTGGCCGCATCGAGCGCCGCGAGGCCCGCCACGGTGCCCATGATGCGCCCGTCGCCCAGGTCCCACCACCAGTCGCCCCGGGCGTCCTCGGCATAGAGGGACTCGTAGGTGCCGGTGACGATTCGGCCGCTGTCCGGGTAGCCATTGCCATCCGCGTCCGCACGCCGGCGCTGGCCGGGCACGGGCGTGGGGTCCCCCGTCTCGAGAGAGTCGGATGCCGTCTGGGGCTCGGCGTCGGGCTGGGCCGGGCCTCCGCAAGCGGAGGACAGCAGCAGGGTGGTCAGAAGGACGGCGGGGCGCGACAGGTGCATGAGGCTCCTCGGTGGGCAGGCGGGCGCGCACGCTAGTCGAGGGGAAATCGCGGAACACCGGGTCGGGGTCCACTCACGGCGGTGGGGCGGCGCCGACACGGAAGGCGGTGTGATGACCCGGGCCGGGCCCTGGCGGGGCAACCGGGGACGGCTGTGCGATGATTGTCTCGGATGAAGACAGTCACACCACCATGGCTTCAGCGGCTGCGTGGGGTCGCCTCTCCGGGAAGTGGGCCTGCTCCCAGCCGCCTCGATGCCATCCGCACCGGGTACGTGCTCAGCGGACTCCTGTGTAGTGCTTGCATCGTCCTGGACTGGGCCATCCTGGGGCAGGTGAGCCTCATCACGCTGCCGGCCCGGTGCATCTGGGGCGGCACCATGGTCCTGCTCGGGCTGCTCGGCCGGACCCCGCCGGATGAGCGCTCCTGGCATGCGACGGTCGTCGCGGTGGTGACGGCGTTCTGCTTCCCGGTGATTGTCCTTCAGACGGGAGGCTCGCAGAGCCCGCTCTTCTTCTGGAACATGGTCATCCCGCTGTGCTTCATGGCGATTGCGCATGGGGACCTGCGCTCGGTCGTTGTCAGCACCGTGCTCAACACCGTGGGCGTCATGGCCATCGTCTGGAGTGGAGGCCGCGGCGCGGGCCAGGCCGCGCTCTGGGGCGGAATGAGCGCGGTCGCCGGCTTCATCGGGATGTACGGCACCTATGCGCACCGCCGGGTCCTCCAGGACAAGCTGCGCCACGAGCGGGAGCGCGCGGAGACGCTGCGGCAGCTCGCCGAGAGCGAGCGGCGCCGGGGCCGCTTCGAGCGCCTCGCGCTGGTCGGACAGCTCGCCGCGGGCGTGGCGCATGAAATCAACAACCCGCTCACCTTCGTGAACTCGAACCTGCGCCATCTGGAGGAGCTGCGAGCGAGCGGTGAGGTGTGTCCCCCCGAGGAGCTGGAGGCGATTCACCGCGAGACGCTCGAAGGGGTGCGCCGCATCCACCAGATTGTCAGGGACTTGAAGACCTTCGCACGGGATGACTCGAGCGATGGCGACACCAGCACCGCCGCCGAGGTCGTCGCGGAGGCGCTCCGGCTCGGGAGGACGAAGCTGCACGCAGGCAACGTGCGCGTCCTCGACGAGGTGTCTCCCCAGCTCGCGCCCGTGCGGTTTGGCAAGGGCCGCTTCGTGCAGGTGGTGCTGAACCTGCTGACGAACGCGGCGGACGCGACGGCGGCCTCCAGCGGGCCCGAGGTCCGCATCCGCGCGAAGGAGCTGGAGGACACGGTCGTCCTCCACGTCGAGGACAACGGGCCGGGGATTCCCGAGCACCAACTGGAGCGCCTGTTCGAGCCCTTCTTCACGACCAAGCCCCCAGGGGAGGGGACGGGGCTGGGGCTCGCGCTCTGCCGCGAGTACGTCGAGCGGGTGGGAGGCACCATCAGCGCCGAGAACCGGGAGGGTGGTGGCGCCCGGTTCATCATCACGCTGCCGAGAGAACACCAGGGCTCGACGAACGGCCCTGGCGTCGCGGCCTGAGCGGCCACTCGTTCAACCGGCCAGGGACTCGACCTCGCCGGGGCTCAGCTCGACCTGGGCTTCCGAGCCGGACCAGACGAATGGAATGCCGGGCTGGCGGTAGAGCGTGGCGGGAATGTCCCGGGCGAGCTGCGCGTGGAGCGCGGGGAGCTGGGACCAGTGCAGGCCATGCCGCGCGTGGTGGGCGGTGTGGTAGCCCAGGTTGCCCGTCACCAGGTTGTAGCCCCGATGCACGATGTTGTACGAGGCGCGCGTGTGCTCCGTGGCGTCGAGCCCCGCGTGGTGGAAGTACGTGGCCCAGACCGTCACGAAGAGGGACACGCACATGGGCAGCAGGAACACCCAGAGCGCGTTGTACCAGTCGTGCCAGAAGAGCAGGCCGAGCAGCGCCACCTGCAGCGCGCCCATCGCCAGGAAGATGCGGAAGGCCTTCGGGTGCTCGCGTCCCACGCGGAACGCGCGGGGGTAGGCGACGAGCGTTGTGACGAGCGAGTACTCCAGCTCGCCCATCGGTGTCCCATCACCGCGCTTCCAACGCGACTCGTCCTTCTCCTGGTCGAGGTAGTTGCGGTGGTGGCCGACCACATGGTGCAGGAACCAGCCATGGGACGTCGCCCCGGTCTGGAACCCGAACACCACCTCCAGGAGGCGGTTGGGGAGGGCGTGGCGGAACATCGGCAGGTGCTGGTGGTGGTGGTTCCACGCGCAGATCCACCCCTTGGGAATCGCCCACAGCACGAGCCACAGGATGGGGAGCCACCAGCTTCGCGCGGTGAAGTACACCGTCAGGTCCAGCGCGAAGGCGGTGAAGAACAGCAGGACGGGGATGCGGTCTCGGGGATGTCGGAACAGGGTCATGCGGTCTTCACAGCGGGGGCTGTACGGGCTCCGGAGGGTTGAGGGTGCGCTGCCTGCCGGGCCTGGAGCTTCCCGGTGACGCCCTTGGGAAGGACCACCCCGAAGAAGAAGCCCTCCTCGAAGGGCTCCGTCGAGTCGACGTGGACGCGAGCACGAGCGGCGAGGGTCAGCAGCGCCGTGCGCAGGTACACCATCGCGAAGGCCCCGGCCACACAGGCACGGGGGCCTCGCCCGAACGGGAAGAAGTGGCCGCTGCCCAGTGGATTCCTCGCGGCGCCGCCGTCCAACCAGCGCGCCGGCTCGAAGACCTCCGGGTTCTGCCAGTGGGACGGGTCCCGGTGCAGGTGCTGGTTCGAAATCATCAGCGTCGTGCCCGCGGGCCACGTCACTCCCGCCAGCTGCGTCTCCGCGGACGGCGTGCGCAGGAAGATGCGGACCGCGGGCAGGATTCTCAGGGCCTCGTAGGCGACGGCCTCGGCCCAGGGGGCCGCGCGCAGGCGCTCGAGGGTCAGTGGCGCATCCGCCAGCGCGGCGGCTCGGCGGCGAGCCGGGCCTCGGCCTCGGGGTACTTCTGGAGCTGGTGGAAGGCGCCGACCAGGGTGGTGCTCGAGGAGAAGACGCCCCCGAAGAAGAAGCCGCCCAGGAGGTGGGCATGCACCGTGTCGTCGAAGTCCGGCATCTCCCGCAGCGTCCAGGACATCAGGTCCACCCGGTGGGGGTCCGGAGCCGCGCGCGCCGCGCGAATCTTCTCGGCGAACAGCCCGTAGAAGCGCGCCTTGGCTGCCTCGAAGCCCTTGGGCGGGGAGACGAACTTCAGTGGGAGCTTCGCCTGGATGCGCGCGTCGGCGGCCGCGGCCAGGAGCATGAAGTCGTCGTAGACCGAGGTGGGCAGCTTCTCTCCCACGGTGGCCACGCAGAAGGCATCGAAGGTCAGCCGGCGCAGCGCGGGCGTCACGTCGAGGGCCGGCTCGCTCAGCAGGGCCTCCACCGACTCGGCCACCGCGGCCTGCATCGGCCCCACCTGGGCGGCCTCCCAGTCGGGGGTCCACGGCTGCGCCAGCGGGTCCATGCCATGCTTGCGCGACCACTCTTCGCCCTGCTTCGCGATGAAGGGCGTGTCGTCCGTGGTGGAGTGGCGGATCTGCTCGCCGATGTTGCCCTTCTCGAACTCCAGTCGGCGCGTCTCGAGCACCTCTTCGATGAGCGCCGGGTCGTTGAGCACCAGCGCCGGGCTGGTGGGCCCCATCCAGATGAGGGTGAGGCCCCCGTACGTGCGCCCGTAGCGCGCGCAGACGTCCCACGGCGGCGGGCCGAGGAAGTCTCCGAGGTTGCCCAGCAGGCCGGGCACGGGCCCGGGCAGGTTTGCGTAGGGCTTGCGCCGGGCGCCGAAGAACAGGTTGAACAGACCGCAGGAAAGCAGGTTGGGCAAGGGCGTGCGCCTCAGACGGTGATGCCGCAGGGAATCCTGTCGGGCTGCAGGACGGTGTAGGGGACCTCGGCCTTCGCGTTGCGAGCCTTCACCGCCTCGAGCCGGGCGCGCAGCCGCTCATGGAACCTGTTGCGGATGGCCGTGAGCTCCGGCTCCTGGAAGTAGTCCTCGCGCCAGCCGCTCTCGTGGAGGAGGTACTCCTCGTCGTCGCCGAAGCTGGACAGCGCCCGGCCGATGGCGACCTGCCAGAGCGTCTGGGTCTTGGTGGGAATCATCGCCGCGATGTCGTCGGGGCCGATGACGCCCTTCTTCGTCGCCGGCTCCCGGCGCAGGCAGAGCGGTGCGTTGGGCACGAAGGCGTAGTGTTCGTACTGGAGGTAGTTCACCGCGGCATGGTGGACGCTGACCGTGAAGAGGACCGTCGTCAGGATGTTCACCAGGTCATCGACGCGCGTTAGCTCCCGGCAGGGCAGCTTCTCGACAGGCAGCCCCCGCTCGGTGAGGTCCGTCCACCAGCGCTGCATCTCCACGTCGGCCGCGAGGTCGGCATCGGACCGGTAGAAGTGCCGGAGCACGCCGCCGACATACTCCTCGAAGGCATCCCACAACGGCAGGGCGTCGTCCCGGTAGGGGTAGTAGGGGAGGATGGCGGGGTCGAGCACGCCGCGGCGCTCGAGGTCCACGCGCGGGTTGTTGTCGGACAGCTTCCAGCGCTGGAAGCCCTTCTTGCCCAGCTGCAGGTGCCCCTTGTCGGGGCGCCGGTGGCGATGAAGTCGTCGAAGACGGCACCCTCGGAGAGCAGCCCCTTTCGCGCGCCCTCGTTGATGGCGAGCGTGTAGCGGAAGTGGCGGCGGAGCAGCTTGTAGACGGGGTGCGGGTCCGGGAGGTTTCGCATCGTCGCCATGACGAACGGCTCCGCCACGAAGTGGGTCCGCAGCGCGTGCCCCACCATCTGGTGGGTGTTCCCCTCGCTGCAACGCACGGAGACCTTCGCCGCCAGCCAGTCGTATTCGCTGTCATTGGGCGTGAAGACCGGGGCCGTCTCCGGGTTCCTCCCGAGCTGGATGGCGATGGGCCGCAGCTGGCGCGTGTCGTCCAGGTACAGCAGGCACCGGGACGCGGGCGCCCAGCGCCGCTCCTCGACGCCATCCTCGCCCACCTTCCGGAACATCCGGATGTCCTCGAGGATTTCGAAGTCGAGCAGGAAGACGCGCTTCGCCTCGAAGGCGCGCGCCAGCGTGTCGCCCGGCGTCAGCAGGCCGTGGACGTCCGCGTCCGACAGGGGCATGCCCTCGGGCAGGTGGGAGATGGACTGGATGTGGAGCGGATTGATGCCCTGGACGGCCTGCCGCGCGAACTCCAGGTCGTCCTTCCAGCGCGGGGCGAGCTGGGGCGTCTCGATGGCCTTGAAGAAGTCGAAGATGTCGACGAGCCCGTTCCACGCCTTGGACAGCACGGGCAGGTGCAGCTTGATGGCCGCCAACGTCTTGGCGATGACGACCTCGTAGCTGCCCTCGCTCAGGCCCCGGTACAGCTCGTCCTTCGGCAGCGGCCGCTCCTTGTGGATGTCGAGCGCGCCAGGAAGCCCGTCGGTCTGCTCGGCGGGACGCCAGCCGTACATGCGCTGACGGAGCTGGAGTTGCTCGTGACGGGCCCGGGCCTCGCGCTCGCTCTTCACCTGCTGCGGCAGCCGTGCGGAGCCCTCCAGGACGTCCGTCGTCGAGCCGCCTGGCACCCACCGGTAGAAGGGGAAGAACCAGCTCCTGCCGCCCGACGTCACCCAGACGGTGTCGAGGAGCCAGTCTCCGGCGACCCCTCCGGAGTTGCTGAAGCGCAGCAGCACCAGCTCGCCCACGTCCTCCGCCGTGACGGCGTAGACGTCCTCGGCGCCGGCCTCGAAGTCATTGTGGAAGCGCTTGTCCAGCGTGTGCGGCCCGCTCTCCCCCCGCGTACCGACCAGCACGACGGAGATGGTGGAGTCCGTCCCCGCACCAAGCCGCGCGTCCGTGCGAATCGTGAGCTTGTACTCGACAGTCATTGAATCCTCAGGTTGACACGGGGCCGCAAGGTAGGTCGGGAAAAGCAAACACTGCAAGGCGTGGTACTTTGGGCGCAAAATGCTTACAGCACTGCGGCGCCTGATGGTGTCCCTGGGGTTCAAGGGGCAGGAAAAGGCAAACGAAGTCCTCGAGGCGGAAGAGCTTGCCCGGTGGTACTCCGGTCTGGCGCTGGAGGAGCGTCTGGCCATCAGTCGCGAGCTGGCACCCCGGGTCCGTGCGCCTCGCACTCCGAAGGCGACCGCGAGCCTGCCTGCCGTTGCCGTGGGCCGCATCGTCTTCCAGCAGGACGGCCCCGGCGGGGCCATTCCCCTCCATCACCTCAAGGTCGAGCTCTGGGACCGGGACTTCGGCGCGCCCGACGACTTCCTGGGCGAGGCCTTCACCGACAGCGAGGGGGCCTTCTCCATTCGCTATGACCCCTCGGATGCGGGCGCAGGAGATTTGCCCGACCTGGAGGTCCGCTTCTTCGAGCCCCAGCACACCTTCCGCGAGGATGGCCGGGTGGTGGAGACGTGGCGGCGCATCGGTTCGGAGCAGGGGCCTGACAACCATGGTGCGCTCCACCACGACTTCGGCACCCTCCGGCTGCCCTATTGGGAGTACGCGCCGGGGTCCCCCCTGGCCCGGTTGTTCGTGACGGAGGAGGGGACGCCGCCCACCGCCTATGCCCCGGGGCGGGCCCTCGCGATGCTGAAGGCCGTCGCCCCCATCGAGCTCGTCAAGCGCCAGCACCTGCTCCAGGCCCGCCTGGGACACGCGCCTAGCCTGGACCGCATCCAGGCCGACTACCCCGAGTCGATGACGGTCCGCATGGAGCGCGAGGCGCCCGGCTCCACCCGGAGCGACGCCTTCTTCGGTGAGCGGCTGCTCAACGGCATGTTCTCCACCATCCTGGACAGAGACCCCGAGGTCCCCGGAGACGCCCAGGCCTTCCGGCTCTACCTGCCCTGGAACGCGTATGAGCAGGACGGCGTCCACTGCCTGCCCGACGTGGACGTGAGGCTGCGGCTGGTGGAGGGCCGGCTGTTGCCGGTGCGCATCATCCTGGGGATGCGGGAGCCCGGTGCGACGGCGCCCGGCTCACCCGTGACACGCAAGACGTTCACGCCCGCGGATGGCGCGGACTGGGAGGCCGCCAAGCGCCTGGCCCGCGTGAGCGCGACGCTGGACACCGAGCTGGGCAACCACCTCGGGCAGTGCCACTTCAACGTCGAGCAGTACGCCATCGCGGCGCACCGGAACCTGCGGCGCAGTCCCCTGCGCTGGCTGCTGATGCCCCACCTGCGCGAGGTGGTCCTCATCAATCACGCGGCCAGCGGGTTCCTCGTGGGGCCGACGGGCTACATCACCCGGGCCAGCGCGCTGACCGAGCGGGGCATCGAGGCGCGACTGCAGCATCTGCTGGGCAGCTACGACTGGCGGGGCTTCTCGCCCGCGCCACCCGTGTGCGAAGGGCACCGCTATGCCCGGGCCGCGGGGCTGTTCTGGAAGGTGCTCGGCGAGCACGTGGACACCTTCTTCGCGGAGCATGGGGCCGAGGTGGAGGCGCAGTGGCTCGAGGTGCGCCGCTTCTCGGAAGACCTCGTGGCCCACGCCGCGCCTGCCTTCGTGTGCCGGTACCTGCGGGCCAGGGTGCCGGGGAAGGACGCTCCCTGGTTCGTGCGCTCGGAGCGCATGGACCTGGATGAGAAGGTGGTGGAGCCGACGCCGAAGGCGGTCAGCGCGGTGACCCGGACGGACGTGCCCCAGCCCGGAGAGCTGGATGCGCTCAAGCAGCTCTGCCGCTACGTCATCTTCTTCGCGACCTTCCGGCATGCGTGGGCCAACAACCTCCAGTGGGAGGACGCTGGCGAGGTGCTGTACACGTGCCTGGGGTTGCGTTGGGGGAAGGGCGGGGCGCTGTCGACCGAGGCGGACCTGGACGTTGCCCCTCCGCCCGACGCGGCCACGGAGATGCTGTGGATTTCCTGGATGCTCTCCAAGACGAACTACGGCTTCATCCTGGCCAACGAAGAGGCCGACGTGCACCCGCGCTTCGTGGAGCTGCTCCGCGCCCAGGCCCAGGCCTTCGCGGCGCTCGGCCTGGACATCCGGACGGTCAGCTCCCGCATCAACATCTAGGCGGGAGCTGAAAGGGCGCTCAGACGGACACGCCGCGTTCCTTCAGGGCCCCGATGAGCGCGGCCCGGCCGTCGTTCATCACGATGGCGCCATGGCCCATGAGGAGGTGGTCGAACTCCAGCGCCGTGATTCTCTTCAGGGACGCCTCGAAGGCCGGGCGGTCCTTCGCGTACTTCAGGAACAGCCTGCTGACGCCGAGCCGGCGGTGGGTGCCGAACAGCGAGAAGATGAGCCACGCCCCCAGGCCTCGCGCATCGACCACATTGAAGACCAGGTCCGAGACCAGCAGGGAGCGGCTCGCCTTGTGGAAGAAGACGTGCTCGTTGAACCCAGGCATCCCCTCCACCGGGAACACCGGCAGCTCGCCCTCATGGGTCCAGGTGTCCTGACCGAGCACCCCGTGCCAGGTGATGCCCGGCTGCTTCTCACGGCACCCGGGAGGGCCCCACACGCGCGCCTGGGGGTGAGCCGCGGACGCGGCCTTGATGCCCCCGGTATGGAACAGGTTCGGCGCCACGATGTCCGTCACCGGTCCTGCGCCCAGGAGCGCCTCCTGCGTCAGCGTCGACGCGGGTGACAGCAACACCCGGCCGGAGGCGAGGGCGGCCACCACGGTCCGCACGGGCAGCGGCGTCAAAGGCATCTGAACGGTGCTGTCGATACACTCCAGTCCTGCGATTGCCATCTCGGCTCCGTGGCTCGAGTCATGAAAAGCGAATCCACCGAGCGCTCGCGGTGCCGAAGGCCCCAGGAACGCGTCAGGGAATGGCCTGCATGCTACACGCGCGGCCCTGGCGCTGAAATCCTCGGGGCCTCGCCGGGCACTCGCAGATACGAGGCATCCAGCTGCTTCAGCTGGGGGCAGCCCAACAGCGTCAGCGTGCGGTCGAGCTCCTTGCGGATGAGCTCCAGCGCGAGCTCCACGCCGGCCTGGCCATCGGCGGCCAACCCATACAGGTAGGGCCGGCCAATCATGCAGGCGCGTGCGCCCAGTGCGAGCGCCTTCACCACGTCCGAGCCACGGCGAACGCCGCCGTCCAGGATGACCTCCGCGCGCCCACCCACCGCGTCGACGATCTCGGGCAACACGTCGAGTGCGGCCGGCAGGCCATCCAGCTGCCTCCCCCCGTGATTGGAGACGATGAGGGCCTGGGCTCCGTGCTCCACGGCACGCCGGGCGTCCTCGGCGCAGCTGATGCCCTTGAGCACCAGCGGACCGGGCCACAGCCCCCGGAGCCACTCCAGATCCGCCCAGGTGACGGAGGGGTCGAACTGCCGCGAGGTGTAGGCGGCCACGGAGACCGCATCCCGGCGCGTCAGCGCCCGGCTGTCCTCGAAGTTGCCGAAGGTGACGCGTGGCGAGCGGGTCATCCGCAGCACCCAACCCAGGT
Organism: Pyxidicoccus sp. 3LFB2; assembly: GCA_046520375.1. Classification (GTDB taxonomy): domain Bacteria; phylum Myxococcota; class Myxococcia; order Myxococcales; family Myxococcaceae; genus Myxococcus. The sequence continues at coordinate 17,840 of JBKGHK010000091.1, forward strand.
GCTGCAGGAGGTCCAGGGCGTTGGTCAGCGTGAAGCGCGGCGGCACGACGAAGCCGTTGCGCACGTCACGCTCGCGATTGCCCATGTCCGGGACGTCCACCGTCAGGCAGAGCGCGGAGTAGCCCGCGGCCCGCGCCCGCTCCACCAGTGAGCGCGTGATGCCGCGATCCTTCCAGATATAGAGCTGAAACCACCCCGGTGTCGGGACGGCCGCGGCGACCTCCTCGATGGTGCACACCGACATGGTGCTCAGCGCGAAGAGGGCCCCCTTCCGCACGGCGGCCCGAGCCGCATGGATCTCCCCGCTCGGCGCAAGCAAGCCCGCGAGGCCCACCGGCCCGAGAATCACCGGGAGCTCCAGCCGCTGTCCCAGCAGCGTCGTCGACAGGTCCCGCGTGCTGACGTCCACCAGCGAGCGGGCCCGGAACGCATACCTGCCAAAGGCGTCCCGGTTGGCGCGCACGGTGACCTCGTCGTCCGCGCCGCCCTCCACGAACTCGAAGAGGAAGCGTGGCAGCCGGGCCCGCGCCCGCCGGCGCAGATCCTCGATATTGGCGACCTGGGGCACGTCCTTTTCCCGTACCCGGCTCAGGCGTGCCCGAGTTCCTGCTCGACCGCCTCGTAGAGCGCCCGGATGTTGGCGGCTCCGAACCCGCGCGCCTCCCTGCGCTGGGTGATCTCGAAGAAGAGGGTCCGTCGCTGGTGGGTCGAGCGGGTGAAGACCTGGAGCAGATAGCCGCTGCCCTCATGGTCCACGAGCACGCAGCCCTCCCGCAGCTGCCGCAGGCTCTCGCCCAGGTCCTCGAGCTTCACCCGCTGGGGGAGGCGCTCGTAGTAGCCGGGAGGGCTCTCGAGGAGCGGCACGTGGTGCTGGCGCATGTAGCTCACCGCGCTCAGGATGTCGTCGCTGCGGAACGCCAGGTGCTGCACCCCCGGCCCGCGGTGGTCCGCGAGGAAGCGGTCGAGCTGGCCTGGCTTCTTGCCGGCCATGGGCTCCAGCAAGACCAGGCAGACCTTCCCCGTCGCGTCCTGGACCACGCGCGAGTTCATGCCACTGGAGGCGGTCTCCACGTTCTCCTCGTGGGATTGGTGGAGGCCAAAGACCCGCTGGTAGAACTCCACGCACGGCCCGAGGGAGCCCGGCATCACGCAGATGGCCAGGTGGTCCACGTCGGCCATCATCGAAGAGGGCGCGTGGCGGACACCGTCCTGCATCAGGTAGCGCCCGGGCCAGAACTGGGAATCCGGCGCATCCCGCTGGATGAGCGAGTGCACCACGTCCCCCACGGGCGAGCCCACGACGGCTCGAATCAACCGTCCTTCCGGCCCCTCGCTGCACACCGGCTCCTGAATGGGCCTGGCTCCGCGCTGGACCGCCTCATGGAACGCCTCCGCCGCGTCCTGCACCCGCAGGGCGATGTCCCGGATGCCATCCCCGTGCAGCTCCACATAGGCCGCCGCCTCGTCCGCCGGGTGGAGCGGCGCGCTGATGGCGAGCCGGATGCCACCCTGCTGAAGCACCCGGCTGTGCCTCCTCCCCTCACAGGCCTGCGGGCCCGCTTCGCCCACGACCTGGAACCCCAGCCCGTCACAGAAGGACTGCACTGCCTGGGGAAGATTCGCGACGAACAACTCGATGTAATCAATTCCAGTGAGCTTCACGTCGCGTACTTTCTCGGGAAGGCCGGGCCTCTGGTGAGCCTGTTATAATCTAGAAAAATTGTATTCCCGGCAAGAGCGTACTTTCGCTAGATTCCTGTCGTTATTTGTCCCACAGGGGCACGGGTGTTTGCGTGCTCTCAACCTGTATGGTCCGCCCTCGCCATGCTGCTCCAAGACGCGCTTCACGCTTCGCTGACGGACCCGAGCCTGGAGGTCATGAACTTCCTGAACGAGGTCGCACACCGCTTCCCGGAGGCCATCTCGTTCGCGCCCGGCAGGCCGAACGAGAAGTTCTATGACGCCCAGCAGCTCACGGCGTACCTCGACGCGTACGTCCGCTATCTGCGCGAGGAGCGCGGGCTCACCGAGGCGCAGATCAAGACGCAGCTGTTCCAGTACGGCCGGACCAATGGCCACATCCACGACCTGATTGCGCGGATGCTGGAGAAGGATGAGGGAATCCGGGCCGCGCCGGAGTCCATCGTCGTCACGGTGGGCTGCCAGGAGGGGATGTTCATCACCTTGCGCGCGCTGTTCTCAAAGCCCACCGATGTGTTGCTGGTGGGAATGCCTTGCTACATCGGTATCACCGGTGCGGCCAAGCTCCTGGGGATTGAGATTGTCCCCGTAACGGAGCGCGAGGACGGGCTGGATCTGCAGGACCTCGAAGAGAAGCTGAGCCGGCTGAAGGCGGAAGGCAAACAGCCCCGAGCCCTCTACCTGGTCGCGGACTTCGCCAATCCCTCCGGGAAGAGCCTCCCGGTGCCGGCACGCAAGCGCCTGCTGGAGATTGCCGCGCGCGCGGAGCTGCTCATCATCGAGGACAACCCCTACGGTTTCTTCTTCCGGGAGGGCCCCCGGAAGCCCACCCTCAAATCCATGGATGAGCACCAGCAGGTCATCTACCTGGGCTCGTTCTCCAAGTCCGCGTTTCCCGGCCTGCGCGTGGGCTACGCCGTGGCGGACCAGCGTGTCCTGCAAGCCTCGGGGAAGCAGCACCTGCTGGCGGAAGAGTTTTCGAAGATCAAGAGCATGCTGTCCGTGAATACGCCCTCGCTCAGCCAGGCCATCATCGGCGGCATGCTGGTGACGAATGAGGGGGGACTCCTCGAAGCGAACCGGGAGGCGATCCGCTTCTACAAGGAGAACATGGACGCCACCCTCCAGGCGCTGGAGCGCCACTTCCCGAGGAGCGAGGCCTGGGCGCGCGGCGTGACGTGGAACGTTCCCGAGGGTGGCTTCTTCCTCGTGATGAAGCTTCCCATCGAGGCCGATGAGGCCCTGCTCGAGCAGTCCGCGAGGCACTACCAGGTCATCTGGACGCCCATGCGGTACTTCTACCTGGGGGCGGGGGGAGAGAACGAGCTCCGGCTCTCGTGCAGCTATCTCACTCCGGAGAAGATCGAAGAGGGAATCTCTCGCCTGGCCCGGCTGATTCATGCGGCGCTGGAGCAGCAGCCCGCCCGGGCGCTCTCAGCGGGCTGAGCCGCGTGGACCTGGTGGAGCTGCTCCTAGGGTGGCTTGTCTCGGTTTGTTTTAAAACATCTACAAAGTCGGGATGACACCTCTCACATGCAACCTGTCTCCAGGCTCGCACTGGAGACTGCCCTCCTTGCGGTGAAGGAGTCTGGTGTTGCCCCGTCACTGCGCCAGGACGTGGGCGGCCGGGGGGATGGGGACGGTGCCGCGTGGAACGGGCCACGGCGAGGGCCCGTTCCACCGCGCTTGCCGCCTGCCGCGCAGCGCCTCCGCCGACTACCGGCGGAGGCGCTTGCTGCCCCTGGCCCCCGTGGGGGCCCTCTTGGGTCTTGAGCCTGTCCGGCTCTTCAGGGGGAGGGCTCCACCGCCTACCTGTTCACTCCCGGCGCGGACGCCTCGCATCGCTGCTTCATGAGGTGCTCGCGCGTGTCCGCAGGCAGCGAGACGCGGCGCTGGAGGACGTCGTTCATCAGGACTCCTCCTCCAGCTCGGCCATCATCCGGCTCAGTTCCTCAGGGTCGACCTGATCCGCGAGCGCGGCTTCGATGTGGGTGGAGAGGTTGGCGATGGTGGGGGTTTCGAAGATCTCCCGCAGCGGCAGCTGCACACCGAAGAGCTCATCGACTCGCGAGATGGCTTGCGTGGCGAGCAGGGAGTGGCCGCCCAGCTCGAAGAAGCTGTCGTTGCGGCCGACCTGCTCGAGGCCCAGCAGCTCCATGAAGATGGCACCGAGCTGCGTTTCGATTTCGCCCCGCGGCGGCTCGAAGTCCAGCCCCTGCTCCATCCGGGCACGGTCCGGAGCGGGCAGGGCGTTGCGGTCGAGCTTGCCGTTGGAGGTGAGAGGCAGGGTGTCCAGGGCGACGAAGGCCGAGGGCACCATGTACTCGGGCAGCCGCTGCAGCAGG
>JBKGHK010000920.1:0-3519 GCA_046520375.1 Pyxidicoccus sp. 3LFB2
GACGCGGCCCGCGAGACTCCGGCCCACGGGCCCCGACGATGAAGCCACGCCGCCCGGGCACGCGCGTGCCTCCTCCGTCACCCCGGCCCGCGCAGCGGGACGCGTGGACGGTGCTGGGCATCTCCCGGGACACGCCGCTGGACGAGGCGCGCAAGGCCTTCGCGCGCTCATCGCGCAGTACCACCCGGACAAGGTGGCCCACCTGGCGCCCGAGTTTCACGAACTGGCCGAGCGCCGCACCCGCGAAATCCTGGACGCCTGGGAGGCCATCGAGCGGGCCTGGTCCGGCGAGGGCTGAGCGCCGCGCGCGCTGTCACAAATCTCCGCCCGCCTGCTTCACGGCCGGGCGCGCCAAGGCCCGCTGTGCTGTGTCCATCTTGGGGACATGGCGCCTTTTGACTGGCAGGGAATCTGGTCGCCCGACCTCAACCCCTTCGAGATGGTGTTCCGCGCCACCGCCGTCTACCTCTTCGCGCAGCTCGTGCTGCGGATGACGGGCCGCAAGGAGTTCGGGCGCTCCTCCACCTTCGACATCGTCGTGCTGCTCATCATCTCCGTGTGCCTGCGCAAGAGCATCGTGGCGGATGACGACTCGCTGACGACGGGCTTCCTGGCGCTGGCCACGTTGGGCGCGTGGGACCGCTTCTTCTCGTGGATGGCGATGCGCAGCCACAAGGCGGCGGTGGTGCTCAACGGCAAGCCGGTGGAGCTGGTGCGTGAAGGCCGGGTCAACGAGGCCAACCTGCGCAAGAGCCTCATGTCCCGCGACGAGCTGCTCAGCCGCCTGCGCGAGCACGGCACCGAGTCGCTCCGCAAGGTGCGCCTCGCCTACCTGGAGCCGGACGGCAAGGTGACCTTCATGATGAAGAAGGACGGCGAGGGCCAATCGCTGCAGTGACGCGGGCCCTCACCCCGGGGAGGGCATGGACAGCCCGGGCGCTCCGTCCAGCGTGAAGCGCGCGATGATGGGCATGTGGTCGGACAGCCCGTGGAAGCGGCTGTGGGTGTCACCGAACGGGAAGGTGTCCTCGGTGTCCAGCCAGCGCACGCCACCCCCGGAGAACATGTGGTCCAGGTGCATGCGCATGTGCATGAAGCCCGCGGTGGGAAAGCCGCGCGAGGCCTTCGGGTCTATCTGCCCCACGGCGGCCTGGGCGCAGGTGAGGCACGCATCGCCGGTGAGGTAGCGGAACACCGGTGACGACGGCGGCGAGTTGAAGTCCCCGCAGACGATGTAGGGCTCGGTTCCCGAGTGGGCGCGCATGAACTCCGCCAGCTTGCGCGCCTCGTGCAGCTGGTTGACGCCGCAGCCCATCTTGTCCTTCGTCGCCCAGAACTCCTTGGTGAACGGGGTGGGCAGGCTCAGGTGGGTGTTGAAGATGTGGAAGCCGCGCCCATCCGCCTTCCGCACCAGGCGCATGTGCGCGCAGATGCGGCTCTGCTTGCGGTCCTTCAGCCGCTGCACATGGTGGTGGGTGATGTGCTCGGGCTTGTCCACGTTATGGGTGTCCACCTGGACGGTGCGGGTGTTGACGAGCACCGCCAGCCCGGTGGTGTAGAGCGCCACCTCGCCCAGCTTGTAGTGGTGGGCGCGGAAGTAGAACGCCTCGTAGGGCATGTCCCGCGCCTGGGCGCCAAAGGTCTCCACCATGCGGCCCATGAAGGCCGCCAGCTGGGTCTCCCCTGGCTGCTTGGGGCGGTGGGCGATGGTGCTGCGCAGCGAGGACGTCTCCACCTCCTGCAGGCAGACGACGTCCGGCAGCGGGTCCAGCGAGGCCAGCGCGGCGGCCACCCGACGCTTGGGGCCCACGGTGCTGGCGAGCCCACGCAGCATGTGGCCGAAGTAGCGGACGTTGTACGTGACGATTCGCAATGCGGAGTCGTTCATACGGAGTGCGAGGCCCGGCGCCGGGCCGTACGGGGAAACTACCCACCTCGCGGCCAGGGCGCCGGGGCATTTCGTGGCCCGGAGGACATTTCGGACATCCGGCCGCCCGCTCCCCCGGGTCGCCCGGATGCCCATCCCAAGCCTGCCCGCCTGCCCGCCAGCGGGGACGCCCCGTGGGACGCCGCGTCACGCCGACCGCTTCACCCGCACCACGCTGTCCAGCAGGTGCTCCAGCGCCTGCCGCGGCTCCACGTTGTTGTGGCACAGCCCCGAGTGCACCGGCCCCGTCTGGATGACGGTGCTGCGCGGCGCCACCAGCCAGTGCCACCGCTCCTTCTGGGGCAGTCGGCCAATGGGCCCGGAGTCCTTCCCGCCCTCACAGACGCGGCGGAAGCTCTCCAGGTGCTCGCGCACGGTGTCCACCTCCACGTCCGGCGAGAGCGCCTTCAGCCTCGCCTCGTCCAGCTCCACGCGCGCGCCCAGGAAGCGCTGGGTGGTGCAGAAGAGGACGACGCCCACGTTGATGAACTCCTCGCGCTCCACGCGGGGGACGACGCGGATGATGGCGTAATCAAACGAGCTGGGCGCGGGCACGGGCCGCCTCCTCGAGGAAGGCCGGCAGCGCTTCCACGCGCTTGAGCAGCCAGGTGACGTACGCCGCGCGGTGGGCCTCGGCGGTGGGGAAGGGGGACTCGGTGCCCGTCAGCCACGACTCGGGGATGGCGGCGATGGTGCGCTCCACCACCTCGCGCGTGAGGGCCGTGCGCAGGGTGGCCTCCACGCCGGGCAGCGCGGTGGCCCACGGCAGCAGCACGTGGTCCTTGATGGGGCCGAAGCGGCTCTGGCTGCGCTCCTCCCAGTCGTCCCACGAGTGGTGGAAGTAGAGCGACGCCCCGTGGTCGATGAGCCACAGGTTGCGGTGCCAGCTGAGCATGTTGGGGTTCTTCGGCGTGCGGTCCACGTTGGTGACGAACGCGTCGAAGCCGACGATGGCCGAGGCCTGAGCGGCGTCCGGGAAGGGGCCCGCCAGCGGGTCGAACGTCACCGAGCCGGGCAGGTAGTCCATGCCCAGGTTGAGGCCCGCGCTCGCCTTGATGAGCTCGCGAATCTCGGAGTCCGGCTCGTTGCGGCCCAGCGCCGGGTCCAGCTCCACCAGCACCACCTCCGGCACGCGCAGGCCCGCGGCCCGCGCCAGCTCCCCGGCGATGAGCTCGGCGATGAGCGCCTTGGCGCCCTGGCCCGCGCCCCGGAACTTCACGACGTACAGCCCCGCGTCGTCCGCCTCGATGATGGCCGGCAGCGAGCCGCCCTCGCGCAGGGGCGTCACGTAACGCGTGGCGGTGATGGTCCTCAGCATCCGTGCTCCGTTCTGGCGCGGCCCCCTCCCTGAGGGCGCCGCGCGCCGCCCTGTAACACGCGGCCCCGGCGGGGAACGTCTCGGAACATTTCGGTCGGATAATGTGGGCCTGGAAGAAACTTTGTAATCCCAGGTGCGACAATGAGGGTGTCTGAGCCACTTCCGCGCCCCCCGGAGGCCCCCCCATGGACGTCACCCGCAAGCCCCTCGCCCCCGTCGCCCAGTCCCCCCGCGCCTCGGAAGTGGCCCGTCCGGCGACTCCCGCCACCCCCGC
>JBKGHK010000921.1:0-3512 GCA_046520375.1 Pyxidicoccus sp. 3LFB2
CACGCCGCTTCCACTTCGCCTGGAGCCGGCCTGTGTGGGGCGCGGTGGCGACGGCGGCCCTCGTGCTCGTCGTCGTAGGCGTCTCCTTCCAGCAGGACACCGCACGCCCACCGTGCGCGGCGGGGACACCCTGGCCGTCGTCTCCCGGCTGCCCGAGGACGCGCCGCTGCCCCGGGCCGACTGTGTCCTGCGCTGGAGCGAAGGGCCCGAGGGCACGCGCTGGACGCTCCAGCTGTCCTCCGAAGACTTGAGCCTCGTCCACCGCGCGGACTCGCTGGCCAAGAGCGAGTACCGGGTGCCCGCCGAGGTGCTCGCGCCGCTGCCCGCCGGCACGAAGCTTTTGTGGCAGGTCGAGGCGCGCCTCCCCGATGGCCGGGTGCAGCGCAGCGCCACCTTCGTGAACCGGCTTCAGTAGGCGCCCACTCCGGTAAACCCCTGAATCCACTCCGTTCAGGGAACCGGCCGGGCCGGGTGGCAACTTCCACCCCCCAATGGGCGATACTGTACGCATGACGCGCTCCATTACTGGCCCCCGCACCCAGCCCCGTCCCGTCGAAACCCCCGAGCCGGTCCGCCCCAAGAACGAGGTCAAGCCCGCCGCGCCCCAGGCGCCGGCCGCGCGCGCCGACAAGGCCGGCGTGTCCCAGTTCGAGTCGGGCAAGGCCCGCCAGCCGAACGTCGCGCTGACCACGCCGGTGAAGACGCCCCCGGGTGGAGCCATCGCCCCCGGCAGCTACCCCACCGCGGCGGACGTGAAGGCCATCGCCGACATGAAGGACCCCGTCGCGCGCAACTACGCGATTACGCAGGGCTACCACGACCTGTCCGGCGCCCTCGGGAAGATGCTGGGCGACGACAACGCCAACTGGGCCACCTACGGCACCTGGGCCTCGAAGCAGGCCGGCGTGAGCATCCGGGGCGAGGACATGCCCAAGGCCTTCACCGATGCGCTCAAGGGCGCCGGTGCCCTCAGCGGCCCCCTCTCCAAGGTGGACGACTTCCTGCGCAAGCTGGGCCTGCCCGGCATGCCCATCGGTGACCTGGGCACGGCCGGCCAGGAGGCGCTCGCCAAGGTCAGCAGCGAGATTGCCGGCGGCAACCAGTTCGTCTTCAACGAGATTGGCCAGGAGTTCGCCCGCTTCATCGACACCTTCAAGGGCGACACCAAGCCGGACGCGGCCAAGCTGGAGAAGTACCTGGACGGCTTCCCCAAGGACAAGCCGCTGCTGCGCGAGGCCTTCAGCCACTACGCGCAGGCGATGACGGAGAAGGACCCGAACAAGAAGGCCGAGCTGATGCTCATGGCCAACAACAAGGTCGGCCTCCACGAGCAGACCCAGCTGCAGCCGTACGTCGAGCGCGCCCTCAACGCGCCGGTGAAGGAGACCTTCCGCAACATCCTCAAGCAGTCCGTCGAGGGTGCCATCAACGCGCTGCCCTTCCCCGCCAACCTCGCCGGCAAGGCCGCGCTGAAGTCGGGCGCGGTGGACGCGATGCTGGACTCCGTGGTGGACAAGGCGGCCGGCGTGTTCCGCGGCATCGCCACCGAGCACATGATGAAGCTCGCCGTCCCCGGTGGCGCGCTCAAGATTGGCAACGACCTGCCCCCGCCCAAGGGCATGGAGTCCACCCTCTTCCCGCCCCACCTGCGCAAGATTGACAACCCGGAGCTCAAGGCACTGCTCGGCAAGCTGGACCACAGCCCCGACAGCCTGAAGGGCACCGGCGCGAAGGACTGGAGCAGGCTGGACCAGCGGATGGACTACATCATCGACCTGTTCCGCACGCGCCAGTCGGACCCGCACCTGTTCGACCCGCCCTTCGGCCGCAGCCCGACGTACCCGCTGCCCACCGCGCCCCGCTGAACCCCAGACGCCGCCCGCCCGCCCGCACCGTGGGCTGTCAGGCAGGCGGCGTCCGGGCCTCCTGGACCTTGGGACAGGCGCTGTGAGTGGCCAACGTGAGCCACTCACATGCAAGCCATCGCCTGGTTCATCATCATCGGGCTGCTCCTGGTGGCGATGGCCCTGGGCGGCTCGGTGCTCAAGCGCCTGCCCCTGTCCACGTCCCTGCTCTACCTGGGCGTGGGCTTCGGCCTGGGACGGCTGGGGCTGGGCTACCTGGACCCGCTGAAGCACGCGGCCGTGCTGGAGCGGTTGACCGAGGTGGGCGTCATCCTCTCCCTCTTCAGCGCGGGGCTGAAGCTGCGCCTGCCGCTGAAAGACAGGGAGTGGCGCATCTCCCTGCGACTGGCGCTCTCGGCCATGGTGCTCAGCGTGGGCATGGTGGCGCTGGTGGGCGTGGGCGCGCTCGGCCTGTCGCTGGGCGCCGCCATCCTGCTGGGGGCCATCCTGTCGCCCACGGACCCGGTGCTCGCCTCGGACGTGCAGGTGTCCCACGCGCATGACCGGGACCGGCTGCGCTTCGGCCTCACCGGCGAGGCCGGGCTCAACGACGGCACCGCCTTCCCCTTCGTCATGCTGGGCTTGGGGCTGCTCGGCCTGCACGAGGTGGGCGCGGGGCTGTGGCGCTGGCTGGTAGTGGACGTCGTCTGGGCCGCGGCGGCGGGCCTCATGGTGGGCGTGGTGCTGGGAGACCGGGTGGGCCGGCTGGTGCTCTACCTGCGCAAGCACCACCGCGAGGCCGTGGGCCTGGACGAGCTGCTGGCCATGGGCCTCATCGCGCTCTCGTACGGCACCGCGCTCTTGGTGAAGGGCTACGGCTTCCTCGCGGTGTTCGCCGCCGGGCTGGCGCTGCGGCGAATCGAGCGCAAACACTCCGGGGAGCGCCCGCCGGAGGAAGTGGAGGACGCCGCGCGGGGCAAGGACAAGACCGAGGCGGCCACCGACCCCGAGCACGCGCACGCGTACATGGCCAACGCGGTGCTGGGCTTCAACGAGGCGCTGGAGCGCATCGCCGAGGTGGGGATGGTGGTGGGGCTGGGCGTGCTGCTGGCCTCCACGCCCGTTGCTCCGGAGGTGTACTGGCTGGCGCCCCTGTTCTTCTTCGTGCTGCGGCCGGTGTCCGTGACGCTGTCACTGCTGGGCTCGCGGGCCAACCCCCACCAGCGGGGGCTGATGGCGTGGTTCGGCGTGCGGGGCATCGGCTCGCTGTACTACCTCTTCTATGCCATCGCCCATGGCGTGGAGCCCGGGCTCGCCCAGCGGCTGCTGTCGCTGGTGCTGTGGCTGGTGGCCATCTCCGTCGCCGTCCACGGCATCTCCGTCACCCCGCTGATGAAGCGCTACGAGCAGCGCGGCAAGCCGAAGCAGGAAGCGCCCTCCATGAAGGGGGCGCCCCCGCTCACACCTCGTCCACGATGAACTGCTCCAGCCGGGCGATACCCAGCTTCTTCATCCGGCTCTGCAGCGTGGAGGGCTTGAGCCCCAGGAGCGCCGCCGCCCCACCTGGCCCGTAGACGCGGCCCCGCGTGAGCGACAGCACCCGGATGATGTGCTCGCGCTGCACCGCCGCCAGCGTGGGCACCGCGCCCTGCTTCAATGGCGCCTCCG
>JBKGHK010000922.1:0-3504 GCA_046520375.1 Pyxidicoccus sp. 3LFB2
TCCTGTGCTCCCGCGTCCGCCAGCCCCGCATCCGGGCCCTGGGGCCCCGCGTCCGCCAGCCCCGCATCCGGGCTCTGGAGCCCCGCGTCCACGGGGTCGGAGGTGTCATTGTCGTCGCAGGCACCCGCAAGCAGGAGGAGGGAGGTGAGGGCGACACGTCCAAGACGGGTGGGGTTCATGTGCATGGAGGAGGCTCCGGGAGGAGGGCTGCGTTCGTTCGAACGATTCGTCGTCCTTCATACCCCTGAATGCCGCTCAGTCGCCTCCGCCCGTCCGGAGGTTGGTGGTGGCGTCCCAGCTCGGCGTGTTCTCCGAGGGGTGGGGCATGGCGTTGGGAGGAAGCGGCGGGCGCACACCCCCCGTCCTTCGTGCCAGCGCGTCACGGATGGCGTGGGCAAGGGCCGTCTGTCCGTAGGGGTAGGGCGCCACCGGACCGGGCAGTGCGCGCAGCAGGTCTTCCAGGTGGTTGCCCCGCTGGGGCCGGTCCTCCGGGCGGGCCTGGAGCAGCGACATCACCACCGCGTCCACCTCCGGAGGCACCTCCTTGCGCAGCGCGGACGGCGGGGCCAGGTCGCTCACGAGGGTGAGCATGGACGACCGCTGCGCGTTCTCCATCCCTTCGAGGACGCGGCGCCCCGTCAACGCTTCATGCAGCGTGAGGCCCAGCGCGAAGAGGTCCACGCGCCCGTCCAGGGGCCTCGCCATGAACTGCTCGGGCGCCATGTACTCCGTCTTGCCCCGGATGTGGCCCAGCTGGGTGACGGGGGCATGGGTGATGGCGCGGGCGATGCCGAAGTCGCTGAGCTTCACGTCTCCGATGCGCGAGAGGAGGATGTTGGGCGGGTTGATGTCGCGGTGGACGAGGTTCAGCGGCACGCCCTCGCGCGACGTGCGCCGGTGGACGTAGTCGAGCGCGGCCGCGAGCTCGGCGCCCAGGTAGGTGACCGCGGCCACCGGGAGCGGCCCGTGCTCCTTGAGGAGCTGGCGCAGGGACAGGCCGTCCACGTACTCCATGGCGATGAAGTGCGTGTCCTCCAGGCGGCCCACGTCGAGCATCTGGACGATGTTGGGGTGCTGGAGGAGCGAGCCCAGCTCCGCCTCCCGGCGGAACAGCGCGATGAACTGCTCCTCCGCCGCGTAGGCCGGGAGGATGCGCTTCACCGCGACGGTCTTCTCGATGCCGCCCTCCGGGCTGTAGGTGGCCCGGAAGACCTCCGCCATGCCTCCGACGCCCAGTCGCTCATGGAGGAAGTACCGGCCCATCAGCTCCTGCTGGCGGATGGCACGCAGCGCCTCCTCGGCCATGCCCCGGAACTGCTGAACGATGAGCCGCGCGAGGAAGCCGACCAGCAGGAAGTAGAAAGCGCGCATGAAAATCAGCGGCGGCGACAGCATCAGCGGCACCGGGGTGGCGAGGCGCGGGTACGCGACAAAGGCGTACAGCAGCAGCAACTCCAGGGCGGTGATGCTCGCCGCGAACAGGGGAAGGCGCGGGTCCGAGCGGAGCGACGACACCATGATGGTGGCCGCTCCAATGATGAGGCTGGGGTTGTGCAGCGCCTGCTCGGGCGTGGAGAAGACGATGTCCAGCAGGAACAGGATGCTGACGAGCGAGTTCTCCAGGCCGACGTTCAGCCGTACGAGCCAGGGCGAGGGCTCCGCCCCCTGCAGATGGCGGTAGACCCACGCGTAATAGGCGGCGTAGCACGCGGACACGCCGGCGACGGAGCCGGCAAGACTCCAGCCGATGAGCGGCACGAAGCAGAGCGTGGAGAACACGCAGCATGCGCCGACCACGCTGATGAACCGCGCAATCGACGCTTCACGCGCGGCGGCCCCTTGGCGGAGATGCTCCTTGAGCAGTTGCGGGGCGATGGGTGTCGTCCGTGACGAGCGCGGGAGGCGTTCCATGGGGGGCGTTATCCAGGATACGCCGGAAATGTCGGTCCGCCCATGCTGCTGTCTGCGCAGGGGAGACCTCCTGCAGCGCACCTCTTGGGAGAGCGGCCTGGCAGGCGTGTACCCCCAGGGGCCGCGCGGACTCTGCAATGGCCGGGAGCACCGGTGGGGCGCTGGCGCGGAGGGCTAGGGACTGTCGTCGCGCTCCGCGGGGCCCGAGGTGGCAGGGCGTGGCTTGAGCATGACGGGGAAGTAGCACTCTCCCTTGTGTTCAAAGCCGCCCCTCTCATCACAGTTCTTCACGTCCGCGGAGACCTTCGCCCAACAACCGCCGTTGATGGCGACCTGCTCCTTGCTGGGACAGCGGCCCTTGCTGTCCGGACGCCGCTGCCCTTGGTAGGGCTTCGGGGGCATGTCCTCAGCGATGGAGGCCCACAGGGAGGGGGCTTTCTCGGTCTCGACCGGCGACGTCAGTACGGACTCTCCGACGGCCACGGTGCCGGCATCCCGTGACTCTTCCTGCTTCGCCCCGTGGGCCACTTCCGGTTCCTCCGGGCGACTGACGCTCAGCAGCTCCCCGGCGCTCATCACCAGCGCGCCTGCGAGGCCGGCGGCCGCAACCCAGGGCCACCGTCGCAGGGGAGGCAGGGGCCGCACCGTGACGCGCTGGGGAAGGGGAACGAGGTCCTCGGGCCGAGGCTCTTGCCACCGCCGCAGGGGAGGCGAGGGCCGCACCGTGACGCGCTGGGGAAGGGGAACGAGGCCCGCGGGCCGTGGCTCTTCTCCGGTGAAGAGCGGCGCATCTGCCTCGCTTCCCGCGCGGCGCGCCGCCCCCTCCAGCGCTTCGGCCACCTCCCGCGCACTGCCTCGCGCCTCGGGGTGGGGCGAGAGCATGCGGGCCACCAGCGCGCTCAGCTCCGGAAGGCAGCGAGGGTTGCAGACTCCCGCCGTCCAGTGCGCCAGCTCCCCGGGGCGCCAGAGCCAGGCATCCTCCGACCTCGGGTGCGCCGACGGGGGGTATTTCTCGGTGATGAGCCGATAGGCCGTGACCCCCAGGGCGAAGATGTCATCGGCGGGACCGGGCGAATACGGCACCAGGGGCTTGCCCGCGCGCATGATGAAGCGCCACGCCTCGGGCGAGCGATACATGGGAGTGCCGGGAGGAAGGGGCTCCTGGGTGAGTGTGGCGGCGCCCAGGTAGTGGCCGGAGCCGAAGTCCAGCAGGAAGGGCTGGGCGTCTGCGCGCCGGATGCGGACGTTGTCGCCCTTCACATCCCGGTGGAGGCCTCCCGCCGCATGGGTGGCGTCCAGGGCGCGGGCCAGTCGGGCAAGGAGCTGAAGTACCTGCCGCGAAGACGGACGCTGGGCCTGGACCCACGCGTAGAGCGGCGGGCCCTCCACCCACTCCATGACGAGCCATGCGTAGGAGAGGTCCTCCAGGGGCTCCCAATGGCCAGCGTCGAGCAGGCGGGGGACGGCGGGGTGGTGGACGCGGGAGAGCAGCTCGGCCTCCCGGACGAAGCGCGCATCGCCCGGGTGCAGGGCCAGCTTGAGGGCCACGGCGTGCGCGGCCTGCGGCAGGGCGTGCGCAGGAGGCGGCACGGC
>JBKGHK010000923.1:0-3500 GCA_046520375.1 Pyxidicoccus sp. 3LFB2
CGGGACGAGCCCCGCCTGCACCTTGCCCACCACGTGCACGCCGCGCGCGTCCAGCCCCAGCAGCGCCGTCACGCCAATGGCCAGCGCCAGCACCACCAGGGCCGCTGGAAGCCGCTCCGACACCCGCTCCAGCCCCAGCAGCACCAGCAGGCTGCCAGCACCCACGAGCAGGGTGACCGCGTGCGTGCCGCCCAGGTGCGTGACGAGGAACCACAGTCGCTCGAAGAAGTTGCCCTCACCGGCCTCGATGCCGAAGAGCTTGGGCACCTGCTTGATGGCGATGATGAGCGCCAGGCCGAAGACGAAGCCGGTGAGGACGGAGGCGGAAAAGAACTGGGCGACACGCCCCAGCCGCAGCACGCCCGCCAGCAGCGAGATGAGCCCCGCCATCAGCGCGAGCGCCGCGGTGAGGACGACGAACTTCGGAGAGCCCACCGCGGCCAGGGTGCCCACCGTGGCGGCGGAGAGGACCGCCACCGCGGCGGACACGGCCACGACGAGCTGGCGCGAGCTGCCGAACAGGGCATACAGCACCAGCCCCGCGGGGGCCGCGTAGAAGGCGGCCGTCGGTGGCAGGCCCGCCAGCTCCGCGTACGCCATGCCCTCCGGGATGAGGAGGGCGGTGATGGTGAGCGCGCCCACCAGGTCCCGCTTCAGCCACGCGGGACGGTAGCCGCGCACCGTGGCGGCGAAGGGCACCGCACGGGCGAGCCACGAGGCCGCGGGCCTCGTCTGCTGGGGCTGTGCCATGAGGCCCGCTCCTTCTGGACGCATCAACCTCGTGGCGGGTACCACGCGATTGTGTTTGCAGTGTGAGGGTTGGGTTAAGGGGTATGGACACATCCCCCCGGGCGCAAACCCCGAAGGGCAGGGGGACGGGCCCTGGGATGTCCGAGGACCCTGGACACCGGATGGGCGGCTGCCCTCCGGGGCGGGTAGCCCCACCTTCCGGACTGAGCACCTTTTCCTTCATGCGAAGCGCCGCCCTCCATCGGTTGGAGGCCGGGGGAACCGAGCCCTCGGCGGGCAGCGGAGCGCGAACCGAGGAGATGACGCCCATGGCGAAGACGAAGCAGGCAGGGAATGGCTCCAATGGCCAGGGGGGCAATGGACATGGCCCTGGCGGCAATGGCCATGGCAAGAGCGGGCCTGGGCGCAAGCCCAACATCCTGGTCATCTGGGGCGATGACATCGGCATCTGGAATGTCAGCGCCTACAACCAGGGGATGATGGGCTACCGCACGCCCAACATCGACCGCATCGCCCGCGAGGGAGCCCTGCTGACGGACTGCTACGGGCAGCAGAGCTGCACCGCGGGCCGCGCCGCCTTCATCACCGGCATGAACCCGCTGCGCACTGGCATGACGACCATCGGCATGCCGGGGGCGGACTACGGCCTCCAGGACTCGGACCCCACCATCGCCGAGCTGCTCAAGCCGCTGGGGTACACGTGCGGCCAGTTCGGAAAGAACCACCTGGGCGACTCGAACCGGTTCCTGCCCACGCTCCATGGCTTCGACGAGTTCCACGGCAACCTGTACCACCTGAACGCCGAGAACGAGCCCGAGTGCCCCGATTACCCGAAGGACCCGGCCTTCAAGGCGAAGTTCGGTCCCCGGGGCGTGCTCCACACCTGGGCCACCGACCGCGACGACCCGACCGAGGACCCGCGCTGGGGCCGGGTGGGCCGGCAGCGCGTCGAGGACACCGGCCCCCTGACGGCCAGGCGCATGGAGACCGTGGACGAGGAGTTCCTCCAGTCCTCGCTGTCCTTCATGGAGCGCGCGGCGGCGGACGACAAGCCCTTCTTCATCTGGCACAACAGCACGCGCACCCACGTCTGGACGTTCCTGCAGGAGAAGTACCGCAACAAGACGGGCAAGGGCCTGTACGCGGACGCCATGACGGAGCTGGATGACCACGTGGGCGCGCTGCTGGCCAAGCTCGAAGAGCTGGGCATCGCCGACAACACCATCGTCATCTTCTCCACGGACAACGGCGTGGAGAAGATGGGCTGGCCGGACGGCGGCAACTCGCCGTTCCGGGGCGAGAAGGGCTCCACCTGGGAGGGGGGCGTGCGCGTGCCCTGCGTCGTGCGCTGGCCGGGCGTCATCCCTCCGGGCACGGTCATCAATGACATCTTCGCCCACGAGGACTGGATGCCCACGCTCGTGGCCGCGGCGGGCGGTCCGGAGGACGTCGCCGAGCGGTGCAAGAAGGGCCACACCGTGGGGAGCAAGACGTTCAAGGTCCACCTGGACGGCTATGACCAGCGCGGGCTGCTGGCGGGCACGGAGCCGGGCCGCCGGCATGAGTTCGTCTACGTGCTCGACAGCGGCAACCTCGCCGCCATCCGGTACGACGACTGGAAGGTCGTCTTCAGCTACCAGGACGGCGAGGGCCCTGACATGTGGTTCAGCGGCAAGCGCTTCAACCCCGCCTGGCCCTACGTCTTCAACCTGCGCTCGGACCCCTTCGAGTACGCGACGCATTCCGGGCAGTACCTGCGCTGGTACGGCGAGCGGATGTTCCTCTTCGTTCCGGCCCAGGCGCTGGTGAAGCGCTTCGCCGAGAGCCTCATCGAATACCCGCCGAGCCAGGCCCCGGGCAGCCTCTCCATCGGCCCTCTCAAGGAGAAGGTGAAGGAGAAGATGCGCGAGCGCCAGGGTAACGGCGACAAGCCCACGGTGGGCGATCAGATCATGAGCCTGGCCAACGAGGTGGAGCAGTTCGTCCACCGCGCCCTCCAGGCACACTCCTGATGCGCTGACGTGGCAGGGGGGCCATGGGGGCCTCCCTGCCGCGTGGGTCTCGCGGCGGAGGTGCGGCACATGGCGGGCGGCGCGGGACTCATACGCAGGCAGGCCTGGGCTGGCGGCACACCCCGACCGGGAAGCGCGAGCAAGGGCCGCCCGGCCCGCGAGTGGGGGCGGCCCGGGCTGTGGTTGCACTCTTTGCTGGGCGCGCTGGTGGGGACCGCGCTGGGGCTGCTGCTCGTGAATCCCCCCGCTCCCGTCGCACGGGTGCTGAGCGGAATGGCGTGGCACTCCACGGCGGCGGAAGCCCGGAGCATGCTCGCCACCGTGCTGGGCATCGCGCTGTCCTCGATGAGCATCGTCCTCTCGCTGTCCATGCTCGTGGTGCAGAACGCCGCGGGGCAGTACTCGCCACGCCTGCTGCGCCTGTACGTGCACAGCGCCGGCATCCGCATCATCATCCCGGTGTTCGTCGCCACTGGCGTCTACTGCCTCGTGGCCTCGCAGGAGTTCGGGTTCGCGTCCGAGGCCGCGCGGGTGCCGCGCCCGGCGCTCGGCATGGCCATGCTCCTGCTGCTGCTCTGCGGGGCGGCGCTGGTGTTCCAGGTGCTCCACACGCTCCAGCTCATGCGCGTGGAGTACCTGGTCCGGCAGGTGCGTCAGGAGACGCTGCGCGTCGCCAGGAGCCGGGACCTGCTCCGGCGGGAGGACGTGGCGGCCGCGGTGCCGGACCGCTCCGGCGGG
>JBKGHK010000924.1:0-3494 GCA_046520375.1 Pyxidicoccus sp. 3LFB2
TCGCGGAACAGCCCCGCGCGCGTCAGCTCCACCGCCAGCTCCAGCTCCGGCGGGCGCGGCAGCTCCAGCTGCTTCGGCGGAAGCGGGAAGTGGGCGGGGGCCGCCCGTCCCAGCTCCTTCAGCCGCTCGGCCGCCATCAGCGCGTAGAAGGACGCTGGCGCGGAGCGGATGAGGGCCTCGTAGTCCGGGCCCACCACGTCCGCCTTGGCGCCCTCCAGCTCGCGGCTGCGCGCCACCCAGTAGCGCGCCTGAGGCACCATGCTGCTGCGCGGGTGGGCGTCCACCAGGGCCTGCAGGGCCTCGCGCGCCTTCGCGTACTCCTCCAGCCGCAGGTGCGCGAGCGAGCGGAACCACAGCCCCTCGTCCCGACGGCGCGAGTGCGCGTAGCGGGCGTGGTAGTGGGTGAAGGCCTTCACCGAGTCCGCGAAGCGGCCGCCCTGCAAATCGAGCCAGCCAGCGAAGAAGGCCCCTTCCTCGCCCGCCGCCTGCGAGGGGTACTTCACGTCCAGCGCCGCCATCAGCGCCCGGGCCTTCACGTTGTCGTCGGAGCGCAGCGCGCGGCGCGCCACCACCAGCTCCGCCTCGGCGGCCACGTCCGGCGGGCCCTTCATCGCCACCGCCAGCGCCTTCTCCGCGTCCTCCAGCCGCTTCAGCGCGAAGTACGCCTGCGCGCGCAGCAGCGCCACCTTCGCCTGCTGGGGCCTGGCCAGCTTCGCGCCCTTCTCCAGCGCCTCCAGCTCGTCCAGCGCCCGCTGCGCAAGGCCCGCGTCCAGGAAGCCGTCGGCGCGGCGCGTGCGCTCGGCGAAGCCCAGCTTCGCGGCGGGCTTCTTGCCCTCGGTGAGCCACTTCACGGCGTCATCCGCGTACGGGTGCGAGGGGTAGCGCAGCGCCACCGCCAGCAGGTCGGCCACCTGGCCGGCGCGGTTGCCCGAGGCCCCGCGCGCCACGCCACGCTGATACAACAGCTCCGGTGTAGGTGTGGCCTTCGCCGCGTCCTCCAGCACCGTCGAGGCGTCCTTCGCCTTGCCGGCCTTCAAGAGCGACTCGCCCAGCCGCGCGCGGCGCGGCGGCCAGCTCGCGGAGGCTTCAGCTCCAGCACCCGGGCGAAGTCGGCGGCGGCGCCCACGGCGTCACCGGCGTAGAAGCGCGCCTGGGCCAGGTAGAAGGCGTGGAAGGGCGCCAGGGCCTCCGGGGCAGGGTGGGCGGACAGGAGGTCTCTTGCCTCGGCCGCCTGCCCGTCGGAGAGGGCCAGGGTGCCCGCCAGCAGCGCCAGCCGGCCGGCGTCCGGGCATTTCTTCGCCGCGCACGCAGCCAGTTCGTCCCGCGCCAGGCCCGCCGCTTCCGGCTTGTGGAGGCGCACCGCCTCCAGCGTCGCTGGAGACTGCCCCAGGGCCACCCCCGCAACCAGACCCGCCACCAGCCCGGTCCAACTCATGTGGTCTTCCTTTCCTGACGCGGCTTTGCGGCCTGCCAACGAGACGCGAAGCCCGATCATTCCCCTTGCATTCTCTGGGGGGTGGTTTGACAGAACGGGCGACAAGTCCTAGATCCCCGGCGCGTCGGGCCGGTCCGGACTGTCCGTCACCCGTCATCATTCGCCAGAAGCGTCCAGGCGATTACGTGGACTTGGGTAGGAGAAGTCGACCCATTGCGTCACCCGGAGTGAATCACTACCTTGCGCGGCCGTTACGCGCCACTCCGGTCCGCCCACCAAATAGGTGGGATTGTCGTCCGGTAGCACTGCTCGTTCACAGCGCTCGGGGGGGGAAACAGCTCAGAGGGAGGGCTCCATGAAGCCGTGTCCAGCCGATCTGCCGCAAACCATCAACCCCGAGGCCGGGCCGAAGCGTGCCGGCGTCGAGACGCATCGCAACCTCAACTGCCACCACTATGACAACTGTCTGGACGAGGCCGTCCGGCGGGGTTGGCAGTCGTTCACGTGCATGAAGTGCCCGATGTACCAGCACGTGGCGCCGCCCCAGATGGGGCTCGAGGCCTACGCCACGCAGCGCCGTCCGGTCTGAGCACGTCACCTTCGTGAAGGTTCCGGGGTCGCCCCTGGTCTTCGACAGGGGCGCCTCTCCGGGCGCCCGCCGCCCCACGCAGCTCAGTGGACCGCGGCGTAGATGACGGCCACCCAGTACTGCTTGTTGCCGAACCTCCGGGAGTCTCCCCGCACCACGCCCACGCCCACGCGGTTGTGGGTGGCGTCGGCGAGGCTGCGCGACTCGGGCAGGGCGGACGGGTCCGACACCACGAAGAAGTCCACCGCCGCCGTGCCCGCGTCCGGCAGGGCCTGGAAGACGCGCTCGTGCAGCGGCGCCTCGCCGGGCTGGGCCGAGGGCTGGTCCAGCTCCAGCGCGCGCTTCGCGTGGGAGCGGGCCAAGGCCTCCAGCGCCGGGCTGCGCTCCAGCGGCGGCAGCTTCCGCGCCGCGCGCCAGCGCGAGAGCATGTCATAGGCCTCCTGCTGCGGGTCCTCCGGGACGTGGGCCACCGGTGAAGCGGCGGTGAAGACCTCGGTGAGGATGGCCTCCTCCCGCCCGTCCACCTTCTGGAACGTCACGCCCACGCCCATGAAGCGGAAGCCGGGGTCCAGCAGGTTGCGGCGGTGGCCGGGGCTGTGCTCGATGCCGAAGTGCGCCGCCAGCGGCCCGCCCGCGAGGCCCAGGTTCTCCCCGGCGCGCACGTAGCGCGCGTCGGGCGGAAGCCGCTTCGTCAGCGTGGAGCCGTCCGGCGCCACGTGCGCGAAGAAGCCCTCGGCGGACATGCGGTCGCTGTAGCCCTGTGCCACGCGCTCCAGCACGGGCTCCGCCGTCAGCTCCGGCAGGCGGTGGGCGCGGCGCAGGGAGTTGATGCGCTCGTACACGGCCAGCCGGGCCTCGTGCAGGGTGGTGGGCTCCGCGTCCGCCGCGCGCGTGTCTCGGCGCCGGGCCGCGCCCAATTGCGCGAGGAAGAGGGCCGCCACCTCGGGGCCGCCCGAGGCCTTGCCCACCACCTCCACCGTGTAGGTGCCGGGCGTGGCGAAGTCGAGGCGGGTGCAGAAGTCCCCCTGGGGCCCCTTCTTGGTGAGGGGCACCAGGTCCACCTCGCCGTCCGGGCGGGTGACGTAGATGTCCGGGTTGCGCAGGGGCGCCACGAGGCTGCCGCAGAGGGTGCGCGAGGCGTGCTCGCCGCCGGCCAGGTTGCGCGGGAAGGGCTTCAGCTCCGCCTTCCGGTCCGACAAGAGCAGCACCAGCGACGCGCGCGTATCCACCAGCGCCACGCCCACGCCGAAGTGGGAGGCGCGCTCCGTGTTGAAGTCCGTGCGCGCGAGGAACGTCTCCAGGGCGTGCTTGTGGACCCACGCGCGGATGACGAGCACGCGCGGGGAAGGGTCCGCGCCGCCCGCGTCGCTGACGGCCGAGGTGAGGGTGAAGAGGTCCGGCGCGCCGGTGGTGTACTCGGTGAGCGCCTCGTGCGCGAGCCGCCGCGCCGCCGAGGCCAGCGTGGCGGCT
>JBKGHK010000925.1:0-3491 GCA_046520375.1 Pyxidicoccus sp. 3LFB2
GCCTGTCACTGAGGCTGTACGTCTCCGCGAGGTGCTGGAGCCTCACCGCCTCCGCGCGGCGCTGAAAACACCCTGCCCCGGCGCCCGGAGGGCTCCCCCAAGGAGGCCTTCCGCGCGGCGCCCTGGCGACCTTCCCCCCGGATGCCTCGGCCTCCGGGGTCTCCGAGCTTCAGGGGCCCCTGCTCAGTCGATGCACTTCACCTGGCCGGGGAAGCCGTCGAACACGGCGCAGCGGCGGCTGGGGTTGGCGCACTCCAGCCGCTCGCAGATGTCATCGCTGACACAGATGGGCGGCGAGCGGCCGAACTCCAGGAACACCTCGGCGCAGAACTGGAACACGTCCTCGCAGCCAAAGGAGCCGCAGTAGGGCGCGTCCGCGAAGCTCTCGCCCTCCTTCAGCTTCACCACCTCGTCATCGTCCACGCCGCATGCGGAGCCGAGCACCGCCAGCGTGGAGAACACCAGGACTCTCATTCGCCAGGACAGGGGCATAGGGGGCCAATCTTGCGCACCTGGGCCCGGCTTGCACGTCTCGGCACCGTTTGAGGGGTTTCCCGCGCGAGGCAGCGGACACTGTTGACGGGGCGCAGGTCTCGGAATGCGACAGTGCCGCGCCTTTCCCCTGGCAAGGAGCGAGTCAGCGGAGGGGCTTCCGGCTATGAACGCCCCGTGGCCGCCGCCCATCCCCGAACCCTCCGACTCGCCACCACCTCCGCGCTGCTCGTGCTGCTGGCCGCCTGTGCCACGACGCAGGAGCGGCCTCCGGGCCCCAAGGTCAATGACCTGAAAATCGAGGGCACCGACGAGGTCGGCGAGGGCGACATCAAGGAACGCATCCTCACCTCGGAGACACCCTGGTGGGGCTTCTGGCCCTTTGGCGGGCCCCGCTACTTCGACGCCAACGCCTGGCAGGCCGACCTGCGCCGCATCCAGCGCTACTACCAGGCGCAGGGCTTCTACGAGGCGGCGGTCGTCTCCAGCGAGGTGAAGCCGGAGGGGGAGGACGCCGTCTCGCTCCAGGTCCAGGTGCAGGAGGGCGAGCCCACCACGATTGGCGAAATCAAGGACTCCGGCCTGGACGCGCTGCCGGAGGAGTTCCGCGAGGCGCACCGCGCGCGGGTGATGGCGGACCTGCCCATCAAGAAGGACGACGTCTTCCGCGAGGCGGCCTGGGAGGAGACGAAGGCGCTCATCCAGGACCGGCTGCGGGAGCTGGGCTACGCCGAGGCGGAGGTGGGCGGCGAGGTGCAGGTGGACCTGGCCACGAAGAAGGCCACGGTGGACCTGCGCATCCAACCCGGCGTGCGCTACCGCTTCGGCAACACCTTCGTGGCCACGGACGCCAACCCCCAGGTGCCCCCGCGCCGCATCATCGAGCAGGTGCAGGGCAGCCTGAAGAAGGGGGACTGGTACAGCGAGACGGCGCTGGCCGAGGCCCAGGCGCGCGTCTTCCGCATGGGCGTGTTCGGCGCGGTGAAGGTGAACCGCGGGGCGCCGGACCGGGAGTCCGGCACGGTGCCGGTGGTGGTGGACGTGCGCGAGTCGCCCTTCCGCTCGGTGCGGCTGGGCGGCGGCGTGGGCGTGGACGCCGCGCGCCAGGAAGTGCGCGTGCTGGGCGAGTGGACGCACCGCAACTTCCGGGGCGGCCTGCGCCGCTTCACCGTGCGCGGCCGCGTGGGCTACGCCTTCATCCCCAACATCCTCAACCGGAGCAAGGCCGGCCCCATCTTCGAGGTCACCACCGAGTTCGAACAGCCGCGCTTCCTCTTCCGGGATTTGCGCCTGCAGACGTCGCTCACCGCGGAGCGGGGCCTGGAGCAGGCCTACGACTTCTGGGGCGGCCGGCTCCAGGCGGGCGTCATCTGGCAGCCCCACCCCAGCTTCTCCGTCTTCCCCTCGTACAACCTCCAAATCTATCGGCTGACGGGGCGCGTGTCCGCCGACGCGCGCGTGCCCCCCATCATCCTGGGCTGCCCGGACAACGAGACGCAGTGCGACCTGGCGCTCAGCTTCCTGGAGGTGGCCTTCGCCTGGGACCGCCGTGACGACCCGATTGAGCCGCGTGACGGGTACTACCTGAGTCTGTCGGTGCAGAAGGGCGGCGGTCCCTTCTTCGGCGAGTACACCTACGTGCGCCTGGCGCCGGACGTGCGCTACTACCGGCCGCTGGACGAGGACCGGCGGCTCATCCTGGCGGCGAAGGTGCGGATGGGCACGCTGAATCCGGCGGGCGGGGGGCAGAGCTCCATCGTCACCCGCTTCTTCTCCGGCGGCGCCACCGCCATGCGCGGCTTCAACGGCCAGCGCCTGTCCCCCATGGCCGCCCTGCCGGAGCAGGTGAACGAGCCGATTTTCGACGACGAGGAGAACCTCGTCCTGTCGCAGAACGAGCAGTGGGACACCGTGCCGGTGGGCGGCAACAGCCTCGTCGAGACGTCCGTGGAGGTGCGCTACCAGTTCACGGAGAGCATCATGGCGGCGGCCTTCTACGACTCGGGCCTGGTGGGCATCGAAAACTTCGGCCACGCCCAGGGGCCTCAGCTGTTCGGTCCTGACCACTACCATGCCGTGGGCCTGGGGCTGCGCTACCTCACGGTGGTCGGCCCCATCCGACTGGACATCGCACGCCGGCTGAACATCGGCAGGGGATTGCCCGTCTCCACCCCGGGGTACATCTATCCCGACTCCGGGGGCTGCTTCGGTCTGGGCAGCAGCTGGAAGATCAACGGCCCGAAGACCCGCGGAGCCACCTTCGCGGGCGCCCCAGACGGGCAGTGCGCGCTGCACCTGTCGATTGGAGAGGCGTTTTGAGCGACTCCACCCCCATGGCTCCCCCTCCTGCTCCCAAGCGCCATGCGCGCTGGGGACGCCGCCTGCTCTGGGGGCTGCTCGGCCTGGTGGGACTGGTGGTGCTGTTGGTGGTGGGGGCGCTCATCTACTTCACCGGCCCCAGCGGAGAGGCGTGGCTCGTCCGCAAGGGCGTGGCGCTGGCGAACGAGCAGTTCTCCGGCCGGCTCGAGCTGGGCAAGCTGGATTTGTCGCCGGGCGGCGCCGTCCTCACCGACTTGAAGCTGTATGACCCGGAGGGCGAGCTGGTGGCGGAAATCGCCCGGGTGGACGCGCGCGTGCGCCTGGGCTCGCTGGTGCGCCAGCACGTGGACCTCACCTCCGTGAAGGTGGAGCGCCCGCGCCTGTACCTCGCGCAGGACGAGCGCGGCCTCAACCTCTCCCGCGCGCTGGAGCCTCGCACCCCCAAGCCCGAGGAGCCCTCGCAGGGCCGGGGCAAGCTGCGGTTGGACTTGCGCGAGCTGGTGCTGGAGGACGGCTACGTCGACTTCCGCCAGGAGGTGGAGAACGGGCCCGAGCGCCACGTGCGCCTGGAGGACTTCGACGCGAAGGGCACCGCGCACTACGCGGCGGCCACGCAGGGCTTCGGCGCCGACCTGGAGGCCACCGGAGGGCTCGCCCGTCCCGTGGCCGGCCCGGTGCGC
>JBKGHK010000926.1:0-3489 GCA_046520375.1 Pyxidicoccus sp. 3LFB2
GGGAGCAGCCCCACCCGGTGCCCGTGCCGCGCGAGCCGCAGGTCCGCGTTGCCCTCGCGCAGCTTCAGCCGGTGCTCGGAGCGGCTGGTGAACATGCGGAACGGCTCGTCCACGCCCTTCGTCACCAGGTCATCCACCAGCACCGCGCCGTGCGCCTCGTCTCGGCCGGGCAGGAGCGGCGGCTCGCCCTTCACCGCGAGGGCCGCGTTGATGCCGGCCCACAGCCCCTGGAAGGCGGCCTCCTCGTAGCCCGAGGTGCCGTTGAGCTGCCCGGCGAAGTACAGGCCCGCCACGGCCTTCGTCTCCAGCGTGGACTTGAGCTGCGTGGGCGGCGCGTAGTCGTACTCCACCGCGTAGCCGTAGCGGACGACCTCGACGTTTTCGAGCCCCGG
This sequence comes from Pyxidicoccus sp. 3LFB2, assembly GCA_046520375.1. Taxonomy (GTDB): domain Bacteria; phylum Myxococcota; class Myxococcia; order Myxococcales; family Myxococcaceae; genus Myxococcus. The sequence goes on from JBKGHK010000926.1 coordinate 393, forward strand.
AATGGTGCGCAGGAAGGTGAGCTGCACGTCCGCTGGCAGGCTGGTGGACAGGCCCGCCGGGTACACCAGCGGCGACGTGGGCCCTTCCGGCTCCAGGAAGACCTGGTGCCGCTCGCGCGCGGCGAAGCGCACCACCTTGTCCTCCAGCGACGGGCAGTAGCGCGGGCCCCGGCCGACAATCTCCCCCTGGTACAGCGGCGAGCGGTGGAGGTTCTCTCGCAGCACCTCGTGCGTCCGCACCGTCGTCGCGGTGATTCCGCAGACGACATCGGGCTGCCTCGGAAACGGCGCGCCCGCCGCCAGCTCCACCTTCGTCCGCCAGGACAGCGGGCGCGGAGGGAAGTCCCCGGGCTGCGGCTCCACCGCGTCCCAGTCGATGCTCGCGCGCGCCAGCCGCGCCGGCGTGCCCGTCTTGAAGCGGCCCAGCGTGAAGCCCAGCGAGCGCAGCGAGTCGGACAGGCCGCGCGCGGCGTCATCCCCCAGGCGCCCACCCACTTCCTTCTTCTCGCCCACGTGCATCAGCGCTTGGAGGAAGGTGCCGGTGGTGAGCAGCACCGCGGAGGCCGCCACCTGCGTGCCGTCCCCCAGCACCACGCCCGCCACCCGGCCGCCCTCGGAGACGACGGTGGACACCTCGCCCTCGCGCACCGTGAGGTTCGGCTGCGAGAAGAGGACGGCCTGCATCCCCGCCGAGTACGCCTCGCGGTCACACAGCACGCGCGTGGCCTGCACCGCCGGGCCCTTGGAGGCATTCAGCGTCTTGAAGTGCGTGCCCGCCGAGTCCGCCGCGCGGCCCATCTCTCCGCCCAGCGCGTCCAGCTCGCGCACCAGGTGGCCCTTGGCGGTGCCCCCCACGGCGGGGTTGCAGCTCATCACCGCCGCGCGGTCGCGCTTCAGCGTGAGGCCCAACGTGGCCAGTCCCATCCGAGCGCAGGCGAGTGCCGCCTCACAGCCCGCATGGCCCAGGCCCACCACGATGACGTCGTACCGGAGTCCCATCGCTCACGAGGGTCGCTGCCGGACACCGGAGCCTGACAGGCTCCGTGCGCCGCGACCTTTCGCGCTTCCGTATGTCTCTGGCGCGCGCCCTTGGCAAGCAAAGGCCCCATGCCGCCGAGCACCCGGCGGGGCGAGCGCCCCACCCTCCCCTCTCCTGCTGAGATTTTACGGGAGCGCGCGAGGCGGGCAGTGGGAGGGGTTGAGGACCTGCCTGCCTCGCGCGCACCGTCCACCCTCCGGAAGGTCGAGCCCTGACTTCAGGCCCTGCCCCCCGGCATGGGTGGCGTCTTGAAGCTGTGGCGCGGGATGGCTCGGGTGCGCTGTCGCCCTCCCCCGGTGGGTGACATTCCCAGCCATCTTCAGCGGACCCGAGGGCCCGCACGCGCTGGCGCCTTCCCCGGGTTCCCCCCGGAGCCCAAGGACATGCGCCTTCTTCCTTCCGAGCCAGGGCGTCCTTCCGCCCCGCTCGGGTGAACAGGTGTCGCGCGACACGGAAGGTGGACCTATCCGTGCGGTGAGGGCGCAACGGTGGACGCGAGCTCGGGCCTCAAAAGGGGTCCGACACCTCCGTGTGCGCGACACGTGAAGGTATAGCGAAGGGGTCTGACATCCGGGCTGGCGGGGGCCCGGTGCCAGGCGGGGCGAGCGGACGGCCTCCTCTGACGATTCCGCAACAGGGGTATGCGGCATCCGCGGTTTCCCCCGGGGACTCCGGCCGCTATCTGCGAGGGGCCTCACCTCCACGGCCGTGGGCGGGGCACGAAGCCTGGGGAACGTCCCCGTGAGTCCCCTGCCCTTTGGAGCCCATGACGTCGCCGATGACCGAAGCGCCCTGTGCCTCCGGCGCAACTCGCGAACGTGCTCGCCTCCTGGAGGCGATGAATGAAGCGCCTCTGTCGCTGCCGCTGTCACCAGGGCACACCTTGAACCTGTTCGTCACCTGGAGCCCATGACGTCCCCGTCCCCTGACACGCCCGCCGCTCCCCGAGGCACCTTCCGCCTGGAGCTGCTGCTGGGAGCACTGACGGCGTTCGCGCCGCTGTCCATCGACATGTACCTGCCGGCGCTGCCGCGCATCGCCGAGGAGCTGAACTCGAGCGCGTCCCTCATCCAGCTCACGCTGGCGTCGTGCTTCGCGGGCCTCGCGTTGGGGCAGCTCATCACCGGTCCGCTCATCGACCACTTCGGTCGCAAGCGTCCGCTGCAGCTCGGACTGGTGCTCTATGTGCTGGGCTCGCTCGGCTGCGCGCTGGCGCCGAATGCGCTGGCGCTGGTAGGGCTGCGCTTCGTGCAGGCGCTCGGAGGCGCGGTGGCGCTGGTGACGCCGCGAGCGGTGGTGCGGGACTTGTGGTCCGGCGCCGAGGCCGCACGGACGATGTCGCGGCTGATGCTGGTGGTGGGTGTGGCGCCGGTGCTCGCGCCGCTGCTCGGTGGGTTCGTGCTCCAGCATTCGGGGTGGCGCACCATCTTCCTGGTGCTGGCGGGCGTGGGCGCGGTGGCGCTGGTCGCGGTGGTGAAGTCGCTGAAGGAGACGGCGCCGCCGCGCACGGGGACGCGGACGATGCGCTCACGGCTGGGGGCGCTGCTCGGAGACCCGGACTTCGTGGGCCCCGCGCTCGCGGGCGGCTTCGCGTACGCGGGGATGTTCGCGTACATCGCGGGCTCGCCGTTCGTGTTCATCTCGCTGCATGGCGTGGCGCCGCAGGACTTCGGCTGGTTCTTCGGAGCGAACGCGGTGGGGCTCGTCGCGCTGGCGCAGCTCAATCGCAAGCTGCTCAAGCGCATCCCACTGCACCGGATGCTGCGGGTGGCGCTGAGCCTGTATGCCGTCACGGCGGCGGGCGTGCTGCTGGTGGCGTGGACGGGATTCCAGGGGCTGTGGGGGCTGGCCGCGGCGCTGTTCCTGTTCGTGCCGACGCTGGGGCTCGTGGGACCGAACTCGGCGGCGATTGCGCTGGAGCGGCACGCCGGCGCATGTCGGGCCTCGCGTCCGCGGTGCTGGGCGCGCTCCAGTTCACCGCGGCGGCCGGTGCGTCGTGGGCGGTGAGCGCGTTCAACAACGGCACCGCGGGGCCCATGGGTGGCGTGGTGGCGGGCG
>JBKGHK010000927.1:0-3489 GCA_046520375.1 Pyxidicoccus sp. 3LFB2
CGCCAGACGGCCACCGCGTCCCGCAGGTGCCCCGCGAGGTCCCGCCTCCACCGGCTGCAGCGCCAGCCCGCCCCGCCGCCAGCCGCGCCACGTCCTTCAGGTGACGGCCCAGCGTCTCCATGGAGCGCAGCTGCGCCTCCAGGGACTCCAGCGCCGCGCGGTCCACCGCGGGCACCGCTTCCAACCGCTTGAGCTGTGCGCGCGCCGTATCCAGCGGGCCCTGGAGCGTCTGCGCCACCCACTGCCCCAGCACCTCCACCGGCGAGCCCGCGTCCACGGACTCCGTGCGCGGTGCGGCGGCCAGGGACTGGCGGATGACCGCCTCGAAGTCTGTGATTTCGAAGGGCTTGTGCAGGAAGGCCGAGGCCTCGGGCGCGCCCTGGGGCAGCACCGCGCTCAGCAGGATGATGGGCACATCCTTGAGCTGGACCTCCTGCTTCAGCCGGCGGCACAGCTCCACGCCGCTCAGGCGTGGCATCATGTGGTCCGTCACCACCAGCTGGGGGCGGCGGGCCTTCGCGAGCCCGAAGGCCTCCTCGCCGTCCCGGGCCCTCAGCACGTCGTGGCCCAGGTCCTCCACCACCTGGCTGAGGACTTCCAACACCGCTGGCTCATCGTCCGCGACCAGGACGAGACTCATGCTTCCACTCCCTCGGCTTCAGTGCGCTTTCCGCTACCAACGCACTGCCAGGATAACGGCCCCCTCCGACGGTGCACCGGCACCGAAGGGGAAGTGCTCGCATCCCGGAGATGGAATCGTTCACGGATGGGCGGAGTGGTTTATGAAGAGTGGCGCACCGCTACCAGCGACACTCGGGCAGGCTGAGGCCTTCCCGACAGTCGGGGTGTCATGCCCCCGACAGTCCCAGGTGGCGCATGGAGGGTTGGCATGAAGCCTGGAGTCATGACGTGGAGCCTGTGGATGGTGGCGCTGCTCGCCTCGGGCAGCGCGAGCGCGGACCTGGCCCGGCGCCGGGACGCCATCGTCGAGGTCGTCCAGAAAGTCTCTCCCGCCGTCGTCTACATCGGCACCGAGCAGGAGGTGGAGTCTCGCTTCCGCGGCCGGCGCTCCCCGCTGGAGGAGTTCTTCGGCGGCATGGGCGGCGACCCGGAGCGCCAGAAGATTGAAGGCCTGGGCAGCGGCGCCATCATCGACCCGTCCGGCATCATCGTCACCAATGACCACGTCATCCGGGGCGCCTCCGCCATCCATGTGATTCTGGCGGATGGCCGCTCGTTCGAAGCGGAGGTGATTGGCAGCGACGCGGGCAACGATTTGGCCGTGCTCAAGGTCAACGCGCGCGAGGCGCTGCCCACCGCGAAGCTGGGCACCAGCTCGGACTTGATGATTGGCGAGACGGTGGTGGCCATCGGCAGTCCGTTCGGCCTGAGCAAGACCGTCACGGCGGGCGTGGTCTCCGCCGTGGGGCGCACGTTCCGCGCGGACGGGCGCGTCTACAACGACTTCGTGCAGACGGACGCGGCCATCAACCCCGGCAACTCGGGAGGCCCGCTGCTCAACGTGGACGGGGAAATCATCGGCATCAACACCGCCATCTTCGGCGGCGGCGCGCAGGGCATCGGTTTCGCGATTCCGGCGGACAAGGTGCGGCGCATCGTCGACGAGCTGACCCGCTTCGGAAAGGTGCGCCCGGCGTGGGTGGGCATCGACACGGTGGACCTGCCGCCGCGCGTGGCCCGGCAGCTCGGGTGGGACCGCGCCTATGGCGCCCTGGTGTCCACCGTGGAGCCCGGCAGCCCCGCGGCCCAGGCCGGCGTGAAGCGCGGCGACGTGGTGGCGGAGCTGGGTGGCTCGCGCATCCAGGACGCCGAGGACTTCGACACCCGCGTGCGGGGCTACCCGGCCCGCTCGCCCTTCCCCCTGGTCCTCTTCCGAGAGGGCGGCGTGCGCACGGTGCAGGTGACGCCGGTGGAGTTTCCCGCTCGCATGGTCGAAGGGCTGGCGTGGGAGCGGCTGGGACTGAGAGTGAGGGACGGCAAGGGAGCGTTGGCGGTGGCCGGCGTGAGGCCCGATTCGGTGGCCGCCGAGGTGGGGCTGGAGCCGGGGGACGTCATTCTGCGGGTGAACAACCAGCCGGTGCCCAATGCGGAGGCGTTCCGGGAGGCGCTGCTGACGGCGCGACGCGGACGGAGCGTGTTGCTGCTCGTGCGGCGGGGCCGGTACGGGTACCACATCACGCTGCCCTTCGAGCAGGCGCAGGGACAGCGGCTCTAGAACACTTCGGTGCGAAGGGTGCTCCCTGGATTTCGGGACCCGCACGACTCGCACTAGCATGGGGGGTATGAGTTCCGTCCGTTACCAGTCCCTCGGTCCCCTGCTGGCGGGGGAAGGCTCGCGAGCCTTCCTCGGCCTTGCCCTTGAGGACGGCGCGCCTCCCCGCCCCGTGGTGCTCATCTGGGCGCCGCAGGAGATTGCCCAGAACCCGGAGATGACGGCGCGGCTGACGCGCGAGACGTCACGCGCGCTCGTCTTCGAGCATCCCAACATCCTCCGCGTCCACGGCCTGGCCGTGCAGGACGGCGGCGTGGCGCGCGTCACCGAGTTCGCCGACGGCGAGCCCCTGCGCCGGCTCTTGGAGGCCCACCCCCGCCTGCCTCCGCAGTTCGCCGCGCTCGTCGTCGCGGACGCGGCCATGGGCCTGCACTACGCGCACGTCGCCGGCAATGACGACGGCACGCCGCTGGTGCACGGCGACATCCGCCCGGAGACGCTGATGCTCTCCTTCGGCGGCGTCACGAAGGTGACGGGCTACGGCGCCCTCGGCGTGGCCCCGCGCGAGAAGGACGGCAAGCGCGTGAAGAACCGGCGCAAGTACAGCGCGCCGGAGCAGCTGCTCGGTGGCCGCGAGGCCATCAACGTCCAGTCGGACGTGTTCCTGCTGGGGCTCGTGCTGCACGAGAGCCTGTCCGGGAAGATGCCGTTCAAGGACACGGCGGACCCGGACAAGGCGGTGCTCAACCGCTCCCTGCCGCCGCTGCCGCAGGACGTGCCGCTGAAGATTGACGCGGTGGTGCGCAAGGCGACCACGAAGCGCGCGTATGACCGGTATCCCTCGGCGCTCGCGTTCCGCGAGGCGCTGGTGGAGGCGGTGGGCACGCTGCCCACGCATGCGCAGTTCGCCGAGTTCATGGGGAAGTACTTCCCGCCGGAGAACGAGGCGCGCTCGGCACGGCGCCGGGTGATTGAGACGGGTATCGCGGAGGTGATGCAGAAGGCGGGCATCTCGCCTCCCGTGGTGGCCGAGTTCCTCGCGCGCGGGACGCTGCCTCCCGGAGCGCTGCCGGCGAAGTGGCCGGCGCTGCCCGGACAGCTCTCCGTGTCCGGCCCCGTGAATCTGAGCGGACTGTCTTCCGCGCCCGAGGTGGGGGCGTCTGTCCAGAGCGCTCCGGCGACGGCGAACGCAGGTCCGAGCACGGGCTCCAACGCGCAGGTGGCGGCGAGCGCAGGGCCGGAGCACGGGTTCCAAC
>JBKGHK010000928.1:0-3486 GCA_046520375.1 Pyxidicoccus sp. 3LFB2
ACCTGGGGCTTCGCGCGTGGCGTACCTGGGCCTCCGCGCGTGGCGTACCTGGGCCTCCGCGCGTGGCGTACCTGGGCCTCCGCGCGCGGCGTACCCAGGCTCCGCTCGGAACCGCACTGCTTCCTTGCTTCGCCTCGCCCGCCCTACGCCGTGGGGCGGGCCACCGGGCCACGGTCAGTCGCGCTGCTGGTGCTGGGGCCCTCTCGGTGGAGGGCCCTGCTCCTGGAGCGTGTGGTACTCCGCGTCCTCGAAGACGCGGGAGCGGATGAGGAAGCGCACGCCTTCGGGCGCCTCCACCGAGAAGCCGCTGCCTCGGCCGGGCACCACGTCCACCGTCAGGTGCGTGTGTTGCCAGTACTCGAATTGAGGACCGGAGATGTAGAAGGGCGTGTCGACGATGGTGCCCAGGTACACGTCCTCCTGCCCCACGCGGAACTCGCCGCGTGGGAAGCACATGGGCGCGCTGCCGTCACAGCAGCCTCCGGACTGGTGAAACATCAGCGGCCCGTGCACCCCCTGCAACCTTCGCAGGAGGGCCTCGGCCGCCGGTGTCACCGCGACTCGCTCCACGCGCATCAGAACAGGCCGGTGGGCTTCGGGTCGTAGCTCACCAGCATGTTCTTCGTGTGCTGGTAGTGCGACAGCATCATGCTGTGGTTCTCCCGGCCGATGCCCGACTGCTTGTACCCGCCGAACGCCGCGTGCGCGGGGTACAGGTGGTAGCAGTTCACCCAGACGCGGCCCGCCTGCACCGCGCGGCCCATGCGGTACGCCGTGTTCTGGTCTCGCGTCCATACGCCCGCGCCCAGCCCGTAGAGCGTGTCGTTCGCCGTCGCCAGCGCGTCCTCCATGTCCTTGAACTTCGCCACCGACACCACCGGGCCGAAAATCTCCTCCTGGAAGATGCGCATCCGGTTGTGGCCCTCGAACACCGTGGGCTCCACGTAGTAGCCCTCGGCCAGCGCGCCCGGCAGCGACTTGCGGCTGCCGCCCGTGAGCACCTTCGCGCCCTCCTTCTTGCCGATGTCGATGTACGAGAGAATCTTCTCCAGCTGGTCATTGGACGCCTGCGCGCCCACCTGCGTCGCCGTGTCCAGCGGGTTGCCCTGCACCATCTTGCGCGTGCGCTCCAGCGCGTGGTGCATGAACTCCTCGTAGATGCGCTCGGCCACCAGCGCGCGCGACGGACAGGTGCACACCTCGCCCTGGTTGAGGGCGAACATGGTGAAGCCCTCCACCGCCTTGCGCGCGAAGTCGTCGTCCTTGTCGAGCACGTCCGCGAAGAAGATGTTGGGCGACTTGCCTCCCAGCTCCAGCGTCACCGGAATCAGGTTCTCCGACGCGTACTGCATGATGAGCCGGCCCGTCGTCGTCTCGCCCGTGAAGGCCACCTTCGCGACGCGCTTGCTGCTCGCCAGCGGCTTGCCCGCTTCGATGCCATAGCCGTTCACCACGTTCACCACGCCAGGGGGGAACAGGTCGCCGACCAGCTCCATCAGCAGCAGGATGGAGGAGGGCGTCTGCTCGGCCGGCTTGAGCACCACGCAGTTGCCCGCGGCCAGCGCCGGAGCCAGCTTCCACGTGGCCATCAGCAGCGGGAAGTTCCAGGGGATGATCTGCCCCACCACGCCCAGCGGCTCGTGGAAGTGGTAGGCCACGGTGTGGTCATCGAGCTGGCTGAGGGCGCCTTCCTGCGCGCGGATGGCGCCGGCGAAGTAGCGGAAGTGGTCCACGGCGAGCGGCAGGTCCGCGGCGAGCGTCTCGCGCACCGGCTTGCCGTTGTCCCAGCACTCGGCCACCGCGAGCACCTCGATGTTCTGCTGGATGCGGTCGGCGAGCTTGTTGAGGAGGTCGGCGCGCTCGGCCACCGACGTGCGGCCCCACGCGTCCTTCGCCCGGTGCGCGGCGTCCAGCGCCTTCTCCACGTCCTCGTGGGTGGAGCGCGCCACCTCGCAGAACGGCTTGCCATTCACGGGGCTGATGTTCTCGAAGTACTGGCCTCGCGTGGGTGGAACGAACTCGCCACCGATGTAGTTGCCATACCGGTTCTTGAACCGCACCAGGCTGCCCTGCTGCCCCGGGGCTTCATAGACCTTCGACATGCACAACCTCCTGCGTCGGTGGCGTGGGTGAAGGCTCCGAGGATAGGTGGGTGCGGCAGTCGAACGTCCCTCGCCCCGGAGGGCAGACCAGCGTCGGGAAGTCGTCACCGGGGGCGTGGGTGTCGCGGCGGGCCGCTCAGTGCGCCTGCGCTGCGTGCAGGGCGCGGATGCGCTCCCAGCGAGCGCGGACACAGCGGGCCGCCGCCGCCAGGGCTTCGGTGTCCGTGTCCACCTGCAGCCGGCAGCGCTCCGTTCCGGCGCCGCTCACACCCAGGCGGAAGCTCAGCAGGTCGATGGCGTCCTGGGTCTCCAGCAGCAGGCCCTTGTGGATGTCCTCGCGCGCGAGCTCCTCCTCGAGCTGCCGGATGGCGAGCCGGTCCACCTCCGCGTCGGCATGGCCGTGGAGGGCCAGGAGCAGCTGCCACAGAAAGGGCGTGCGCGGGCGCGAGACGAAGTGGGTGGCGATGCGCTGCTGCGCGGCGGGACTCAGGGGGTGGGGAGTCGGAAGCCGGATGGGCGCACTCCAGTCCCTGTCCCATATGCTCCAGTCCGGGAAGATGTCCTCCAGTGCTTCTGTCCGGGTGGACGGGCTCACGGTCGCCAGCACGTTCCAGTCCAGGCGTGCTTCCGCCTTCACCGGAGGATGCGCCTGGAGCGCGACGGCCTCCGTCACCATCTCCCTCCAGGTCGCCACGTCTTCGGGCGCCAGGAGTTCATGGGAGAAGGCATCCGTCGTCTGCCAGGCCTCTTCCCGGAGGCTCAGGAAGAGCAGCAGCCGGTGGTCGCTTCCGGCGCGCTCCAGGACGTCGCCAAGCTCGTCCCAGTACTGCGTGGTGACGACGGTGAGGCGCTCGGCGGGGGCTCCCTTCCAGACCTCGAGCACCTCGACGTCCACGCGTTCTGGGACCGCGGCCTCCCGCCCGGACCCGGGCAGGGAGGGGGTGTCCGCTGTTCCCGAGGGAGGCGCGAAGTCGTCCTCCGGGAGGGACGCCGCGCTCCAGGTCCGCACCACGCGGCCCAGGACGATGCGCTCCGCCTTCCCGGTCAGACCCCAGGTCGTGTCGCGCACGAAGACACAGGGACGGGCCTCTCCGGGCATCAGTACCCCCAGCACCGCGACCAGTGCCACCCCGAGCTGCTTCCATGCGGCCATGCGTGCTCCCTTCCGTCAGTGTCCGTGGGCACGGTACGGAACGGGCGCGTGGCAATCGTCATGGATGCCTCATGGTTCCGGCATGAGGTCGGGGAACGTCGCTCCGCACGGCGCGGAGTTCCCCGCCACAGCTCAGGGCCCTGCGCCGTAGCCCCGGGGGCGGGGATGCGAGCGTCCTAGAAAGAAACGAAGGGTTGGAGTTGGCAGAGGAGGTGGTCAGGCCTCCTGCGC
>JBKGHK010000929.1:0-3485 GCA_046520375.1 Pyxidicoccus sp. 3LFB2
CTGGAGACGGAGGGCGACGCGAGGCCGCCCTGCACCGAGAGCACGCCCGAGTGCTTCGCGCGCAGCCGCCGCGTGGAGCTCGTCGCCGAGGCCGAGGCCCCCTGACGCAAGGGCTCCCGCGCTGGGTTTCAGTGTGGAGCGCGTCACCGAGGCCGAGGCCCTCTGCCGCCGGGGCCCCAGCGCGGGGCTTTCAGTTGCGCAGCTGGGCGCTGACGGCGGCCACCAGGTCGCGGACGCGGGTGGGCTCGAAGGGCTTGGAGAGCATCGGGTTGCCCACCTGCTGGAGGAAGCGCTGCGTCTCCGGCGTGAAGGCGCCGCCGGTGACGAAGACGATGCGCTCGTGCAGCCCCGGCCAGGACTCGCGCACGGAGTGGTAGACGTCCACGCCGGTCAGCTCCGGCATCATCACGTCACAGAGGATGAGGTCGAAGCTCCGGTCCGTGCGCAGCCGCTCCAGCGCCTCGCGGCCATTGGCGGCGGTGACCAGCTCATGCCCGCGCAGCAGCCGCCGCAGCAAATCCAACACCCGGGGCTCGTCGTCCACCGCCAGCACGCGGCGGCCGCTCGACGGGGACACCTGCGTCGGGACGGGAAGCTCGGGGATGACGTGCTCGGCGCGGGGCAGGCGCACCTCCACCCGGGTGCCCTGGCCCGGCTCGCTGTGCACGGTGATGGTGCCCCCCAGCGCGGTGACGATGTCGCGGCAGATGGCCAGCCCCATGCCCATGCCTCCACCCGCGCGGCGCGTGGTGAAGAACGGGTCGAAGATGCGCGGCAGCACCTCCGGGGGAATCCCACGGCCGGTGTCGGCGACGGTGAGCACCGTCCCCTCGCCAGCGGCGCGCACGGAGAGGGTGATGCGGTGCTCGGAGAGGCGTCCCTCCGGAATGGCCTGCACGGCGTTGAGCACGAGGTTGAGCGCCACCTGGCCCAGCCGCGTCGGCGTGCCCCGCACCAGGGGGGCCTGCGCGTCGAAGTCGCGCACCACCTGCGCGCGGTGGCGCAGCTGGTTGGCCGTCATCCGCAGGGTGCTCTCGACGATGGCCTTGAGGTCGACGGGCTCCTCGCCGCCGGTGTCCTTGAGCGAGAAGGCACTGAGGTCCGCGACGATGCGGCGGATGCGGACCGCGCCCTCCAGCGCCTCGTCCAGCACCTGGTGGCATTCCTCCACCACGCCCGCCGTCGTCTGGGCGGAGGACAGCCGCTGCTTGAGGTACTCCAGGTTGCCCGTCGTATAGGCGAGCGGGTTGTTGATTTCGTGCGCCAGCCCCGCGACGAGCAGGCCCAGCGAGCGCGTGCGCTGCTCCTGCTGCTTCTCCTGGAGCATCACCGTGTCCCGCCGCTTGCGCTCCAGCGCGGTGACGAGCGCGGTGCCCGTCTGCGCCAGCAGCTGCAGCTCCTCCGGCGTCCAGTGGCGGGGCGCGCCCACGGCGTCGAAGCCCATCCACCCGACGAGCCGGCCCCCGAGCGACAGGGGCGTGTTGACGTAGGCGCGCACGCGCCGCGCATCCAGCGAGTCGCGCTCCGCGACGGCCTCGGGCGGCAGCATGGACGGGTCCGTGACAGTCACCGTCTGGCCCGCCTGGAACTGCCGCAGCGTCCAGGCGAAGGCGGAGGTGGAGCGGCCGCGGAAGGCCTCCAGCCCCATGGGCTCCATCCCCGGGGCGCACCACTCGTACGCGTCCGTCACGTGCGCGCCGTCGTCGGACAGGAGGCCCACGTAACAGCGCTGCGCGCGGGCCTGCTCGGCCAGCACCGCGAGCGCGGCGCGGATGCCCGACTCCATCTCATCCGGAGGCAGGTTGAGCAGGCGGTGCGTCGAGTCGGCGATGAGCGCGCTCCGCTCGAGCAGCTTGCCCAGCTCGCCCCGCATCTGCCGCAGCGCGGCGACTTCCTGGAGGAGCGCGGCGTGGGTGTCGTCCCCGGCGCCAGCGGCCGAAGGCGTGCACAGTCGCTCCAGGACCTCTTCGGACCGCTGGAGGCGCTCCAGCAGCGTCCGCGAGTCCACACCCCCGCCGACCGGCCCCTGTCGTCCGCCTTGCTGCTCGACCATGAACTCACCCCTCGGATCCAGGAGACGGCTTCCCCTTCCGTCTACCGGATTCCAATTCGGTGAGAATAATGCCACTGTTCTGTGACGCACATCCAGTGCGCATTGTTGGAAAGCGCAAACCGGCGGTGAAGCAGGCCGTCAGGGGGCCGTGGGGGCCGGGACGGCGGGTGCCGGGCGCTGGGGGGCGAGCTTCCGGCCGCCCTTGAAGCCCCGCAGGCGGACGTAGCGGCGGAAGTCCTCGAGGAACGCCTCGTGCTGCAGGCCCACGGCCTCGGCGAAGGCGGTGGAGAAGTCGGGGCCCCGGCTCATGGCGTGGAGGACGCCGCGGACGGCGGGCTCCCCGTAGCGGCGCACGAGGAAGGTGAAGGCGTGGTGGGCGGCGCCGTAAACGATGTCGTTGTCGCCCTGGTAGAGGGCGTCGGCCTCCAGGAGCGGGTCGCTGCCGGGCCGGGTGCGCCAGAAGCGCTCCAGGTCGGTGAGGCTGGGGACGCGGTAGCCCTGCTCGGCGGTGTACGAGGCCATGCCCTCGCGGAACCACAGGGGGATGCGCTTGCGCGTCCAGCCGAGCCGGTCCGAGGCCACCTGGTACATGAGGCTGTGGGTGAGCTCGTGCAGCAGCAGTTCGTCCACCTGGGCCTGGGTGGCGCCGAGCAGCGTCCAGGTCCTGGGGCTCTGCAGCTCAATCTGCTCGTAGCGGGCCCACGCGCGCAGGAAGTCATGGCCGGAGCGGTTGGCGGCGCGCTCCAGGGAGGCGTGGTTGGGGTGGATGACGATGGTGACGGAGTCGTCGAAGGTGCCCCAGCGGGCCAGCCTCGGCAGGGCGCGCTCCACGGCGAGCTTCACCTGGAGGGCGGCGTCGGTGTCCCGCTTCCGGTACTCCATGTCGATGCGGGCGCCAGCGGACGTCTTCAGGCTCGCGCCTTCGTCCGCCTCCCCGGAGGGCGCCTCCGAAGCGGGCACGCTGGTGCTGAGCGTCCTGGCGCAGCCCGACAGCAGGGCCAGCAGCAACAGCGCCGCCACCCGGCCTCGCGTCCCGCCCCTGTGCCTCCATCCCCGCATCACGTGTCTCACTCCGCCCCGAGCCAGCGCAGCACCGCGCGCCCCACGTCCGCCACGGTGGAGAAGGACTCCGCCTCTGACAGGGGCGGGCCGAAGTAGAGCACGGGCACGGGGTGCAGGGTGTGCCCGCGCGTGGACAGGTCCTCCACATTGCCGTGGTCACTACACACGAGCACCCGGGCGTCCGCCGGGCGGGCCGCCACCACGGCGCGGGTGAAGGCGTCGAAGGTGTCCAGCGCGTCCAGGGCGGCCGTCATGTCCTGCGCGTGGCCGGCCTCGTCGGCGAGGTAGTGCTCGAAGAAGGTGAAGTCGGCGCCGGACGCCACGTGCCACAAGACGCGGGCGGCCTCCTCGGGGGTGCGCACCGGGGCGG
>JBKGHK010000092.1:0-21790 GCA_046520375.1 Pyxidicoccus sp. 3LFB2
GCCCGGGGTGCGCCGGGTGAGCGCCGGGGGCGTCTTCGAGGCGGGCCGACTGGACGAGGCCGCGCTGCTGGCCGCTCTGGACGCGCTGCCCGCGGGGGACTTCGAGCTGGGCTGCCACCCGGGTGAAGGTGCGCCGCATGTGCCGGAGGACCCGGTGTGGCACTACGGCTGGCAGGCGGAGCTGGACGCGCTCACGAGCCCGAGGGTGAAGGCCCGGCTGCGCGAGCGGGGCATCGAGCTGCACACCTACGGCAGCCTCGCCTCGGCGGCGTAGGGCGGCCTCGGGCTGCATCACCCAGGACAGTCGGGGCTGTGCGTAGCGGGGCCTCGGGCTGCATCGCCCAGGACAGTCAGGGCGACGTTGCGGGACCGTGGGCTGCATCGCCCACGCAACGCAGCCTCGCTTCGGCAACCCAGGCCAGCTTTTGGAAGCGCCGCCACCCGCTCACATCGGCTACGCAAGCCAGCGACTGGAAACCGTCCCTCGGTGGCGAGGCCCACTCCGCTGAGCGCCCTCCCCTGCCTTACGGTCTGTTCGCCTCCGCCACGTAGAGCACATGGGGCGTGGTGTAGCCGCGGCCCAGGTCCACCACCTCGCCCACGGTGAAGCCCGCGTCCGCCAGCAGCCGCGTCATCTCCGCGCGCGGCTTGAGCGCCATGCCGCCGCTGGCCTTCGTGCGCCCCAAGAGCGACACCATCACCCACTCCTGCGCCAGCGCCTTGCGGTGCTTCCAGGAGCCGTCCCCTTCCACCTCCTTCAGCAGGAAGCGCCCACCGGGTTTGAGCAGGCCATGCACGGTGCGCAGGAAGCCGGGCCACTTCGCCTCGGGCAGCAGGTACAGCACGTCGCACACCACCGCCGCGTCGAAGGTGCCGGGCGCCTCCGTGGCGAGCGTCTCCTCCACGGTGCCCTCCGCGAGCTGCACGTTGGGCAGCCCCGCGAGCGCCTGGCGCGCCCACGCCACCTTGCGCGGATCCGGGTCCACGCCGCGCACCGTGCGGCGTGGGTCCTCCACGGCCAGCAGCGCGGACAGCAGCCCATGGCCACAGCCGATGTCCGCCACCGTGCCGCCCGGCGTGCGTGCCGTCACCGCCAGGAGCGGCGCGGACGAGGCCCGCGCGTGGACGTGGAAGCGCTCGGCGGCCGGCAGCGCCGAGTACAGGGAGAGGACCTGCTGCATGAGCGCATTCATGAGATGTAGTAGTCCGCGCCGAAGGCCCAGGAGAGGACAATCACGGAGATGGCGCCCACGGCCAGCGCCCCTCGTAGCAAGAGCGGCCGCTGGCGCAACAGCAGCGCGGCGGTGAGGAAGACGGGGAACGAGGACAGCAGGTAGCGCCCCATGCCCATGAAGTCCTTCGTGGACCACGCGGGCAGGCCGACAATCGCCAGCACGTAGACGGCGTAGCCCCACCCCAGCAGCTTGCGCGTGGGCCACACCAGCGCCAGCGCCAGCAGCGTGAAGAAGGCGTGCGCCGCCAGGCGGACCGCCTCGCGCTTGTCCGTGGGCGCGAGGATGACGCGCTCGAACCAGCTCACCTTCAGCCACGTGCGCCAGCCGGGAATCTGCTCCCAGCCGGCGGCGCCCTGCACCTTCACGAAGGCAAAGGGGTCACCGAACTTGTGCCAGAGAAAGAGCATGTAGCAGCCGAAGCCCAGCCCCGCGAGCAGCGGGAGGAAGTCTACCGCGGTCCACTTCTCGCCGCGCGCGTGCTTCCACTCCAGCCGGCGCACCAGCAGGCCCACCACCACCGCGGGGGCCACCGGTCGCGCCGCCGTGGCCACTGCCGCCACCAGCACCGCCGGCAACAGCAGCCCGCGCTCCAGCAGCAGGAAGGCGGACACCACCAGCAGGACGAACAGCGCGTCCGAGTACATGGCGCCGTAGAAGTAGAAGGTGAACGGGTAGAAGGCCATCAGCAGCCCGGCCTTCAGCGCGGTGTCGTTGTCCGTGAGGTTGCGCGCCCAGTTGGTGAAGACAATCAGCGCGAGCGGCCCGCACAGCAGGGTGATGAGGACGCCGGCCTGGTACACGTTGGGGCCCAGCGTCTCCACCGCGCGGATGAGCAGCGGGTAGAGCGGGAAGAAGGCCACCGAGCTCTGCTGCCCCGGGGTGAATTGGTAGCCCTCCTGGGCAATCCGCATGTACCAGCTCGAGTCCCACGCCACCCAGCCCATGGTGACGTACTCGTCCAGGCGGACGACGGGGTTCTGCGGGTTCTTGTGGAAGAACCGCCAGGCCCCGGCCGCGGCGGCGGCGCTGCACGCCACGACGGCGGCCAGGGTGACGAGGGCGATGCTGCGGGACGCGGAGCGGGCCATGCGGCCGGCAGGCTTTGTCCAGAACGCCGCCCCGGTCAAGCCCGGGCGCCCGTGGAGAACACGGGCGCCCAGGGCCCGTGCGTCAGCGCGGGTAGAACGTCTTGCCCGACTTCACCAGCTCCACCAGGTGCGGCGCGGGGGTGAAGCGCTCCCCAAGCTTGTCCTGGAAGTGCTCCAGCTTGCGCAGCACCTCGGCGGGGCCGCGGCTGTCCACGTAGCGCAGCGGGCCGCCCAGGAACGGCGGGAAGCCCAGGCCGAAGATGGCGCCCACGTCGCCGTCACGCGCGCTGCGGAGGATGCCCTCGCCCATGCAGCGGATGGCCTCGTTCACCATCTGCAGCACCAGCCGCTCCGCCATCTCCTCGCGGTCGAAGGCCTTGCGGTCCTTTCCGTGCGGCAGGAGGTTGTAGATGGTGGGGTCCACCTCCTTCTTCTTCCCGTTCTCGTACAGGTAGAAGCCCTTCTGCGTCTTGCGGCCCAGCCGGCCGTCGGTGACGACGTTCTCCAGCGCCTTGGGGGCCGCCATGCGCTTGCCGAACGCGGCCTCCATGATGGGGCCCACCTTCTGCGCCACGTCGATGCCCACCTCGTCCAGGAGGGTAATCGGCCCCACCGGGAAGCCGAAGTCCACGAGCGCCTTGTCCAGCTCGGCGATGTCCGCGCCCTCCGCCAGGAGGTACGCCGCCTCGTTCATGTACGGCGCGAGGATGCGCGAGGTGTAGAAGCCCGGCCCGTCGTTGACGACGATGACCGTCTTGCCCTGCTTGCGGCCCACCTCCACGCAGGTGGCCGTCACCCACTCGGCGGTGCCCGGGTGGGTGATGATCTCCAGCAGCGGCATCTTGTTCACCGGGCTGAAGTAATGCATCCCGATGACCTGCGCGGGCCGCCGGCTCCCCTTCGCCAGGTCCGTAATCGGGATGCTGGAGGTGTTGGAGGCGAAGATGCACGCGTCGCCCGTGACGGCCTCCACCTCGCCCATGATGCGGTGCTTGAGCTTCAGGTCCTCGAACACCGCCTCGATGACGAGGTCCGCCGACTTGAAGCCGCTGTAGTCCGTGCCCGCGGTGACGAGCGCCATCTTCGCCGCCGCCTCCCGGTGCGTCAGCGAGCGCTTCTTGGTGCGCTCATCCAGGATGGACTGCACCTGCTTGAGCGCACGGGCCACGCCCGCGTCGTCCTTGTCCTTCACGCGCACCGGCACGCCCTGGAGCGTGCTGGCCACGTAGGCGATGCCGCCGCCCATGAGCCCGCCGCCCAGCACCGCCACCTTCTTCACCTCGCGCGGCTTCACGCTGGGGTTGGAGGTGCCGTTCTCCTTCTTCAGCGCCGTCGTCGCGAAGAAGATCTCCACCAGCCGCTTGGAGACATCCGACACCACCAGCTCGCCGAACGCCTTCGCCTCGGCCTCCTGGCCTGCCTTGTGGCCGGACTCCAGGCCCGTGCGAATCACCTGGAGCGCCTTCTCCGGTGCCGGGTAGCGGCCGCGCGTCTTCTTCAAGAGCTGCTTGCGCGCCTCGTCGAAGACGAGCTTGCGGCCCAGGGGGTTGTCCTCCAGCGCCACCTCGGCCCACAGCTCCTTGTTGGCCAGGCCCTGGAAGAAGCCCGCGACGCCCTTCGCCCTGCCCCCGGAGACCACGGACTTGAAGCCCTGGCCCCGCGTGCGCTCCACCTTCAGCGTGCCCGACGCCAGCTCCCTGGCGCGCTGGACGGCCAGCTTGCGCAGCAGCGGCACCGGCACCACCTCGTCCACCACGCCCAGCTTCTTCGCCTTGGAGGGCTTGAGGCTCTTGCCGGTGAGGATGAGGTCCAGCGCCGCCTGCACGCCGATGAGCGCGGGCAGCCGCTGGGTGCCGCCAGCGCCCGGAATCAGGCCCAGCTGCACTTCGGGCAGGCCGAGCGACGTCTTCGGGCTGTCCGTGGCGATGCGGTAGTCACACGCCAGGGCCCACTCCAGGCCGCCGCCCAGACATGCGCCGTGGATGGCCGCGACGACGGGCTTGGGGAAGGCGTCCAGCCGGTCAAAGCCCTCCTGGCCGTTGCGGCTGATGGCGGTGGCCTCCTCCGCCGTTTTGATGGTCTGCAGGAAGTCGATTTTGGCCCCGGCGACGAAGTTGTCCTTCTTGCCGGAGATGAAGACCACGGACTTCACCTCGGGCTCCTGCTCGGCGCGCGTCATCAGGCGGGTGAAGGCCTCGCCCGTCTCGGGCGACAGCGTGTTCACCGGCGAGTCCGGCAGGTCGTACGTGATGACGGCGACGCCGTCCTCCACCGCATAGGTGAAGCCCTGCTTCACCATCAGCTCTTCAGGCTTGGTCGCCATCACGCACGCTCCAGGACCACCGCGGCGCCCAGGCCGCCGGCAGCGCAGACGGTGCACAGCACCGTGTTCTTGTTCCGACGCTTCAGCTCGTTGAGGGCCTGGGTGACGATGCGGGCCCCCGTGGCGCCAAACGGGTGACCGATGGCGATGGAGCCGCCCGTCACGTTCAGCCGCTCGCGGTCCACCTCGCCCACCGGCGCGCTCCAGCCGGCCTTCTTCGCGAACTCCTTCGACGCCAGCGCCTGGAGGTTGCTCGCCACCTGCGCGGCGAAGGCCTCATGCATCTCCACCAGGTCGATGTCCGCCAGCGTCAGCCCCCGCGCGCTTGAGCGCGGTGGGCACCGCGTACACGGGGGCCCCTGGGAGCAGCTGGGTCGCCCCGGGGTCCCGTCGCGGCGTAGGGCGTGCGCGCGCAGGTAGCCCCAGCGGCTCATAGCCCCAGCGCCTTCGCGCGCTCCTCGCTCATCAAGAGCAGCGCCGCGGCGCCGTCGGTGAGCGGCGAGGCGTTGCCGGCCGTAATCGTGCCGTACTTCCTGTCGAACACCGGCTTGAGCTGGCCCAGGGCCTCCACGCTGGTGTCGTCGCGGACGATGTTGTCCCTGGCGGCGGTCTGCTCGTACTTCGGCGGCACGGCGACGTGCATCACCTCGTTGTCGAACAGGCCTTCCTTCCACGCACGAGCGGCGTTGCGGTGCGAGTTGTAGGCGATGAGGTCCTGCTCCTCGCGGCTGATGCCATTCTCGCGGGCCATCTTCTCCGCGCTCTCGCCCATCGTCATGCCGGTGGAGTACTCGGCGATGGCGGGGGGCACGGGCAGCAGGTCCTTGCCCTTGAGCTTCTGGAAGGGCTTGAGCTTCTCCGGCAGCGAGCGCCCCTTGGACGCGGCCACCAGCGCCTGGGCCAGCGGCCGGCTGGTGAAGATGGGCGCGTCCGACATGCACTCGGTGCCGCCGGCGATGATGACCTCGGCCTCGCCCACGGCAATGGCGTTGGCCGCCGTCGTCATGGCCTGGATGGACGTGGCGCAGGCGCGCGCCACCGTGAAGGCCTCAATCTTGCGCGGCAGCCCCGCGGCGATGACGACCTCGCGGGCGATGGAGGGCGCCGTCAGCGTGGGAATCACCTGGCCGAACACCACCTGGTCGATGATGTTCGGGTCCAGCTCCGCCCGCTGGACGAGCTCCTGGACCACCATGCGGCCCAGGTCCAGCGCGGTCAGCCCGCCGAAGACGGAGCCCGCCTTCACGAACGGGGTCCGCAAGCCGCGGACGATGGCCACCCTCGGGTGGCCCTTGCGCTTCTCGCTTGCCATGTGTGCCTCACCTTCCTGGTACGTCGAACGGGGGGCATCTAACGGGCGACAATGCGGCGCGTCAATCCGGGATTGACTCAAGAGTCAACCGCTGGTCGGAAGGCTCCGCCGCTTGCCCGGTCCCGGAGAGAGCGGACAGGATGGAAATCCCCCATGCCCTCCTCCCATGCACTTCCCTGGCGGCGCGGCGCCGCCGTGACGGCCCTCCTGTGGCTGAGCACGCTGCCCGGCGCGGCCCGCGCGCAGGAGCGGCTGACGTTCCAGGACCGGACAGGCGCGGAGTTCCTCCACCCCCAGGCGGTCCACACCAACACGGAGCTCACCCCGACGCTGCCCTCGGTGCTCCAGGTGCGCCAGTGGCCCCTGGACGAGCGCGCGGCCTACCCGGACCTGACGGGCAACACGCTGCGGATGCGCCTGGACGAGGCGGCGGCGACGCCCGGGGACAGGCTCCAGTGCCTGCCGAGGACAGCGGGGCTGACGCCCGAGCTGGACGGCAGCGGGGGCAGCGACATCCGGAGCGTGCCGGGGGTGCTGGGCAACGCGCTGGACATGCCGACGGACCGGGACACCCACGTGCGGCTTGTGTCCGCGGGCGTGGACCTGGCCAGCAATGCGAGCGCGGTGACGCTGATGGGGTGGATGCGTCCCCGGGCCTGGCCGGGCACCAACGCCTTCGCGGACCTCATCAACGTGGGCGGCACCGGAGGCTCCCGACTGGGCGTCGGGCTCTCGGGCACGCGCGGCCTGCGCGCCTGGGCCGAGGCACCGGATGCCACCACGGCGCCGCTGACGGCGACGGTCCAGGTCCCCCCGACGACGGGGGTGTGGCGGATGTTCGCCACGGTGTTCGAGCTGGCGCCGGCGAATCGGGTGAGCGTCTATCTGGATGGGCGGCTCTTCGAAGTCGTGCCCCTGCCCTTCACCTCGGCGATGACGAGCGCCGCGCTGTCGGACCGCGCGGCGCTGGGCAGCAGCGAGACCTACCTCGGCGGCTTCTTCGACGGTGCGCTGGACGAGCCCTCCATCTGGAAGCGGGCGCTGACGCCGGAGGAACTCCGGCGCATCTGGCTCCGGCAGAGTGGCCCCTTCGGAGGGGGCGAGCCGGCCCGCTTCGTCTCCCGCGTCCTCGACTCGGGCGGGCCGCGCGTGCGCTGGGACACGCTGGGGTGGAAGCCTCGCGCGCCCGCGTGGAAGGGGCTGCCGGACGAGGGCATCCAGGAGACGGGCTATGGCGAGGGCAACGTCTCCATGGCGGACAATGTGCTGCTGCTGCACGCCAATGGCTCGGGGGCGCTGGAGGCACGCGCGACGGTGCCGGACGCGTCGGGCCGGGGCCATGTTGCCACCTTCATCGCGCCGGATGGCGTGCCCGGTGGGTATGTGCCGGGCCGGGTGGGTGAGGCCCTGTCGCTGCCGCGCGCGGGCTACCTCACGGTGGGGGGAGACGCGGCGCCGGACTTCGCCTTCGGCCAGGGGGACTTCACCTGGGCGGCGTGGGTGAGGACGACGTCCTGCCAGGGCAACAACCTGGTGGTCATGGGCGCGGAGGGCTCACGGGGCAATCCCCATGTCTGGTTCGGCGGCGGCTGCGAGACCACCCGGTGCCCGTCCGGACGGGGCTGGTGGGTGCTGCGCGACAGCACCGGTGACATCGCGGAGGTCTGCCACCACATCCGCCTGGATGACGGCGAGTGGCATCACCTGGTGGGCGTGAAGCGGGGCCATGCGCCGGCGACGCTGACGCTGTACGTGGACGGGGAGCCCGTGTCGGCGACGCACAGCTATGCCGGCGACTTCAGCTTCGACCGGGGGCCGTTGCTCGGACAGTTCACCGGGATGAACTACCCCACGGAGGCCACGGTGGACGAGGTGGCTATCTGGCGCCGGGCCCTTACCGCGCAGGAGGCGCACGACGTGTGGCGGCGCGGCGGCACCCGGCTGAAGCTCCAGGTGCGCACGTGCGATGAGCCCTCCTGCGCGGGCGTGCCGTTCGTCGGGCCGGATGGCACCGGGGCCACGTTCTTCTCCGAGGCCACGCACGGCTCGGATGACCGGCCGCCGTCGCTCGGAGGACTCGGGCAGGCCGGGGCCGTGCCCGCGCGGTACTTTCAGTACGCGGCCCTGCTGGAGACGGACAGCTCGCAGGACACGCCCGGGCTGATGGAAGTCACGGTGATGGCCACCAACTCCGCCCCCACCGCCGTACCGGAGACCTATGCCGCCGAGGGCACCACCGTGCTTCAGGTGGCCGCGCCGGGAGTGCTCGCCAACGACACGGATGGCGAGGGAGGCCCGCTGCACGCGGTGCTCGCCCTGGCGCCCACGGGAGGCACACTGCAGCTCGGCGAGGACGGAGCGTTCCAGTACGCGCCGGCCGCTGGCTTCAGCGGGAAGGACCGCTTCCGCTACCGCGTGAGCGACGGAGCGCTGGAGTCCTCCGAGGTGGAGGTGGTGCTGACGGTAAGCGCCGTGGGCGCGCCGGGCTCGCCGCGCATCGAGCGCCCCGCCGCGAACGAGGTGCTGTACACGCGCACGCCCGTGTTGGAGGGAACGGCGGACCCGGGCGTCGTGGTGGAGGTGGTGGTGAACGGCACGGTGCTGGGCCGCACCCCGGCGGACGCGCAGGGGCGGTGGAGCTACACGGTGACGCCGGAGCAGGCGCTCCCGGTGGGCAGCCACCGGGTGGTGGCCTATGCCGTGGGCGTGACGCAGGCCCGGAGCGAGCCTTCCAGCGCGGTGGACTTCGGCATCCAGTCGCGCGCGCTCGAAGTCACGGGCTGGGGGTGCGGCAGCGCGGGCGGGGAGTCCTTCGGGTCGCTGGCGCTGGCCCTGCTCGCGCTGTTGTGGATGTCCCTGCGTCCGGAACGGCCTGGCCGCACGGCCTGACATTCACGGTGTCGCGGGGCTCTCAGTTGGCTGCGGCTGTGAGACCCGGAGCAGGAACGCTTCCAGCGGTTGGAGCACCTCCAAACGCCAGAGGGGTGTCAGATCCGTGTGGACGATGCGCTGAATCAACGCATCCGGGAAGGGGCCCTCCCCTGCCCTGGCGAACGTCTCGGTCAACACCGCACGGGGCTCGTAGCGTCCGCGAATGCGGTCCTCGACGGACAGCGGAGCAGGCAGCACCGCGTTCAGGATGGCGTCATCCCTGAAGAGCAATACAGCCACGTCTGGAGGCACCAGGACCACCACCCAGTCCTCCAGCGCGCCGGCTTCGCCCAGGCGCCACTCGAGGAAGGCTCGCTGTTCGCCGAGCAGACGCTGGCTCACCGTCTCCGGGCTGTTGATCATGGCCACGGGCTCGCGGCGCAGGATGAGAATCGTCCGTGCGCCTGAATGTGCCGGTGACCGTCCGCCTGTCGGCCGCACCTTGATGACGTTGTGTCTCAAGACAGGGTGACACTGCACCAGACGCTCCAGGAGCGCGGCCTCCAGCTTCCCTTCGGTCACGATATGCGTCTTCATGGCGCCTCCTCTCCCTCACCTGAGAGCAACAGGTCCCCGAAGCCCTGCTCGATGGCGTGACGCAGCTTGCGCTTCAGCCCTTCGCGCAGGGCACCACGCTCCATGGCCCAGGCGAGGTCATCGCCGTTCCAGAGCTGGACATTCGGGGGAGGAAGGAGCTGGGCGAGACTGGTGGCTGCATCCGAGAAGGTGCCGCTCAGGAACACCGCGCCCAGCGTCATCGCCGGACGACGGAGGAGCTGAGTCTTCATCTTGGCGACGACCGAGAAATCAACCGGTGTGCGCCAATCCTTGGCCTCGACCAGACACGACAGCCCGTCGAAGTAGACCGCCCCGTCGACCTGTTCCAGCAACAAGCCATTCCGGCGAACCTCGTAGGGCCAGGTCACCTCCGCACCTTCCAACTGGAACTCCCTCAAGATGAGGTACTCCAGCGCCTTTCCAGGAGGCCACCCTACCAGATTGTCCCCAGCATGGACAACCTGCCACATCCTATACACGCCCGCCCTATCGAGTGCCAGCACCTGCTCGCGGTACACCGCCGCCCGCCCCGCCTCGTCCATCCCGCCCCTCCGCCACGGGCATTCTGCCCGCGCACGTCCTACCTACCCGGCGGGTCTGACATGGATTGAACAAGCCAAGACCTCAAACGGGCTTCGGCCAGCGCTTCGTCTTCACGTACTCGCGCTGAAGCTCGGGCCTGGGGTCCGGTGCGTCGATGGGCTCCTCGACGATTTCATACAGCCCATGGTCGAACGGCCGCCCCGGAGCCGGGGCCTTCGGGACGAGCCGCTCCCGCACGCCTTCCGCCGCGCGCGTCTTCGCGCGGAAGTGACAGTACGGGTTGTTCCCCGGCCGTCCGAACAGCGCATGCGCCGTGAAGCTGCACCCGGCCAAACACGTCTCCGCGAATGGACACGTACGGCAGAAGCCCCACAAATCCTCCACCGTCCGCGTCCGCGTGAAGGCCAGCTGCGGCGTGTCCTTCCAGATGCGCTCCAGCGGCTGCTCGCGAAGATTCCCGCCCACGTAGTGCGCCGTCTGGAGTGACGGACACCCCTTCACCGCGCCATTCGACTCGATGCCCAGCACGTACCGGCCCGCCTGACAGCCCCGCCAGTGGTCCCTCCCACCCGCGTGCACCGAGCGCAGCAGCGCCTCCTCCGTCCCGAAGTAGCCCAGGTTGTTCCCCGGCATCACGGTGATGCCGTCCTTCCGCGCCTGCTCCTTCAGCCGGGCGATGCGCGGCATCAGGTCCATCAAATCCCACGGCTGCAACAGCAGGTCCGGGCGGTCCGCCGCGCGCCCGAGCGGCGCGGTAATCTGCACCTGCCACGCGCCAATGCCCTGCGCCTTCAGGTGCGTGTACAGCCCCTCCAGGTCCCCCTGGTTGAGCCGGTTGAGGTTGGTATTCGCGGCGGTGCGCACGCCCGCGGCCTTCAGGTACCCCAGGGCCGCGGTGGCGGAGGCAAAGCTGCCCCGGGCCGCGCGCATGATGTCGTGCGTGGGCTCCAGTCCGTCGATGCTCACCGAGGCCGCATACAGCCCCGCGCGCGCCATCTCTCTGGCCAGCTCCGCGGTGACTCCGCGCCCGCCCGTCGTCAGCCCCGGCCGGATGCCCGCGGCCTTCAGCGCCTGGATGATGGAGAGGAACCCCGGGTGCAGGTACGCCTCCCCGCCAATGAGCACCACCTCCCGCGCACGCATCGCCGCGAGCTGCGCCACCACCCCGAGCGCCTCGTCCGTGCCCAGCTCCCCCGCGCGCGCCGTGCCCGCCCGTGAGCCACAGTGCGTGCAGGGCTGGTCACACGCGAGCGTCAGCTCCCACACCACGTAGGCGGGGTGGTAGTCCGTGGGGCTCACGTCGATGCGCCGGTTCACCATGCGCACCGAGCCTAACGGACGCGCCCTGCGCCAGCACCCGCGACACCCGTGTCAGTTCCACCGGACGAGCGCGACGGGGCACAATGGCGCCTGCTCGGAACTTCCAGTGTTTGAGGCAGGCATGCGCCCTGCACTGCCACCACCGGCCTCACACCCCACTCCGAGAAGGATGTCCTCCGTGCCCGAGCTGTCCGGCTGTCCGTCCTGCCAGGGATTCAACCCGCCCTCCGCCACCGCGTGCCTGCACTGCCGGCAGCCGATTGACGGCGGGCCCACGCGCCTCGCGCTGTCCTGGGTGGCCTCGCTGTGGACGCTCGCGGGGGCCAGCGCGGTCGGCCTCACGCTGATGGCCTGCTACGGCATGCCCCCGTGCGAGGACGGCACGTATGACTGCCACGACCTCCCCCCGGACTGCGAGATGCCCGATGCCGGCGCGGACGCGGGCCTCACGGACGGCGGCGCTGGGAGCTGCCTCTTCCTGGATGCCGGTACCTCGGGGGATGCCGGCACCTCGGGGGATGCCGGCACCCTGGGTGATGCGGGAGGCTGAGTCCTACTTCCCCAGCGTCCCCTGCCGGAGCGCGGCGCCGTGCTTGTGCACGGCGTCCACGAGGAACTTCGCCGAGTCCGGGTCCGTGGGCGGAAGGATGCCGTGGCCCAGGTTGAAGATGTGCCCCACGGGCCCGGCGCGCTGGAGGATGTCCTTCACGCGCCCGTCCAGTTCCTCGCGCGGGAGGAACAGGTGCAGCGGGTCCAGGTTGCCCTGCACCGCCACGTCCGGCCCCAGCACCTTGCGGCCCTCGTCCATGGGCATCGTCCAGTCGAGCCCCACCACGTCCGCGCCCGTGCTCTTGAGCAGCGGCAGGTGCGTGGACATGCCCACGCCGAAGACGATGACGGGCACGCCCGTGGCCTTCAGCTCGGACACCATCCGCTTCAGGTAGGGCATGCAGAAGCGCTCGTAGTCCCACGGCGACAGCTCACCGCCCCACGAGTCGAAAATCTGGACGATGCTCGCGCCCGCCTCGACCTGCATCTTGAGGTACGGAATCAGCGTGTCCGTGAGCTTGCCGAAGAGTCGATGTGCCAGCTCCGGCTGCTCGAACATCAGCCGCTTGATGAGGATGTAGCTCTTCGAGCCGCCGCCCTCGACCATGTACGCGGCCAACGTGAAGGGCGCGCCCGCGAAGCCGATGACGGGCACCGAGTCGTTGAGCGCCTTGCGCGTGCGGCGGATGGCCTCGGCCACGAAGCCCGTGCCCTGCACCGGGTCCGGCACGCCCAGCTTGTCGATGTCCGCGGCGGTGCGCACCGGGTTGGGGAAGTGCGGCCCCTTGTCGCCCAGCTCCAGCACAATCCCCATCGCCTCCACCGGGATGAGGATGTCCGAGAAGATGATGGCCGCGTCCACGCCCAGGCGCGTCACCGGCTGCACCGTCACCTCGGCCGCGAGGTCCGGGTGCTTGCACAGGTCCAGGAAGGCGATGTTGCCGCGGATGGCCCGGTACTCGGGCAGGTAGCGGCCGGCCTGGCGCATCAGCCACACGGGCGTCGTATCGGTGGGCTGGCGGCGCGCCGCGCGGAGGAGTCGGTCGTTCACTTCAAGCCCTCAAGGTCGGCCCCGCTCACACGAGGGGGCAAGTGGAGGATGTGCGTCAGCGCTTTCCCCACGCCAGCTTCAGGCGCAGGGGCTCGCGGCCTTCCGGCACGAACAGCAGGCGGTTGTCGCCGCCCTCCCAGTCGAACTTCCCCGGGGTGCCATCGCGCACGAGCTTGTACTCGAAGACGGCGCCCACGGGCAGCGACAGCTTGAATCCGCCCATTTCCGGACGCAGCGAGCGCTCGGGCTTCCAGCCTCCCAGCTCCGGCCCGCTGCCCACCAGCCGCACCGACGCGTCGTCCACCGTCAGCTCCACCGTGCGCCGCTCGCCCTGCCCGCGCCACCGCGCCCCGGCCTGCTTCGCCAGCGCGCCGAAGCCACCGGCCGTGCCCGGCTTCAGGCGCAGCAGCGACACCTGACCGGGATGGACGATGACGGAGTAGAGCTGACCGGGTCCCTTCGCGCCTGGGAACTCGAAGCCCGTGAGCATCTCGGAGAGCTGTGCGCCCACCAGTCCCTCGGGCAGCGCCACGTCCACGGGCGCCTTCCCTGAGTTGACGGCGATGACCACGGCCTCGTCCGGCGTCACGCGGGCGTAGGCAAAGAGGTCCTCCCGGGCGGCGAGCACGAGCGTCTCGCCACCCTGGAGGGCCTCACTGCCCCGTCGCAGCTCCAGCAGCCGGGTAATCCACGCGCGCAGCGGGTGGTCCGGCGTGAAGCGCATGTCCCCGCGGTTCTCCGGCTCCTTCTTCCCCGACAGCCCCTCCTCGGTGCCGTAGGTGAGCGAGGGCACCCCGCGCGCGGTGAGCTGCACCGCCAGCGCGCGCTTCACCCGCTCCACGTCGCCGCCGCACTCGCTCATCACCCGGGGCAGGTCGTGGTTGTCCACCAGCGTCACCAGCGAGTCCGGCGCCGGATAGAGCCTGTCATTGAAGAGGATGGCGCCGAGGTGCCCGGGCGACCTGTCCCGGCAGAAGACGTCCACCAGCGCAAAGGCGAGCGGGAAGTCGAACATCGTCCCGAAGCGGCCCTCGGTCATGGTGCTCGCCAGCAGCACCGGGTCCCCGTCCAGCATCTCCCCCAGCAGCAGGAAGTCCTTCCCCGCGTGGGCCCGCAGGTCGTCGTTGTAGCGGGCCCAGAACTCCAGCGGCATGTGCTTCACCGCGTCCAGCCGGTAGCCCGAGGGCTTCACCGCGTCCACCCACCGGCGCGAGTGCCCCAGCAGGTGCTGGTACACCTCCTCCTGCTCCACCGCCAGGTCCGGCAGCCCGTGCACGTCGCGCATCGTCAGCTCGCGCGTGTCGCTCCAGTTGTCGATGGGGCCCAGGCCGTGGAACCACCGGGGCTTCTCGCGCACCAGCCGCGTCTCCGGGCCCACGTGGTTGAGCACCACGTCCAGCACCAGCCGCATGTCCCGGCGGCGCAGCTCCTCCGACAGCCGGGCCAGCAGCGCCTCGTCACCGAAGCGCGGCTCCACCCGGCCGAAATCATCTACCCAGTAGCCGTGGAAGGCGCCGTACCCGTAGAACTTCTCCGTCCGCATCTGGAAGACGGGTGAAAGCCACACCGTGCGAACACCGAGCGCCTGCAGCCCGTCCAGTCGAGAGATGACGCCCTGCAGGTCGCCCCCATGGAACGCCTGCGCATCCTTCAGGTCCACCTTCCCGTCATTGCTCCGGTCGCCATTGGCGAAGCGGTCCACCATCACGAAGTAGATGGCGTCCCCCGAGGGCGGCATCCACACCGCGCCGCCGTCCTGCCCACCGGCCGGCGCGTCCAGCCCGGGCACCACCGCGGGGCCACCCTCCGTCTCCGGAGCCGGCGCCAACATGGGCGAGGCGAGGAACGAGTCGAAGAGGCCCGCCGCCTGGCTGGCAATCTGCCGCGCCACCTCCGCCTGCGCTTCATTCGCCCCCAGGTGGGAGAACTGGAGCGCGATGCTGTAGTCCTGGTTGGTGGTGCTGGGCTCCAGCTGAGAGCCCGCGCGCCCCGCCGTCGTCCGGGCGTAGACCTCCCAGGAGAAGCGCCCGGCCACCTCGCCGAATCGGGAGGCCCGCGTCTCCACCAGCAGGTACAGCTGCGCCTCGGGCGCCTGCGCCGCCAGCATCGCGTAGCGGCGCTGCGAGTCCGTCACCTTCGCGAACTCGGCGGCGTACTGCGCATACGGCACCACCTGCACCTGGACGTTGCGCTTCGCCAGCGCCTCCGCCACCGCCAGCTTCACCGCCTCCGGCACGTCCTC
Organism: Pyxidicoccus sp. 3LFB2; assembly: GCA_046520375.1. GTDB lineage: Bacteria > Myxococcota > Myxococcia > Myxococcales > Myxococcaceae > Myxococcus. Next base: position 15,153 of record JBKGHK010000092.1, read on the forward strand.
CACGACGCCGCGCTTCTGCGCGTCGTCGCGCACGTAGGCCACCGCCACCACCGTGCCATTGGGCACCACCACGGGCGGCGCCGAGCGCTGCAGGCATCCCGCCGCGCCCAGTGCGAGGAAGAGGGCCCAGGCCCACCGCTGTCTCAGAACCATCCTTCGGCCTCGATGGCGACCACCGAGTGCCAGTGGCGCTCGGGGCCGATATAGACGTTGTACTGGTCCAGGCTCTCCACGAAGGAGTTGCCGAACGCCGCGTGCTGCGTGGAGTGCTGGATGCCGTAGAGCAACCGCAGGCTGGGGCGCGTGTAGATGCCCCGGCCCGTGGGCTGGAGCACCACGCCCACCTTGCCCTGCCAGGTGATGCGCGTGTCGCTGTCACCGAACTCCAGCCCGCGCGCGTCCGGCATGCCGTCCGTGTTGGTGAACACCGAGTCCACGTGGTTGCGGTAGGCGTTGCCGTTGTTGCTCTTCTCGCGCGCGATGCTCGACTCCGCCAGCAGGTGCACCCGCTCCGTGACGAAGTACTGGAGCCGCAGCACCGTGGAGGCGATGAAGCGGTCGTCCTCGCCCGGCTTGATGCTGTTGTCGTCGTTGAAGGCGTAGCCCACCCAGATGCCCCAGAGCGCCTCCAACTTGTCCGGGATGATCTTCAGGTGGGCCTCGTTGCCGAGGCTCGCCTCGTGGCGCTCGTCCGTCTGGTCCGCGATGTAGACGGTCCAGGGACGGCCCCGGTAGTTCTCCGTGTACGACTGCTCCGGGTGCTTGCGCTCGAGGGTGAGATAGAAGTTGTCCCACGCCAGCGGCCCCACGTTGCCGAAGCCCAGGTAGGCGGCGGCCATATAGGACACCGCGCTGCGCGGGTTCAGCGTCGGCCTCGGGTCCTCCACGCCGGGGTTGTTCTCGAAGTAGCGCTGCACCACCTGGCGCCGGACGTAGTCCTCGTAGTTGACGTCGGGCGACGCGTAGAGCGCGTTGCGGTTGCCGCGCACGGCGGGCTCGTAGCCCACCTGCGCGCGGATGCCGGCCTCCAACTGGCCCGGAATCAGCCGGTAGCGGAAGTGCGCGGCGCCGGTGAGCACCGTGTTGTAGTTCTGCGGCCGCAGCGAGTAGCCGCTGTCACCCACCGCCAACAGCACGTCGTAGCGGTCCGCCTCGTACGTGCCGGACAGGCCCACCGTGTTGTAGAGCAGCGTGCCGGGACGCTGGTCGTAGATGTGCAGGTCGTTCCAGCGGTTCTCCAGCGTGCCCAGCTGCCACGTCACGCGGTCCAGCAGGATGTTGCCGGCCCGCACGAAGAGGTAGTCGGCGCGGAAGTTGGCGAACGAGCCATTGCCCGGGTCCGCCGAGCGGAACGACGTGCCGGAGAAGCGCGTGTGCACCTCGGCCCAGACGTCATTCGAGCCCGGCGAGGCCTGGAGCACGTCCAGCCGGAGGTTGAGCTCTCCGTAGGGGCTCTCATTGAGGAGCCGGCCATAGAGCCAGTAGTACCCCAGCTGGCCGGAGCCACCCGTGAAGTCCGGGCGGGTCATGATTCGGAAGTAACCCGCGGCCCCGAAGCGATCTCGGGGAGCATCGGCCAGGGCCAGAAGCGGGCTGAGGAGCAGCAACAGGAAGGCGCCGAGGCGCGCGGGCGGGACTCGCATGGGCGAGCCCCGCTTATAGCGCACCTCCGGCTGGCTGCCCTACTCCGCGCGCAGGACGACGATGGCCCGTTCCGGGACGCCGTACGTCGTGCCCGTCACCGGGGACGGCGCGTCCAGCCAGGAGTTGCCCGTGACTCGGGGCCCCAGGCCGGTGGCGGTGAGGTATTCAGGGCTGTCGAAGTAGGCCTGCGTGTCGATGAGCCGCTTCCACTGACGGCCCTCCACCTGCGGCAGGGTGAACTCCACCGCGCGGGGCTCCATGTTGATGAGCACCACCAGTTCAGGTCCGACGGACGCGTCGTAGTAGTGAATCATCAGCTGCTTGCTGTCCCACGCCGCCTCGGTGTTCTGCGCGCTCTTCCAGGCCAGCGGCGCGCCCTTGCCGTAGTCCGACGGGGCAAACGCGTAGGAATGCTCCTTGCGCAGGCGGATGGAGGCCTTCACGAACTCGTACATCCGGTGACGCTCGTCACGCGCCAGGTACGCGCCCCACTGGTACCAGTTGAACGCGTTGTCCGCGCGGGTGGAGTACGCGTTGTTGTTGCCCAGCTGCGTGCGCATCCACTCGTCGCCGCCCAGAATCATCGGCGTGCCGTGGCTGATCATCATCGACATGAAGGCGTTGCGCATCATCTGCCGGCGCATGCTCTCGCCGCGGGGGTCTCCCACCGCGCCCCAGTTGCGCGAGCGGTTGTGGTCCTCGCCCGACACCTTGTCGCAGAAGGGGCTGTTGGGCGTGTCGCAGCACACCGGGTTGAGCGGGCCGCACCGGTTCTGCTTCTCCTCGTACGCGAACAGGTCGTACATGGTGAAGCCGTCGTGCACGGTGATGAAGTTCATCGAGTGGTAGGGCCGGCGGCCGTTGCGCTCGTACCACTCCTTGCTGCCGTACATCAGGAAGGCGCCGTCGGACGAGCCGGGGCGGCCGCACAGCGAGCCGTCGTTGGAGTTGAGCTTCCAGTCGTCCCGGTTGATGAAGTTGCGCCACCAGTCGCGGAAGCGGCCGTTCCACTCGTACCAGCCATTGCCCGGCTGGGTGAGGGAGTTGGGGAACTCGCCCATGGGCAGGCAGTACCAGCCGCCCGCGCTCCACGGCTCGGCGATGATGCGGGTGTTGTACTTCTGGAGGACGGGGTCGTCGACGATCTCCTGGAGCACCGTGTTGCGCGGGTCGTCCCAGCGGTTGTAGTCGCCGTCGCGCTCCCCGAGGATGGGCGCCAGGTCGAAGCGGAAGCCGTCCACGTGCAGCTCCTCCGCGTAGAAGCGGAGGCTGTCGATGGTGAGCTTGCGCATGGGCCGGTGGTTGGGCCGCGTCTGGTTGCCCACGCCCGTGTTGTTCCAGTACGTGCGCCGGTCCGGGTTGAGCGCGTAGTACGCCTGGTTGTCGATGCCGCGGAACGAGTACAGGCCCGCGGTCTCCGTCGGGTCCAGGGACTCCAGCGGCTCACCGGGCAGGACGTCGTCCGTCTCCAGCTTCTCGCGCCACAGGCCGCCCTCGCCGGTGTGGTTGTAGACCACGTCGACGATGACCTCGATGCCGCGCTTGTGCAGCTCCTCCACCATCCACTTGAACTCGTCGATGACCTCGTGCGGCCGCTTCATGGCCGCGTAGGACACCTCGGGGGCGAAGAAGTTGATGGTCTGGTAGCCCCAGTAGCCACCGTCCAGCGGCTTCTCGTGGATGGGCAAGAGCTCCACGGCGGTGATGCCCAGGTCCTTGAAGTAGTCCGCCTTCTCGCCCAGGCCCCGGTAGGTGCCCGGGAAGCGCACGCCGCTGGCGGGGTCCGCGGTGAAGCCCTTGGCATGGACCTCATAGACGATGAGGTCGTTCCAGGAGTGGCCCTTCCAGTTCTCGTCCTGGCGGTTCTGCCGCCACTGCTGCTCGGCCTCGCCCCACTGGTAGCTGCTCTGGACGATGACGCTCTTGGCCGAGGCCGCGTACGTCACCTCCGTGCGGGCCGGTCCACTGGCGGTGCTGCCCTTGCCCCAGTCGTGATCCCGATGGAGCGCCCTGGAGTACGGGTCCGTCAGCAGCTTGTTCGGATTGAAACGGTTGCCGTAGACGTCCACGTCCGACTTGAAGCCGTGGATGGCGCCGGGGAACCACTTGGGGTCGTACTCCCAGTTGGGGCCCCAGGCGCGGAAGCCGTAGTGCTGGCCCAGCCCCACGCCCTCCACGTAGACGCTCCACACGTCCCCGTAGCGCGTCATCTCATAGGTGCGCGTGGGCCGGTTGACCTCGGGGTCGTCGAAGAGCAGCAGCTCCAGCCGGGTGGCGTTCTCCGAGTAGAGGGCGAAGTTGACGCCCCGGTCCACGAAGGTGGGGCCCATGTGCTTCAGGGACTCCACGTCCTCGACCGAGTAGCTCGGGGCCCTCGCTTCGCTGTGGTAGAGCCGGACGTAATCGCTCTCACTGCAGCCGAAGGCGAACAGGACGCTGGCCAGGGCCGCGCCCTTCAGGCGGGTCATACGGGGAGTGCTCATCAGGTAGGCTACCCTCGACGGTCCGGACGGACTTCGGCCCGGGAACGAACCACGCTTCAATAACAAGGCGCTTCCGGGGCTGACAAGGCAGCCCCTCTGGAACCCCTTACGGCCCGTATCCTCGCTTGGATGGGTGCCGTAAGCATGACGCATTGCGGCCAACCCCTGGGGTTTGGGGAAAATGCCGCCGGGAGGGTAAGGTTCGCCGCCGTTCTCCCCACAAAATTTCCGAGCGCGTCTTGTCCGAAGTCATCCTGAGCGGGATCAAGAAGTCGTTTGGCCAGAACCTCATCGTGAAGGGCGTGGACCTTCAGGTGAGGGAAGGCGAATTCCTCGTCATGGTGGGTCCTTCCGGCTGCGGAAAGACCACCCTGCTGCGCCTCATCGCGGGGCTGGAGCAGGTCGACTCCGGCGAAGTGAAGATTGGCGGCACCCGGGTGAACGACGTCCCCCCGCGTGATCGCGACGTGGCCATGGTCTTCCAGTCGTACGCGCTCTACCCGCACATGACGGTGCGGGAGAACCTGGCCTTCGGCCTGACGCTGCGGAAGTTCCCCGAGGCGGAGATTGCCTCACGGGTGCAGGAAGTCGCGGGGATGCTGGAGCTGAGCCACCTCTTGGAGCGCAAGCCCAAGGCGCTGTCCGGTGGTCAACGCCAGCGCGTGGCCATGGGGCGCGCCATCGTCCGGCGGCCCAAGGTGTTCCTCTTCGACGAGCCCCTGTCCAACCTGGACACCGCCCTGCGCGTGCAGATGCGCGGCGAGCTGGCGCGGCTGCACCGCCGGCTGAGCGCGACGATGATCTACGTCACCCACGACCAGGTGGAGGCGATGACGCTGGCCACCCGCGTGGCCGTCTTCAACGGCGGCGTCCTCCAGCAGGTGGGGCCGCCGCTGGAGCTCTACAACCGCCCGGCGAACCGGTTCGTGGCGGGCTTCCTCGGCTCTCCGGCCATGAACTTCCTGGAGGCGCGGCGCGAGGGCACGGGCTTCACCGGCCGGGGCTTCACCCTGCCCTGCCCGGTGGACGTGCCGGCGGACGCGGGCAAGGTGCTGGTGGGCCTGCGGCCCCAGGACTTGCGCGTGGCGGCCCAGGGCCCGCTCGCGGGCACGGTGGACGCGGTGGAGCGGCTGGGCTTCGACGGGTACGCCTTCCTCAGCACGGAAGCCGGCCCGGTGGCGGCTCGCTTCGAGAAGGGGATGAACGTGACGGTAGGGGACAAGGTGTCCCTGGCGCCCGTCTCGGACGCGCTGCACGTCTTCTCCGAGGACGGCTCGCGCGCGCTGCGGCACCCGGCGGACCGCGACTCGCTGGAGGTGGCCTCGTGAGGCAGTTGCTGGCGCTGGTGCTCCTCGCCACGGCGTGGAGCGCGCAGGCGGCCGGCGACGGGGCCGCGCCGCTGAAGCTGTGGCACGCGTACCGCGGCGGCGAGGAGACCGCGCTCATCCAGGTGACGGAGCGGTTCACCGCGAGACGGGCGTCCCGGTGGAGCTGCTGGCCGTGCCGTACAACGCATACGCCGACAAGCTGACCAACGGGATTCCGCACGGCGCGGGCCCGGACGTCTTCATCTTCAACCACGAGCGGCTGCGCAACTTCCACGCCCAGCACCTGCTGGCCCCCGCCAGCAAGCTCGCGCGCGGCGACTACTTCCCCAATGCCCTGGAGGCGCTGGAGGTGGATGGCCAGGTGTTCGGCTATCCCATGTCGCTGAAGTCCCTGGCGCTCTACGTCAACACGAAGCTGGTGCCCACCCCGCCGACCACCACGGCGGAGCTCCTGGCGATGCTGCCGGCCCTGTCGGACGCGGACGCGGGCCGCTTCGGCCTCGCCTTCGAGAACGGCGACTTCTACTTCCACGCGGCCTTCCTCTTCGGCTTCGGCGGCGAGCTGTTCGACGCGTCCGGCAAGGCGAGCTTCAACACGGAGGGCATGGCGCGCTCGCTGGCCTTCGTGAAGAAGCTGCAGGACGACCGCTTCATGCCGCAGGAGGTCACCGGCGCGCTGGTGAAGAGCCTCTTCAACGACGGCCGCGCGGCGATGATCATCAGTGGCCCCTGGTTCGCCGGCGAGGTGGCGCCCTCCGTGGACTACCGGGTGGTGGCGCTGCCCGTGGTGAGCGAGACGGGCATCCCCCTGAAGCCCTTCCTGGGCGTGGAGGCGGCGTACGTCTCCTCCCAGTCGAAGCAGGCCGAGCAGGCGCAGGCGCTGGCGCGCTTCCTGTCCATGGGCGAGGCGTCCGTCGTGCGCACCGCCGTGGGCCGGCAGATTCCGGCGGACGTGGCCGCGTACGAGCTGCCGGCGGTGAAGGAGGACGTGCTCATCTCCTCCTTCCGCGAGGCGGCGAAGAACGCCACGCCCATGCCCAACACCCTGGAGATGCTCCGGGTCTGGGAGCCCATGAAGCTCGCGTTGCGCGCGGTGCTCCAGGGCGGCACCGAGCCCCAGGACGCGGGGAGTCCCTCAAGATCATCACCGAGAAGGCCTCCACCCGCATCGCCCGCTTCGCCT
>JBKGHK010000930.1:0-3483 GCA_046520375.1 Pyxidicoccus sp. 3LFB2
GGCCGGCGCGGGCGCCGCGGCGGCGCTCGTCACCACCGGCGTCGTCATGGCCACCAGCGGCGGCCCGGACACGCGGCCCACCTCGCTGGGCACCGTGGGCCCGCTCCGGTAGTCCTCAGTCCGTGTGATTCCGGGACGCTTCTCCGAGTGAGAGGCGCCTCATCATTCCACGGCCCAGGTACTCGGGCGGCGGCGACCGCGGTTCGCTGGGGCGCCCCGATGGTTCCATCGAGGCGGTGACCCTGCCGGCTCGTGGAAGCCCTGGCTGGGGCTCCGGCGGGCCTCTGGCGTCAGCCCTGGCGGGGCGAGGTGGCCTGGGCCAGGACCTGCGCGGCGATGCGGGCGATGCGCTCGTTGAAGCCTTCCGCGTCATGGAAGGTGAGGCGCACGTCTCCCACCTGGAGCTGGATGCCCTGCCGCAGCACGGTGGGCTGCTCCGGCTCCAGCGGGGCGCCGTCCAGCACCACGGGGCGTGAGCCGGGGGTGCGCGTCACCTGCCACTGCCCGTCCGGGGTGGGGGCCAGCAGGAGCTGCTCGCGGGACACCGTGGCGTCGTTGACGACCATGGCGTTGTGCGAGGCGCGCCCCAGGCCGATGGGGCCCCGCTCGGCGAGGGCCACCAGCTCGAAGCACATGGCGTCCCCGGCGGGCAGGCAGTCCCGGAGGTCCGTCAGCGGCAGCCGCGTGGCGGCCACGTTTCCTTCCAGCGTCTCAGGGACGTTCCATGCGCCTGCCTCCCACACCAGCCACGGGTGTGGGTACTTCGCACGGAACTTCTCCTTGAGTGCCATGTGCTGACGCACAAGCAGCGAGAGCAACAGAGCGCGAGCCATGAGTACTCCATAACCTCCCTCACTTCGTGGTGGGGGCACAAGGCGCGTGGTGATGTCCACGTGTCCACGAGTGGGCGGAAGCCGGGGTGGGGGCCCTCTCGCGCGCGAGCCGGGCCCTGTAGTACACCCACACCCATACGCTGTCGCAGGTCTCCCATGCGGCGCCTGCTGATCGCCCCACCGACAGGGCAACCACCCCCTGCCTCCTGGAAACATGATGCGCCGTCTGTCCGCCGTCGTGCTGTGCGCGGTCCTGTGGGCCGCCTGTACTGAATACTCCTCGGACTTCGAGTACCCGGGGCTCATGCCCTCCACCGTGACGTACCCCGACGGGGGAACGTCGGACGGAGGCGTCCCGCAGACTTGGGCCTGCAAGCGCGACAAGACGGTGCAGGGCGCGCCCATCTCGCTGCTGGTGGAGCTGCAGCTGGAGATGAGCCGCGCCACGACGCCCGAGGGGCGCACCGCCGCCATCGACCGCTTCGTGGCGGCGGTGGCCGAGCAGGGCGGCACGCCCCTGACGAGCGACGCCACCACCGTGCGTCCCCGGGTGGCCTTCTTCGTGCGCGGCGAGGCCGGCAAGGACACCTTCGTGGCGGGCGCGTTCAACGAGTGGTCCGACAGCGCCACGCCGCTGGTGCAGGTGCGCGACACGGACCTGTACGTGGCGGAAGTCGACGTGCCGCGCACCGGCCCGCAGCCGTACAAGCTGGTGAAGGCCGGCAACTACTTCTCGGACCCGGGCGCGCGTCATGTGGAGTGGGACGGCCTCAACCTGAATGACGTGGGGCAGTTCAACTCGCTCATCTACCCGGGCCTGCAGGACGCGACGAAGGGCCGGCTCACCGCGTGGTACGGCGTGCCCGCCACCACCCTGGGCGACCGGCGCGACGTCTTCGTCTACACCCCGGCGGCCTACGACGGGCCGGGCTGCCCGGCGCTGCCGGTGATGTACTTCCACGACGGCAACGAGAGCCTCACCCGCGAGTCCTTCGCGCAGGCGGCGGACAGCTACTACGCGCTGGAGCCGCAGGACTCCGCGGTGCTCGTCTTCGTGGCGCTGCCCAACCAGAACGTGCGCCTGGCGCAATACACCTTCCCGCCCGTGCTGGCCCCGGAGTGGCCCGACGCGCAGGGGGACGGGTACCTGGCCTTCTTCCGGGAGGACCTGATGCCCCGCGTGGAGCGCACCTTCCGCGTGCTGACGGGCCCCGAGAACACCGGCATCGCCGGCGCGTCGCTGGGCGGCCTCATCTCCGTGTACGCGGGCTTCCAGATGCCCGAGCGGTTCGGCTTCGTGGGCTGCCAGTCCGGCTCCCTCTTCTGGCCGCATGACGGGGAGGTGGACCGCAACGACGGCAACGCGATGATTGTGCGCGCGGGGCAGGAGCCGAAGGTGGCGCTGCGCTTCTACGTGGACCATGGCTCGCCCACGGCGGGGTGCACCCGCGACGACGAGCCGGGCGGCGACGACTGCCAGTCCAGCATGCAGTTCGTGACGGCCCTCAAGAGCCGCGGCTACAGCGTGGCCCACTGGAACGAGCCGGGCGCCGCGCACGACTGGTCCTTCTGGAAGAAGCGCCTGCCGAAGCTGCTGTGCTCCTTCCGCAACGCGGACCCGAAGGTCTGCGGGCTCTAGCGCGTCACCAGAGCCTCACAGCTTCGCGGCGATGGCCCGGGCCAGCCGGCCCGGTGCCCCCGCGTCCAGGGAGAGGAACAGGCTCGGCTCCGTTACCTCCACCTCCTGGAGCCGGGTGCGGCCCTCGTTGTCGGTGGCCACGTCCACGCGGGCGTAGAGCAGGGGCCCGCCCATGGCCTCCAGCACGGACTCCGCCAGCTTCAGCTCGGCCGCGTTGTCCGGGGTGAAGGTGCGCGGCTCGGAGTAGCCGCGCGGCGCGCTCTTCAGCGTGGGCGGCCGGTGCACCGCGTGGCTGAAGGCCCCGTCGAAGTAGATGTAGCTGCGCTCGCCCTCGGTCTCGAAGGCGGTGAGGTAGGGCTGCACCAGGACCTCGCCCTCGGCGGCCAGCTCCGCCACCCGGGCGGTGGCCGTCGCCGCCTCGGCGCGGGGGATGATGTACGTCTTCAGCGCGCCCGCGGACACGGCGGGCTTGAGCACCACCGCGTCCCAGCCGCGCTCGCGCGCGAGCGTGCCCACGTCCAGCGTGCCGCCCTGCTCCACCCAGACGGTGGGCGTCACCAGGATGCCCTTCGCCTCCAGGTCGCGGAGGTAGCGCTTGTGCGTGTTCCACCGCAGCACCTCCGCCGGGTTGTGGAGGCGGGTGAGGCGGTCCACCTTGCTCGCCCAGGCCACGAAGGCGTCGCGCCGCAGGTGCGAGTCCCAGGTGTTGCGGACCACAGCCAGGCGCACCGTGCGCCAGTCCACGGTGGGGTCGTCCCAGATGACGGGCCGCGCGTCCAGGCCCAGCTCCGCCAGCGCGGGCAGGAGCGGTGCTTCGAAGGCGTCGAGCTGGGGCAGGCCGGAGTAGGTGAGGACCGCGACGTCCAAGGTGGGGCTCCTGGTGGGAAGTCAGCGGCCCCTGGATAGCGCGGACGGCGCCGGGGCGCAGCGCTGTCGGGGGGCTCGGGGGCGCGCCTCACGCTCGCGCGGTGAGCCTGCGGCTGGGGGGCACGTCGTTGGCCAGGTCCTGGG
>JBKGHK010000931.1:0-3480 GCA_046520375.1 Pyxidicoccus sp. 3LFB2
TGCGTGGCGGGGGAGCGAGGGGTGGGGGGAGCTGCTGAAGGCGGAGGGGCTCGCGCTGCGGGCCGAGGACTTCCGGGCCGCGGGTCGCTGGGTGACGCCGCCCGCCATGCCGGTGCGCTTCGACACGCGCTTCTACCTGGTGGAAGCCCCGGCGCACGCGCAGGCGGAGTGGTGGCCCGGGGAGCTGGCGGAGGGTGCGTGGATAACGCCCGCGGCCGCGCTGGCGCGGTGGGCGGATGGCTCGGCGCTGCTGCACCCGCCCGCGCTGCACGCCTTCCAGGTGCTGGGCGCCTTCACGGACGAGGCCGAGGCGCGGGCGCGGATGACGACGCCGCCGTACTGCCCGGGCTATGTCGCCCAGCGCGTGGAGTTCCAGCAGGGGGTGCGCGTCCTCGCGCTGGAGACGCCCACGCTGCCGCCGGCCACGCACACCAATGCGTACGTGCTGGGCAATGGCGAGCTGCTGGTGGTGGACCCGGGCGCCTCGGACGTGAAGCAGTACGCGAAGCTGCTGTCGCTCCTGTCGGGGCTGAAGTCGGAGGGCTTCCGCCCGGTGGCGGTGGTGCTCACCCACCACCATGGAGACCACATCGGCGGGGCGCGCGCGGTGAAGGAGCGGCTGGGCGTGCCACTGTGGTGCCATGCGCGCACGGCGGACCGGCTGGACTTCCCGGTGGAGCGGCTGCTGGAGGACGGGGACGTGCTGGAGCTGGCCGGCGACGTGCCGCAGCGCTGGCGCGTGCTGCACACGCCGGGACATGCGCAGGGCCACGTGTGCCTGGTGGACGCGAAGAGCCGCGCGGCGGTGGTGGGTGACATGGTGGCGGGCGTGGGCTCCATCGTCATCGACCCACCCGAGGGCAACATGCGCGACTACCTCGCGCAGCTCGCGCGGCTGCGGGACTGGCCCGTCTCCACGCTGTACCCGGCGCACGGCTCGCCGCTGCCGGATGGGCCCGCGAAGCTCCAGGAGTACCTGAACCACCGCGCCCAGCGCGAGTCGCTCATCCTCCAGGCGGTGACGCCGGAGGGCACCACGCTGGCGCAGGTGGTGGCCATGGCCTACGCGGACACGCCGCCGCTGTTGCACCCGGTGGCCGAGCGCAGCGCGCTGGCCACGCTGGAGAAGCTGGTGGAGGAAGGGCGCGTGCGCGAGGAGTCGCTGCAGTACTTCCGCGTCTAGAAGCGGCCCATCAGCCCCAGGCGGGGGCCCCGCTCGGTCATCCCCGCCATGGGAAGCACCTGGACGCGCTCCGAGGCCCGGGGCGCGGGGACGGTGTTCTCGGAGGGGTTGGACAGCTCGTAGCCCACCGAGGCCCCGGCCAGGGGCAGCACCAGCAGGGCGAGCGCGACGGCGTCATTGTCCCCAGCGTCCGACAGCAGGAGCGAGCCCAGGAGCGCGCCGCCCCAGCCCACGAGGCTTCCGCCCGCGGTGGCGAGGAGCCGGCCCTTGCCCCCCATGAAGCGGCCTCCCATCCAGGTGCCGGCGGGGATGCCCAGCAGCACGCCCGTGAAGCCACCGACGAGGGCGACGACACGGCAGTCGTCGCAGCCCACCGTGGGCAGCGCGAGGACATAGCCCGCCGCCATTCCCACCGTGCCCGCGAGGAGTCCGCCCGCGGTGCCGCCCACCACCTCCATGGCCACCCGGGGCACCGGGTCCTTGGGGGGCACGGCGGCGCGGCCCGGCAGGGCCTGCTCACTCACGGACGGGGAGGGCGCGGCCTCGTCACCCGGAGGCGCGTCATCCGGAGGGGCCGGCGCTTCCGGAGGGGAGACGGGGACGAGCGGCGGGGGCGTCAGCTCGGAAGCCGGGGACTGGCCCGGCTCTTCCCGAGGGGGCTGCTGTCCCCAGGAGGCTCCAGGGCCCGCGAGGACCAGGACGGCCAGCCAGGAGGAGAGCGCGCGAGGAGGCTTCACCGCCTCCACGCTACCGCAAGGCGGGCCCGGCGTCGCGTCAGCTGGCGGACGCTTCGGACACGCGCTGCGCTCGGCCCCGGCGGCGCAGCAGCACCATCGCCAGGGGGACCGCGGCCAGCAGCACCTGCGGCGCGAGCGACACCACGTCCGGGTAGATGCCCAGCAGGTCCACGGTGATGAAGCGCAGCGGCACCAGCGGCAGCGCGCCGACCTCCTGGAGCGAGTGCAGCCCCTTGCCCAGCAGCATGACGGCGGTGACGACGAGCAGGACGGTGGACGCGTTGAAGAGCGTCTTCATGGGCAGCCGGTAGCCCAGGCGGTTGATGAAGAGCACCAGCACCAGGATGGCCACCACGCCCAGCAGCGCACCCCAGGCCACGCCCGCGGGCGAGTCCAGCGCGAGCCCCTGGAGGAAGATGGCCGTCTCGAAGCTCTCGCGCAGCACGGCGGTGAAGGCGATGAAGAACAGGCCCGCGAGGCTGCCGCGCCCCAGCGCGCCCTGCATCTTCTGGCGCAGCTCACCCATGAACTGGCTCATGTTGGAGCGCGCGTTGAGCCACAGCGCCGCGTACAGCAGCATGCCCACCGCCAGCAGCGCGGCCACCGCCTCCATCCACTCGCGCTGCGCACCGGCCAGCAGGTGCCGGCCCAGCACGTAGGCGAGGGCGCCCACCACCAGCGCGGAAATCCACCCGGCGTGCACCACGCGCACGTGCTCGGTGGCCTTCATCTTCTTCAGCGCCGCCAGCAGCGCCGCGACGATGATGGTGGCCTCGAAGCCCTCGCGCAGCATGATGAGCAGCGTCAGCCACATCGTGGATACGAGGTCCGCCGCGCTGCCGGTGCTCCGGCGCGCCTGGTCCAGCAGGGACACCAGCTCCCGCCCCTCGTCCTGCAGCTGCGGGCTGCCGCTCTCCGCCGCGAGCCGCGCCCGGAGGAAGCCCTCCTCCAGCTTGCGCACCAGCACCGTGTCGCGCGAGCTCAGCTTGGGCTCCACCGGCTCCAGCCCGTTGAGGTACGCGTCCAGCACGGCCGCCTTCGCGCCCGCCGTGTCACCGGCGGCGCCCTTGCGCATGGCGTCTTCGATGCCCTCGCGCGCCACCAGCAGCGAGCGCTCCTCGTCCGCGTCGGGCAGCTTGCGGCGCAGGCACGACAGGTGCTCCTGGCCGTACTCCTTCACCAGGTCGTCATCGGTGGCGTTGGCCAGCCGCTCCAGCGAGGCGCTCGGCGGGGTGCCCTCGCACGCGGGCAGGCGCAGGGTGAAGACGAAGAACGCGAGCGACCAGCGCTCCTCCTCGGAGAGGGTGGGGTAGGCCGGCATCGCCGTGCCGGGCACGCCGAAGCTGGTGGTGTTGAAGGCCTTGTAGGGCGTGAGGCCGCCCATCAGCTCCGCGTCCTGGAAGTTGGCGGGCGCGGGCTCCATGTTGGCGGCGATGGTCACGTCCGCGCGCCCGTCGGCACCGTGGCAGGCCGCGCAGTTGGTGCGGTAGAGCGACTCGCCCAGCTTCAGGTCGGGCGGCCGGCCGCGGGCTGCGGAGCCCAGGCCGCCCGCGAGCCATC
>JBKGHK010000932.1:0-3475 GCA_046520375.1 Pyxidicoccus sp. 3LFB2
ATCGCCCGCCTGGCGCGCCGCGCCGCTTGAGGACGCCATGACGACGACACGGACACAGGGCAGGCGCGTGGTGGTGGTGGGCGCGGGCGTCGGAGGCCTCGCGGCCGCGGCGCGGCTGGCGCACCAGGGCTTCGACGTCCAGGTCTTCGAGAAGACGAAGGGCCCGGGCGGGCGCTGCAACCGGCTGAGCGTGGACGGCTTCACGTGGGACATCGGTCCCACCATCGTGCTGATGCCGGAGGTCTTCGAGGAGACCTTCCGCGCGGTGGGCCGCCGCATCGAAGACTACCTGACGCTGCTGAAGTGCGACCCGAACTACCGTGTGCACTTCCGTGACGGCTCGGACGTCACCTTCACCTCCGAGCTGTGCGCCATGGGCCGCGAGCTGGAGCGAATCGAGCCCGGCAGCTTCGAGCGCTACCTCGCCTTCCTGGCCCAGGGCCGCGTCCAGTACCGCACCTCGCTGGACCACCTGGTGGGCCGCAACTACAACGGCATCTCCGACTACTTCTCGCCGCGCGTACTGGCCCGCATCTTCCAGGTCCGCGCGCACCGCCGCATGTACGCGGACGTCAGCCGCTACTTCCAGGACGACCGGCTGCGCGCGGCGATGACGTTCCAGACGATGTACCTGGGCGTGTCGCCCTTCGCGTCGCCCGCCGTCTACGGCCTGCTGCCCTTCACCGAGCTGGGCGTGGGCATCTGGTTCCCCAAGGGCGGCCTGTACGCCATCCCCCTCGCGCTGGAGCGGCTGGCGAAGGAGGAGGGCGTGCGCTTCCACTACGGCGCGCCGGTGGAGCGCATCCTCACCGACGGCGGCCGCACCACGGGCATCCGTCTTGCGGGCGGCGAGGTGGTAGAGGCCGACGCGGTGCTGTGCAACGCGGACCTGCCCTACGCGTACGAGAAGTTGTTGGACCCCGAGGCCACCACGCTCAAGCGCAAGGAGAAGCTGCGCTACACGTCCAGCGGCTACATGCTCTACCTGGGCATGAAGAAGCAGTACCCGGGGCTGGGCCACCACAACGTGGTGTTCGGCCGGGACTACAAGGGCTCGTTCGACGACATCTTCGAGCGCTTCCGCGTGCCGGAGGACCCGAGCTTCTACGTCAACGCACCCACGCGCACCGACGCCTCGCTGGCGCCCGAGGGCAAGGACTCGCTCTACGTGCTGGTGCCGGTGCCGCACCAGAACCCCGGCGTGGACTGGAAGCACGAGGGCCCGAAGGTGCGCGCCAAGGTTTTCGCGCGGCTGGCGGAGCTGGGCTTCCCCCGGCTGGAGCAGGACATCGAGGTGGAGCGCATCTTCACCCCGGACGACTGGGCGTCCACCTTCAACCTCGCGCGCGGCAGCGCCTTCGGGCTCGCGCAGAACTTCACGCAGATTGGCCCCTTCCGCCCGGCCAACCAGGACGCGCGGGTGAAGAACCTCTTCTTCGTGGGCGCCTCCACGCAGCCGGGCACGGGGCTGCCCACGGTGCTCATCTCCGCGCGTCTCGTCACCGAGCGGCTCACGACGTGGGCCCGGGACGCGGGCGTGCAGTTGTCTCCGCGCGGTGATGCCCCCCGCTCGCTGGAAGAGGTGGCGGCATGAACTCGCACGACGAGCAGGAGTTGGTGGAGCAGGGCTACCGGCTGGCGAAGGAAGTGACGCGGCACCACGCCAAGAGCTTCTTCTTCGCCTCGTACCTGCTCTTCGGCCAGCGGCGGAAGGCGGCCTTCGCCCTCTACGCCTTCTGCCGGCGGCTGGACGACATGGTGGACGGAGACGGGCCTGGCGTGGTGCCCATCGACCTGTCCGTCCGGCTGGCCAAGGCGCGGCAGATGGTGGCCGAGGTGTACCTGCCCATGCCGGAGCTGGCCTCCACGGAGCTGGGCTCTCCCGCCGAGCGGCTGATGGCGGCCGAGGCGCAGTCGCCGTGGCACCCGGGCGAGTTCGCCGCGCTCAAGCACACCGTCCGCCACTACCGGATTCCGGAGCAGCCCTTCCAGGACCTCATCTCCGGCATGGAGATGGACCTGACGAAGAGCCGCTACTCCACCTGGGCGGAGCTGGACCTCTACTGCTACCGCGTGGCGGGCGTGGTGGGGCTGATGCTGACGCCGGTGCTGGGCTGCTCGGATGTCGAGGCCGCGCAGCCGGCGGCGGACCTGGGCCGGGCCATGCAGCTCACCAACATCCTGCGCGACGTGCGCGAGGACCTGGAGCGCGGCCGCGTGTACCTGCCCGCCGAGGAGCTGGCAGCC
Organism: Pyxidicoccus sp. 3LFB2; assembly: GCA_046520375.1. Taxonomy (GTDB): domain Bacteria; phylum Myxococcota; class Myxococcia; order Myxococcales; family Myxococcaceae; genus Myxococcus. The sequence goes on from JBKGHK010000932.1 coordinate 2,248, forward strand.
TTCGGACTGACGGAGGACGACTTGCGGCGCGGGAAGGTGGACGAGCGCTGGCGGGCCTTCATGCGCTTCCAGGTGGAGCGCTCGCGCGTGTACTACGCGAGGGCGGCGGCGGGGGTGCACTACCTCACCGGCTTCGGGAGCCAGCGGATGGTGCGGCTGATGGGCGCCATCTACGGCGACATCCTCCGGGACATCGAGGCGCGCGACTACGACGTGTTCAGCGCGCGGGCCCATGTGACGACGCGCCGCAAGCTGGCGCTGGCCACCGGCGCCTTCGTGCGTCCCGGCGCGGCGCTGCCCGCGCCCCGGGGCGAGGCGTCCGTGCCCCTGCTGCCCACCGGGACGGGGGGCTGAGGAAGCCATGAGCGACGACCGCGTGAAGACGCTTCAAGTGATGCGCAGCTCGCGCCTGTCGGGCTTCTACCGCCAGTCTCCGGAGCGCCGGCGTGCGCGGCTGGTGGAGGCGCGCTGGGTGACGCCCGAGGAGGAGAAGTCGCTGGCGGGGCTGGCCGGCTTCGACGAGGCGTGCGCGGACGCCATGGTGGAGAACGTCGTCGGCATCCACGGGCTGCCGCTGGGCGTGGCGCTCAACTTCGTGGTGGACGGCTGGGAGCGGCTCATCCCCATGGCGGTGGAGGAGCCCTCCATCATCGCCGCGGCCTCGTATGCCGCGCGCCTGTGCGCGGAGCATGGCGGCTTCACGGTGGAGGCGGACCCGCCCATCACCACCGCGCAGGTAGAGCTGCTGGACGTGCCCTCGCTGGAGGATGCCCGCGCGGCGCTGCACGCCAACCTGGCCCTGCTGCTGGCGGAGTCGGACGCGCTGATTCCGGCCATGTGCGCGCGGGGCGGCGGCACGCGTGAGCTGGAGGTGCGGGTGCTGGACGCCACCACGCTGGTGGTGCACCTGCACATCGACACGCGGGACGCCATGGGCGCCAACTGTGTGAACTCGGTGGCCGAGGGCATGGCGCCCCGGCTGGCGGAGCTGGCCCGGGCGCGCGCGGGGCTCAAGATTCTCACCAACCTGGCGGACCGCCGGAAGGTGCGCGTGCGCGCGCGGGTGCCCGCGTCCGCGCTGGTGTCCGAGGGCTTCCCGGACGGGGGCGGGGTGCGCGACGGCATCCTCGCGGCGCACCGCTTCGCGGAGCTGGACCCGTACCGGGCCGTCACCCACAACAAGGGCGTGATGAACGGCGTGGACGCGGTGCTGGTGGCGTGTGGCAAC
>JBKGHK010000933.1:0-3472 GCA_046520375.1 Pyxidicoccus sp. 3LFB2
CGCCAGCCCCGCCACCGTGGCCGGGGCCAACTGCCACGGCAACCCGTCCGGAAGCAGCCGCGCACAGGCCAGGGGCTCCACCTCCTCCAGTCCGGCGGGCTCCGGCGTGGGCGTGCCCACGAAGCCCACCAGCCGGCGCATGCGCTGGAAGCCCAGGCGCTCGTAGAGCGTCACCGCGGGGGTGTTCTGCTCGATGACCTCCAGCACCATCCGCGTGTCCCCCCGCGCGCGGGCCTCGTCCATCAGCGGCAGCAACAGGGACGCCCCGAGCTTGCGATTTCGGTGCGAGGGCACCAGGCCCATGCCGGCCACGCGGCTCACCCTCCCCCGCCGGGCCATCAGCACCAGCCCCACCGGCTCGCCGTCCACCCGGGCAATGCGGCTCTCCGCCAGGGAGATGTGCTCACCGCGCACGCGCGCGTCGAACAGCAGGGGCGCGTCGGGGATGGTGACGAAGTAGCCCTCGAAGGCGCGGGCGAAGAGCGTGGAGAGGGCACGAAGCGACAGGTCCGAGGCGGGCGTGAGTTCCATGGGGGCAAGCTCCGAGTCCCCTCCCCGCAGGCGACGGTGACCTGGCAGCCGAGTATGGGGGAGGACGCCACTCGGAGCAGGGGGTTGCGTCCGTGATTCTGCACGGACGAACATCCCAGGCATGGCAAAAGCGCGGGCAATCCAAGCAGTCGGAGGGAAGGCGCTGGAGGTCGCAATCGATGCCTCCCGGGGTATCGTGGTGCGTGCGAAGGGACAGCCCGCCGAGATTGTCGCGTACGCCGCCGCCGCGGCCATCGTCCTGGTGGGCGGCGCGGTGGCCGCGGGCATCTACTACGCCCTCAAGGGCGTTGAGACGCCGACGAGCCCGAAGCCCGTCGAATCGTGAGCCGTGCGCATCATGAAGCGGCGCCTCGCGAGCCCTCCCGCTCCCACGGAGGCGTGCCCGCGTAGCGCTCCGCCAGCAGGGAGACGAAGGCCTTCACCTTCGACGGCACCAGCCGCCCCGGCGGGTGGACGGCGAAGATGCCGGTGTCCGGCACCGACCAGCCTTCGAGCACCCGGACCAGCCGCCCGGCGCGCAAATCCTCCGCGACGAGGAACGTGGCCAGCACGGTGACGCCGCAGCCTCCCACCGCCGCCAACCGGAGCGCCTCGGCGTTGTCCGAGACGAGCACCGGGCGGCCCCGCGCCGCCACCCGCTCGTCGCCCCGCTGGAGGTTCCATACGTGCCCATCCGAGAGGTGGCTGAAGTAGAGGCCCGCGTGCTGGGCCAGGTCCTCGGGCTTCGTGAGCGGCCGGCGGCCCCGCAGATAGCCAGGCGCCGCGCAGAGGAGGCGGTGATTGGTGGCGAGCCGGCGGGCGACGAGGCTGGAGTCCGTCAGCGTCCCGATGCGGATGGCCACGTCGAAGCCCTCCTGGACGAGGTCCACGTAGCGGTCCGTGAACGACAACTCCAGGGCGATGCGCGGGTAGCGGCGCATGAACTCCGGCAGCAACGGCGCCACCTGCAGCTGCCCGAAGAGGTTGGGCACCGCCACGCGCAGCCGTCCCCGAGGCTCCCCCGCCAGTCCGGAGACGAGCGCCTCCGCGTCCTCGACGCGGGTGAGCACGTCAGCGCACCGCTCCAGGTACAGCGTCCCGGCCTCCGTGAGTGACACATGGCGGGTGGTCCGCCGCAGGAGCGCGGTCCCCAGCGCCTCCTCCAGACGCGCGATGCGCCGACTCAACGCGGAGGCGCTGATACCCAGCTCTCGCGCCGCATCCGCGAAGCTCAGGGCCCGCGCCACCGCGGTGAAGCTCAGCATGTCCTCCAGCCGGTCCCTCAATGCCAGGCGCTCCATGCCGTGCTCCTCCTGGATTGCTGCACGCCACGCAAGAGTCTAATGCGGCGCCGCTGATGATGTCGCGAACGGCATGAGCTACCTGTGCACCCGACGCATCGACCCGGAACGCTCCGGTGTTCATCGCGAGGACAGACACCATGAAACCCCTGCAATGGACTGGCGCCCTGACCGCGAGCCTCCTCGCCCTGTTCCCGCTGAGGCTGGAAGCCACGCCGGGGGGAACCTCGCCCAACGCGCCCCAGAAGCCCGCCGCCCCCGCCACACGGAAGGAAGCACGCCACGAGCGGCTGCCCCTGCCCGCGGGCTTCACGTATCCCAATGGCATCGCGCACACGGAGGACGGCACGCTCTTCGTCGGCTCGGTTTCGAATGGCAGCATCCTGCGCCGGCCGCCGGGCGGTGACTGGACGGTGCTGTTCCCTGGCTCGGAGGAGGTGTTCGCCGTGACGAGCCTCCGGCTGGATGCACCGCGTGGTCTGCTGTGGGGCACCTCGCCGGACGTCATGGGCCTGATGCGCCCCGATGGCAGCCTGGGACGGCGCACGCACCGGCTCTTCTCAATGGATGCACGCACCGGAGCAGTTCGGAGCATCGTCCCCCTGCCGGAGGGAGGCCTGGGCAACGACGTCGCCATCGCTCCGGATGGAGGCCTGTACGTGACGGACAGCAACCGGGCGGCTGTGCTCTACCTGCGGCCCGGGGGCGAGCGCCTGGAGACGTATGTGTCCGACGCACGCTTCGAGGCGAAGGGGGCGGGCATGGCAAACATCGGCCCCGCGGGCATCGCGCTGGCGCCGGACGGGAGGACGCTCGCGGTCAACACGTTCGGCCCGGGGCGGCTCTTCCTCGTCCGGGCGGGTGCGGCGGGTGCGGCTCCCACGGTGAGCGAGGTGGAACTGCCTCGCCGCCTGGAGAACCCGGATGGGATGCGCTTCGCCCCGGATGGACGGCTGCTCGTCCTGGAGGGGGCGACGAACAGTGGAGATGGACGCGTGGTGCGCATCGATGTGCTCGGGAAGGCATCCGGGCCCAGGGCCATCGAAGTGCTCGCCTCGGGCCTGGAGTCCCCCGTCAACCTGACGGTGGGAAAGGATGGCAGAGCGTGGGTCACCGAGGCCCGCCTGCGCGACCGACTGCTGCGAGGCACAGCGGCGAAGGTGCCGGACGCCTTCTGGGTGACGGTCCTGCCCACCAGGGAATGAGCCACGGCGCGCACGCCACGTTGGAGCACACCGCACAGAGGAGGCTCCACTTCGTCCGGCGCACGTCTGCCTTCGAGAGGGAGCCACCTCAGATGCCAGCGCCACCACGCGCGAGCCGAGCGTGCCGGAGAGGGAGGTCTCGTGTGGGGCAGGCTCGGTAACCACCTCACGTGTTGCCGAAGGGCTGTCAGACGACCCGGCCGCGGACGCCCCTGACGCAGACTCATGCGCCGATGCATGTCTGCCGGAAGTCCCGGGTGAGGGCTCCTCCGTGCCCGAGGGTGGCGTGCCGGTGCCTCGTGGCCCGGAGTCTTCCGCACGCGCCAGGGCCCGCCAGAGGGCCTCGGCCGAGGCGAGGATTTCGGCTTCGCCCACCCGGGCGCCCTGCCAGGCCGCGCGCACCAACTCCAGCAGCGTGCCCCACACCAGCCCCTC
>JBKGHK010000934.1:0-3471 GCA_046520375.1 Pyxidicoccus sp. 3LFB2
CGCGCCACCGGTCAGCTCGCGGTAGTACGCGCCGAGCTCCCGCACCATGACGGCAACGGACCAGCCGTCCGAGACGATGTGGTGGACCGTCACGAGCAACTGGTGCTGTTGGGGCGCCAGCCGCAGCAGCGTGGCGCGCACCAGGGGCCCGTGGGCCAGGTCGAATGGACGCCGCGACTCCTGACGCGACAGCCTCTGGACCTCGGCGTCACGCTGCGCATCGCTCAGCCCGGAGAGGTCCACCACGGGCAGCTCCACCCGGGCCTCGGGGTGGATGTGCTGCGTGGGCACGCCCTCACGCACCGCGAAGGTGGTGCGCAGGGCTTCGTGTCGCTGCACCAGCGCATGCAGCGCCTTGCGCAGGGCTTCCGCATCCAGCGTCCCCTTCAGCTTCAACGCCCAGGGGATGTTGTAGGAGGCGCTTCCCGGCTGGAGCTGGTCGAGGAACCACAGTCGCTGCTGGGCGAACGACAGCGGCAGCGACTGGGTGCGCTCCACCGGCACCACCGGCGGCTGACGGGAGACCGAGCCGGCGCGCTGGGCCAGGAGCTCGGCGAGCTGCGCCACGGTGGGCGAGGAGAACAGCTCACCCAGCGGCAGGTCCACGCCGAAGGCGGCGCGGACGCGGGAGACCACCTGGGTGGCCAGCAGCGAGTGGCCTCCCAGCTCGAAGAAGTCGCCGTGCACGCCCACGCGCTCGAGGCCGAGCACTCCGGCGAAGATGCCCGCCAGCTTCTCCTCGGCCTCCGTGCGCGGAGCGACGAAGGCTTCCTGCTCCGAGGCGCCGAGGTCCGGCGCGGGCAGGGCCTTGCGGTCCACCTTGCCATTGGACAGCAGGGGCAGGGCCGGCAGCGCCACCATGGCCGAGGGCACCATGTACTCGGGCAGGTGCTTCTGCACGAAGGTCCGCAGGGCGGCGGTATCCAGCTCGGGGACGGCGGAGACCACGTACGCCACCAGGCGCTTGTCGCCCGGCACGTCCTCTCGCGCCACCACCACCACTTCCCGCACACCGGTGAACTGGCGCAGCACCGCCTCGATTTCGCCCAGCTCGACGCGGAAGCCACGCACCTTCACCTGGAAGTCGGTGCGGCCCAGGAACTCCAGTGTGCCGTCCGGCATCCACCGCACCTTGTCGCCGGTGCGGTACAGGCGGGCACCGGGCAGGGTCGAGAAGGGATGCGGCACGAAGCGCTCGGCCGTCAGCTCCGGCCGGTGGAGGTAGCCCCACGCCAGACCGTCTCCTCCCACGTACAGCTCACCCGGCACGCCCGGCGGCATCGGCTGCAAGGCCTCATCCAGCACGTACGTGGTGGAGTTGCCCAGCGGTCGGCCAATGGGCACCGAGCGCGAGACTTCATCCCCGGCGCGCAGGGTGTGCGTCGCGGAGAACGTGGTGTTCTCGGTGGGGCCGTAGCCGTTGATGAGCACGCTGCCCTCGGGCAGCCGCGCCAGGTGCTCGCGCACCCGCTGGACTGGCAGCACGTCACCACCCGCCAGCACCTGCCGCACCCCGGCCAGGTCCTGCGGCCGGTGCGCCACCATCTGCTCGTACAGCGCCGCCGTCAGCCACAGCGCCGTCACCCCATGGCGCACCAGCTGCGCGCCCAGCTCCTCCAGCGACAGCGCTCCGGCCGGCGCCAGCACCAGCTTCGCCCCGTGCAGCAGGGCTCCCCAGATTTCCAGCGTGGAGGCATCGAAGGCCACCGGCGCCGCCTGCAGCCACACCTCCTGAGGGCCGAAGCGCATGAAGCCGTTGCCCTGCACCAGCCGCACCACGCCCCGGTGCGGCACGCACACGCCCTTGGGCTGTCCCGTGCTTCCCGAGGTGAACATGACGTACGCCAGCTCATCCCCGCCCACGGACACCCCGGGCGCCGACTCCGGCTGCCGGGCAATCCGGGAGGACTCCTCGTCCATCACCACGAGGACGACGCCCAGCTCCGGCAGCTCGTCGGCCACCTCCGACCGGGTCAGCAGCACGCCAGCGCCGGCCTGCCGCACCGCATCGGCCATGCGCTCGGCGGGCCATGCCCTGTCCAACGGCACGTAGGCGGCACCGGCCTTGAGGATGCCCAGCAGGCCCACCACCAGCTCCAGCGAGCGCTCCAGGCGCACCGCCACCCGGCTACCGGCATGCACGCCCATGCCGCGCAGGTGGTTCGCCAGCTGGTTGGCGCGCGTGTCCAGCTGCGCGTACGTCAGCTGCTCCCCGCCCGCGACGAGCGCCACCGCCTCCGGCGTCGCGGCGGCCCGCAGGGCGAACAGCTCAGGGATGGACGCCTCGCGCGGATACGTGCTGGCCGTGCCGTTCCACTGCTCCACCACCCGCTGGCGCTCTTCCTGCGTCAGCAGGGACACGTGGCCCAGCCGCTGGTTCGGCGCGGCGGCCACCGCCTCCAGCAGCGCGACGTAGTGGCGCATCAGGCGCCCCACCGTCTCCGCGTCGAAGAGGTCCGTGTTGTAGTTGAGGTGGCCGGAGAAGCCCTCGGGGCCCTCCTCCAACAAGAGGCTGAAGTCGAACGTCGAGGTGGCGATTTCAGGGGCCGCCGGACTGAGGGTGAGCCCGGGCAGCGCCAGCGCCTTCTCCGGCGTGTTCTGCAGCGTCAGGGTGACCTGGAACAAGGGAGGACGGCTCAGGTCACGCTGGGGCTGCAGCTCCTCCACCAGCTTCTCGAACGGCACGTCCTGGTGCTCGTACGCCCCCAGCGTCCGCTGCCGCACCTGCTCCAGCAGTTGGCTGAAGGACTGGTTGGCGTCGATGCGAGCACGCAGCACCAGCATGTTGACGAAGAAGCCGATGAGGCCTTCCACCTCACCCCGGTTGCGGTTGGCGATGGGCGAGCCCACCACCACGTCGTCCTGGCCCGAGTAGCGAGACAGCAGCAGCTGCCAGCCGGCCAGCAGGACCATGAAGGGCGTGGCCCCCTTGCGCTGCGCCAGCGCCTTCACCGCGCCGCTCACCGCCTTGGGAATCGCGACGGGGAGCACCGCGCCCACGTGCGTCTGCACGGAGGGACGAGGCCGGTCCGTCGGCAGCTCCAGCGCGGTGGGCGCGCCGGACAGCTGCTGCCTCCACCACTCCAGCTCCTGCTTCAGCACGTCGCCTTGCAGCCAGTTGCGCTGCCAGGCGGAGTAGTCGGCGTACTGCACAGGAAGGGGCGCCAGCTCCGCCGACGCGCCACCGGTCAGCTCGCGGTAGTACGCGCCGAGCTCCCGCACCATGACGGCAACGGACCAGCCGTCCGAGACGATGTGGTGGACCGTCACGAGCAACTGGTGCTGTTGGGGCGCCAGCCGCAGCAGCGTGGCGCGCACCAGGGGCCCGTGGGCCAGGTCGAATGGACGCCGCGACTCCTGACGCGACAGCCTCTGGACCTCGGCGTCACGCTGCGCATCGCTCAGCCCGGAGAGGTCCACCACGGGCAGCTCCACCCGGGCCTCGGGGTGGATGTGCTGCGTGGGCACGCC
>JBKGHK010000935.1:0-3463 GCA_046520375.1 Pyxidicoccus sp. 3LFB2
CTGCTGCGGCGGGAGCTGAGCGGCGCGGGTGGCGCCGCACCACGTGTGGCTGGCGCGGCTCAGCGGGTGGCTGCGCCGGCACCTGCCCGCGGGCGTGGAGCGGCAGCGCTTCCTGAAGGGGTTGGTCGAAGGAGATGTCGGCGCGCTGCTGGAGCGGGGCGAGCGGAAGGCCGCCTGGGCCCGGCTTCGCGCGGAGCTCGAGACTTTGAAGTCATCTGGAGAGACGACATGAGAGAGCAGGTGAAGGGGCGCGTGTACCTGGTGGGAGCGGGCCCCGGAGACCCGGAGCTGCTCACGCTGCGCGCCGCGCGACTGCTGCGGGAGGCCGACACGGTGGTGCATGACAGGCTCGTCCACCCCGCGGTGCTGGAGCATGCGCGGCCCCACGCGCGCCTCATCTACGTGGGCAAGGAGGGCGGCGGCGAGTCCGTGCGACAGGAGGACATCCACACCGTCCTCATCGCCCAGGCAAAGCTGGGCCGGCAGGTGGTGCGGCTCAAGGGTGGGGATCCGTTCGTCTTCGGCCGTGGCGCGGAGGAGGCGCTCGCGCTGGAGGAGGCCGGCATTCCGTACGAGGTGGTGCCGGGCCTGTCCGCGGGCATCGCCGCGCCGGCCTCGGCGGCCATCCCCGTCACGCACCGGGACTTGTCCGGCGAGGTGACGTTCGCCACCGCGCATCGCGTGGGCATCGCTCCGGACTGGGACTTCCTGGCGAGGGCGCAGACGTTGGTGCTCTTCATGGCGGGAGACCGGCTGGAGGAGGTGGTGCGGGCCCTGGTGACGGCGGGCCGCGCGGCCTCGACACCGGCCGCGATGGTGGAGGCAGGCACCTGGGAGCACCAGCGGGTGGTGGAGGCCTCGCTGGGGAACATCGCCCTGGAGGCGCGGCGGGCGGCCATCGGGTCCCCGGCGCTGCTGGTGGTGGGCGAGGTAGTATCCATGCGCGCGCGGCTGCCCTCACTGGCAGTGCGGGGTTCAATGAATGCCGGGCACGCGGTGCCCAGGGTGGCGGAGGCAGGACATGAGTGAGAGCACGCTCGCGAAGACGTCGCACCTGACGGAGCTGGAGGCGGAGAGCATCCACATCCTCCGCGAGACGGTGGCGGAGTTCGCCAACCCGGTGATGCTCTACAGCATCGGCAAGGACTCGCAGGTGCTGTTGCACCTGGCGCGCAAGGCCTTCCACCCGGCCCCCCTGCCCTTCCCGCTGCTGCACGTGGACACCACGTGGAAGTTCCGGGACATGTACACCTTCCGCGACAGCTTCGTGGCGAAGCACGGACTGAAGCTCCTCATCCACCAGAACCGCCGCGCGCTCGCCGAGGGCATCAACCCCTTCGACCATGGCAGCCAGAAGTACACCCACGCCATGAAGACGCAGGCGCTGCTGGAGGCGCTGGCGCAGCACGGCTTCGACGCGGCCTTCGGCGGCGCGCGCCGCGACGAGGAGAAGTCCCGCGCGAAGGAGCGCGTCTTCTCCTTCCGCGACAGGCACGGCCAGTGGGACCCGCGCCGGCAGCGGCCGGAGCTGTGGAACCTCTACAACGGCCGCGTGGACTCGGGGGAAAGCATGCGCGTCTTCCCGCTGTCCAACTGGACGGAGCTGGACGTGTGGCACTACGTGCTGCGCGAGCGGATTCCCGTGGTGCCCCTCTACTTCGCCGCCGAGCGGCCGGTCATCGACCGCAACGGCACCCTGCTGATGGTGGACGACGAGCGCATGCGGCTGCGCCCGGGTGAGAAGCCCGTGTCCCGCCGGGTGCGCTTCCGCACGCTGGGCTGCTACCCGCTGAGCGGCGCCATCGAATCCTCGGCCACCACGGTGGAGGCCGTCATCCACGAAATGGTCAACGCCCGCCAGTCCGAGCGGCAGGGCCGCCTCATCGACCACGACGAAGAGGGCTCCATGGAGCTCAAGAAGCGCGAGGGCTACTTCTAATGGACACGGTACTGCAGACGACTTCCCAGCCCGACGTGCAGCGCCTCCTCGACGAGCACTCCAGCCGCGAGCTGCTGCGCCTGGTGGTGGTGGGCTCCGTGGACGACGGGAAGTCCACGCTCATCGGCCGGCTCCTCTACGAGTGCGACGGCCTCTTCGAGGACCAGATTTCCGCCGTGCGCCGCGCCAGCGCGAAGCGGGCCGCCGCGCGGACGGAGGTTCCTCCGGAGCTGCTCGCCCAGGGCCTGAAGGCCGCGGCCGGCGCCGAGGAGGAGCTGGACTTCTCCCTCTTCACCGACGGCCTGCGCGCCGAGCGGGAGCAGGGCATCACCATCGACGTGGCGTACCGCTACCTGTCCACGCCGAAGCGCAAAATCATCATCGCGGACACGCCGGGGCACATCCAGTACACGCGCAACATGGCCACCGGCGCCTCCACGGCGGACGCGGGCGTCATCCTGGTGGACGCGCGGCTGGGCGTGCTGCCGCAGACGCGCCGCCACGCGTACATCGCCTCGCTGCTGGGCATCCCCTACCTGGCCGTGGCGGTGAACAAGATGGACCTGGTCGGCTTCGACCGCGCCATCTTCGAGCGCATCGGCCAGGAGCTGGTGGACTTCGCGCACACGCTCGGCTTCGAGGGCGTGCGCCTGTTCCCCGTCAGCGCCAGCCAGGGTGACAACATCACCCGGCCCAGCGCGCGCACGCCGTGGCACGAGGGCGGCACGCTGCTGGAGTGGCTGGAGTCCCGGCCCCACCAGCGCCGGCTGGACAACGCGCCCTTCCGCTTCCCCGTCCAGTACGTGCTCCGGCCGCACCAGGACTACCGGGGGCTGGCCGGGCAGGTGGCCTCTGGCACCGTGCGCGTCGGGGACGAAATCCAGGTGCTCCCCTCCGGTCGCCGCACGCGCGTGGCGGGCATCGACACCTTCGACGGGCCGCTGCAGGAGGCTTCGGCGCCCGCCTCCATCACCCTGCGGCTGGCGGACGAGGTGGACGCCAGCCGGGGAGACCTGCTGGCCCACGTGGACGAGCCGCCCCTGGCGCTCCACCAGCTGGACGCGATGCTGGTCTGGTTCGGTGAGCAGCCGCTGGACTGCTCGCGCCGCTATCTGGTGAAGCAGACCACCCGCACCGCTCCCGCGCAGGTGGAGCGCATCCTCTGGCGCAAGGAGCTGGAGGACCTGTCCGAGGTGCCCGCCGAGTCGCTGGCGCTCAATGACATCGGCAAGGTGCGGCTGGTGTGCCGCCGCCCGCTGCTGGCGGACCCGTACCGCGACAACCGCCGCACCGGCGCCTTCATCATCATCGACGCCCTCACGCACGACACCGTGGGCGCGGGCATGGTGCTGGGGCCCGCCGAGACGGGCAAGCGCGGGGCGCTGGAGTCGTCCCTCGTCTCGCAGGCCGAGCGGCGTGCGCGGCTGGGACAGCCGGGCGCCATCGTCCTGCTGCCCGCCTCGCCAGAGTCCGCGTCCCGCGCCTTCGAGCTGGAGCGAGGCCTGTTCGACCTCGGCCGGCACG
>JBKGHK010000936.1:0-3458 GCA_046520375.1 Pyxidicoccus sp. 3LFB2
CCGCTCACCGGCGCCTCCGCCACGTCCTCGCCCGACAGCGCCCGCGCCAGCAGGGGCGACAGCATGGGGGCGACGTGGGGCCACAGCTCCGCCAGCGGACGGCCCACGTGCGTGCGCGCCTCCAGCCCCGACAGGGACGCCAGCGCCGCGTTCACCCAGATGGGCCGCAGCTCCCTGTCCAGCAGGGCGACGCCACAACCCGCCGCGTTGAGCAACGCGCCCAGGTAGGGCCGCGCTTCCTCGGGCACCACCGACGAGGGCGTGCCTTCAGGAAGCCAGTGGAGCAGGGACTGCGGCATGTTCAGGTCGTCCGGAATACGCGGATTTATCCCGCGTCACCGGAGAGTATACCCCTTACCCGGGCCCGCTGGAAATGCCGGTTTGCCCTGGACTGCGGGGTGAGAAGCCGACCTGGACAGTTGGCTGCCCGACGGGCAGCCAGACGTCAGCGCTGCTTCAAGTCGCGGCGCATCTGCTCCAGCTGGGTGCGGAGGCTGCCGTCATAGAGGAGGCTGCCCACCTGGGCGGACACCCCACCCAGCAGGGCGGGGTCCACGCGCGTCTCCATGATGACGTTGCGCTGGGTGAGCTGCTGCAGCGTCTGCTGGAGGCGGGTGAGGGCGTCCGCGGCCATGGGGGCGGCGGAGGTGATGCGGCCCCGGACGCGGCCGGCACGGGCATCCGCCATGTCGCCGAAGAGGCGGGCGATGTCCGTGAGGTAGTTCAGGCGGCTGCGGTCCACCAGCAGGCGCAGGGTGCTGGCCAGGATGGGGTCCGCGCCTCCGGGGAGGGCCTTCATCACCCCTTCCACCACCTCGCGGCGCTGGGTGCGGGAGTAGACGGGGTTGAGGAGGACGTCCGTCAGCTCCGGGTTCTTCGCGAAGACGCCGGCGAAGGCCGTCAGCTGCTCGGCGACGGCATCGGTGCGGCCGGCCTCCGAGGCGACATCGAGGAGCGCACGAGCGTAGCGGCGGGCGATGGAGACGTTCACCATGACGGTCGCGCCCTTAGCATGGTGCCCCGGCCCGGGCAACGGCCGTCACGCCTGGGCCGCCCCCTTCCCCACGCACCGCGTCGGAAGGGCTGGAAGCCAGGGGGGCGGCAGGTACACGGAGCGTATGTGAAATAGGGGACTTGGCGAGGTGGCCGGAACACCCGTAGCGTGGTGTCCTGACAACCCCCCATGCACGACCCCGTCATCGGCATCGACCTGGGCACCACCAACAGCGCCGTGGCGACCGTCGAGGACGGTCGCCCGCGCCTCATCCCCTCACGTGCGGGTGGCCGGCTCACGCCGTCCGTCCTCGGTGTGACGAAGGGCGGTGAGCGCGTGGTGGGACAGGCCGCGCAAGCACTGGCGGAAGAGCACCCGGACGCCGTCGTCTGGGCCACCAAGCGCTTCCTCGGGAGGCGCTACACCCCGGAGCTCGTCCAGCAGGCAAAGGCCCTGGTGCCCTATCCATTGGTCGCCGGCCCCGCGGGCGACGTGCGCGTGAAGCTGGCCGGGCGCGTGCTGCCCGTCACCCAGGTGTCGGCGATGATTCTGGGGGAGCTGGCGCTGGACGCGCAGGCGCACTTCGGGCGTCCCGTCTCCAAGTGCGTGATTACCGTCCCCGCCAACTTCGACGACAACCAGCGCCAGGCCACGCGCGAGGCGGCGACCATCGCCGGGCTGGACGTGGTGCGGCTGGTGAACGAGCCCACCGCGGCGGCGCTGGCCTACGGGCTTTCCCGCGGCTTCGAGGGCAACGCGCTGGTGTTCGACCTCGGCGGCGGCACGTTCGACGTGTCCATCCTCGAGGTGAAGGCCGGCGTCTTCGAGGTGCGCGCCACCGGTGGCGACCCGAAGCTGGGCGGCGAGGACTTCGACCAGCGCATCGTCCAGTGGCTCCTGGCGCAGGTGGATGATGACCTGCGCCACATCGTGTCCCAGGACGCGCAGAGCCTGCGGCGGCTGAAGGTGGCCGCCGAGGCCGCCAAGCGCACCCTGACGGAGGCCGACGAGGCCACCATCTCCGTGCAGGGCCTGGGGGACCACAACACCACGGGCCGGCGGCTGACGGAGCTGGAGACGGTGCTCACGCGCTCCTTCTTCGAGACCTTGTCCGAGCCGCTGTCGCGCCGCTGCCTGGAGGCGTGCCAGGGGGTGATGCGCGAGGCGAAGATGGACCCGCGCTCGGTGGACGTGGTGCTGCTGGTGGGGGGCATGACGCGCGTGCCGCTGATTCGGCGGCTGGTGGCGGACTTCTTCGGCCGCGCGCCGTCCACGGACGTGCACCCGGACGAGGCCGTGGCGCTGGGCGCGGCGGTGCAGGCGGACGAACTGCTGCGCCAGTCCGGCCAGGCGCTGCTGTTGGACGTGGCCAGCCAGAGCCTGGGCGTGGGCGTGCTGGGCGGGCGCGTGAAGCGGCTCATCGCCAAGAACACGGGCGTGCCCGTGGTGGCGCGCGACATCTTCTTCCCCGGTACGTCCGGCCAGAACGAGGCCCGCATCCCCGTGTACCAGGGGGAGAGCGAGTTCCAGGACGAGAACTACAAGCTGGGCGAGGTGGTGCTGAAGAACCTGCACGTGGCCGCGCGCGGCGACGTGCCCCTGGAAGTCGTGTTCGAGCTGTCCAGCGAGGGCATCCTCGCGGTGAAGGCCACGGACCTGACCACCGGCAACGTGGAGTCGGTGCGCCTGGAGGCGCGGCCCGGCATGCCCCAGGGCGAGGCGGAGAAGCTGGGCGCGGAGCAGGCCCACTACGCGCAGGCCCAGGGCGTGGTGGACGCGAAGCGCGCGGAGGAGCTGTTCCGAAAGCTGCTGGAGCGCGGCGAGAAGCTGGCGCGGCTGCTCCAGAAGAGCGCGCAGGAGAACCCCAGCCCCGAGGCGCAGGCCGCCGTGGGCACCGTGCAGCAGCTGCTGGACGGGGGGCGCACCGCGCTGAAGGAGGGCGACTCCGCGCAGTGCGCCTCGATTGCTCGCCAGCTCACGCAATTGCTGTCCGGTCGCCAGGAGCCTCGCGCCTGAGCGTCCACCCCCGAACGCTGGCCCGAGGGGCCCGTGGTCGTCCTTCCTCCTTCCTCCTATCCGTGAGCCCATGACCGTCCCTCCTTCCGCCGCGCGCGACACCGTGTTCGTGGTGGACGACTCCCGCACCGCCCGGGAGGTGGTGCGCCTGCACCTGGCGAGGCTGGGCTGCGAGGCCGTGGCCATGGACGGGGGCGAGGCGTGCCTGGCCGAGCTGGCGCGGCGCGCCCCCTCGCTCATCCTCCTGGACCTGCGCATGGAGCGCATGCAGGGCGACGAGGTGTGCCGGCTGGTGAAGGCGCACCCGGCGGGCCGCAACGTGCCCGTCATCATGTTCACCTCCGCGGGCGAGCCGCACGAGGTCATGCACTGCTGGCGCGCGGGCGCGGACGACTTCTTGCCCAAGCCCGTGGCGCTGGAGGCGCTGGAGGCGAAGCTGGCCGCGGTG
>JBKGHK010000937.1:0-3450 GCA_046520375.1 Pyxidicoccus sp. 3LFB2
AGCGAGCACGGCAGGCACGCCAGCCCCAGCACGTTGAGCGCCAGCGCCGCCTGCACCACCCGCGACGGCTTCGCGTCCCGGCGCAGCACCGCCACGCAGGGCGCGCAGTAGGGGGACTCGCCCACCACCTCCGTGCAGTCACCGCACAGGAAGCTGCCGCAGCGCACGCACGTGGCCACCGCCGCCACGTCCGGGTGGCTGGCGCAGCGGGCCCCGGTGGCCATGGGCGTCACGGAGGCGGGTGCCTTTAGAAGCCCGGGGGCGGGACGGGCGAGGACAGCTCGCTCAGCCCGTGCGCGCCCAGCCCCAGGAACACCGCCGCCAGCACCGTGCTGGCCATGAAGCCGGCGACGATGAGCCCCTTGCGCGGGTGCTCGAACTGGCTGAAGGCGTAGAACAGCACGTAGCAGGGGATGAGCAGCACCATGACGCCCGTGCCCACGCTGCGACGAAACGCGTGGATCAACAGGATGGCGGCGCACACCAGCGCGATGAGACCGAACAGGATGGCGAGCGGGAGCAGCGGCACGCCCTTCCCTTAACACGTTCCACCCCTGGCGGTCGCACCGTGCGCATATTAAGCACGGCCCGACGTCAACCCGCCGAGGTGCCTGCCATGAACGTCGCCAAGACCCTGCTGAACTTCGTCCTCGCGGGAGCCCTGCTGGGCATCGTCGTCGCCTCGTGGATGGGGCCGGCCTTCCTCGGCTGGTACAACGAGACGCCCTTCGCCACGCAGACCATGTGCAACCTGCCCGAGGTCATCCAGCGCACGACGAGCTCCCTGCTCTCGTACCAGGCCATCGGCGCGGGCGCCGGCAGCCTCGTCATGCTGGTGCTGGGCATCCTCTTCGTGCGCCGCGCCAGCCGCCGCGCCCGGGCAGCGGGGGCCCAGACGCCTCCCGCCACGCCCGGCGCCACCGCCTGAGCTAGTTCACCCGCACCACCAACGTGGGCGTCGTGCCCAGCACGCCACCGCCCTCGTTGTCCATCACCGTGACGGTGAGGTTGAACGTCGTCGTCTCCCCCACGTTCGGCGCCGTCCAGGTGGGGTTGCGCGCGCCCGGGTCGCTGAAGCGGCCCGCGGGCTCGGACGGGTTCTGCTTCCACTCGAACTCCATCTCGTCCCCGTCCGGGTCCGTCACCTCCAGCTCCAGGGTGACTTGGCCCCCCGGGGGGATGATGAGGGGACTGGGGCGCGGCCCCGCCGTGACCTCCGGCGGATTGTTGACCAGGCACCCGGAGACCAGCGTGCTCAACGCCAACGCCACGACGAATCCCGAAGCCGACCGAGACATAGACTCCCCCTGCGAAGGATGACGCCAGAGTAACGCGTCAGCTCTTACCGGGGTATCGACCCTCCTTCCGGAAAAGTCGTGGAATCCATGATGGAAGTCACACGGTGAAACAAAAGGTCTTCCACCGTAAGTCATCCCCGTGCGCCAGTCGGAGAGCAGACGTCCCACCCCGGCTCACTTCCGGCGGCGCGCGGGCGTTCTGCGGGCGGCCACCAGGAGCAGCTTGTCCCCCCGGGACAGGCGCTTGATGGCGGCCTCCCGGCGCAGGGCGGCGCCGCGGTCTCCGACGGGCTCGCTCCAGACCAGGGTGACGGGCAGGCGGGCGCGTGTATACGCGGCCCCTCTTCCCCGGCCATGGGTGGCCAACCGGCGCTCCAGGTTGTTGGTGGCGCCGGTGTACAGCGTGCCGTCGCGGCAGCGCAGCATGTAGACAGACCAGAGGGGTGTTTCGTCCGACACGGCGGCGGCACTGTACCGCCACCACCGGCCGGCCGTCTCACCCCTGCCCCAGGGGCGCCGTCAGGGCCAGCGCACGCTCCTTTCGCCGCAAGCGTGGCAACCGCAACTGGAACGTGAGCAGCCTCCGCAGCCGGGGCCGCTCTTTGGGCGGGGGCTGCACCCGCGCCATGACTTCGGAGACCGAGGCCAGCGGATCCACCTGCCACGCCGCGAGAATGTGCGCCTCGCTCACCAACCCCAACAGTCCGCCCCCCTCGCCCACCACTCCCAGCATCCTCACCTGGTGCCGCTCCATCTCTCGAAGGGCACGCAGGAGGGTATCTGTGGGAAAAACGGTGGCGATGAAGGATGACAACGCTTCCTTGAAAGCCCGGTTTTGCCGCATCCAGCGTCCTCCCGCCATCACACGCACATCTCCCTGCAACAGCCCTGCCGGGAGTAGGTGAGGGTGAGCATTGAACAGAGCGTGGCGCCACGGACGCGCTTAGACTGGTTGGGTGACACGCAGACAGGTGGCTCGGCTGGGACGGATGGCAGACCTCTTTTCGCGGACGGTGGCCCGCGGCAAGGAGGGCTTGCTGACGCTGAGCTTCCGGCCGGACGAGCTCTATCGGGTGCCCACGGACGACGGCGCCTCCATTGCCCTGGGCCGCTATCACCCCAGAGGAGAACGGCGCTTCGCGGAGCCCGTCATCCTCTGCCATGGGCTGGGGGCCAACCGCTTCCACCTGGACTTCGACGAGCAGTACAGCATGGCGCGCTACCTGGCCCGCGCGGGCTTCGAGGCGTGGGTGCTGGAGCTGCGCGGCCGGGGGCTGGCGGGCGAGTGCGCGGACTTCAATTTCGATGACCAGGCTGAACATGACGTCCGCACCGCGGTGCGAACCGTCTTGTCCACAGGTGCCAAGGAAGTGCTCTGGGTCGGTCATTCCAAGGGCGGGTTGACCCTTTATGCGCACCTGGCGCGGAACCCCGAGGCCCCGGTGCGCGCGGCGGCCGTGCTGGGCAGCCCGTTCACCTTCGCGGTGCAGCCGGGGCTGCGCACCTTCATCCAGAAGGTGGAGCCCATCCTGAAGCTGAAGGTCATCCCCACCGGGCGGGTGACGAGCCTGGCCCTGTTCGGCGCGCCCCCCGGGCCACTCAGCCGGTACATGATGCTGGCGGAGAACATGGAGCCGGACGTGGTGCGAAAGGCCCTGGCCAACGTGCCGGCCAACGTCGCCGGCGGCGTGGGGCGCCAGTTCGCCCGTTGGATTTCCACCAATCGCTTCACCACCTATGACGGGGGCTTCGACTACCGCGAGTCCCTGTCCCGCGTGCGCATCCCCTTCCTGCTGCTGGCCGGCAGCAAGGACCTCCTCGCCCCGCCCATGTCGGTGGCGCGCGCGAAGGAGGCCCTGGGCGGGCCGGTGAAGTTCCTCGTGGCGGGCCGGGCGCATGGCTTCGGGGCGGACTACGGGCACGCGGACCTCATCCTCGGCAGGCGGGCGCCGGACGAAATCTTCCCCCTGGTGGAGGCGTTCCTCTCGGCGCACGCGACCCGGGCGTGAGTCCGCGCACAGGGCCCGGCGCCCCGGGTTGTCGGGGCCCGCACGGCGTGCTACCCGGAAGCCCCTTGCGCATGTCCGTCTCCGCCCGTCTCCTCACGCTCGCCCTGCTGCTTCCCGCGGCCTGCGAGCGGCGCCCGCCGAGG
>JBKGHK010000938.1:0-3445 GCA_046520375.1 Pyxidicoccus sp. 3LFB2
GCGCGCAGCATGGCCAGGTGCGCCTGGGCCTCCGCGTGGTCCGGCTTCACCTTCAGCAGCCGCAGCGCGGCCGCCTCCGCCTCGCCCGCCGCGCCGGTGCTCAGGTGCGTGCGCACGAGGCCGAGCAGACAGTCCACATCATCCGGGTCGAGGGAGAGCCCCATCTGGAAGCTCCTCACTGCCTCCTGGGGCCGCCCCGTCTGCAGGAGCTGCCCACCTTCCCGTGCGTGCATCGATGCCATGCCCCCGGTTTACCACGGGGTGCCGCATCCCGGCAGTTCACGGGCCCGGCTGCCCGCCCGGCTAGCCGGCCCCCGTGCCACAGGCGCCTCGAGTCGGGCCCTCTCCCGAAGGCCCTTCCGAGGCAGGACCTCCAGCGCTACCGCCGCATCGCCGCCGCGGCGATGCCCGGCACCTTCAGCCAGGACGGCCCCAGCTCGAACTCCACCAGCCGCCGCGCCAGCTCGCGCACGCTGCGGTGGCCCGGCACCCACGGCGGCGCGGGCAGGTTGGTCAGCGGCGCGCGGATGACGGCCTTCTCGATGTCCTCGAACATGAACGTGTTGTGGACCCAGCCGAGCCCGCTCTGGATGTCCCGCGCGGACGAGGACGGGTGGCCACCCCACGGCAGGGACACGAGCGCGTAGCCGGCGGCGGGCCAGGTGTTGACGGCCACGGTGCCGTAGCGCAGCTCGCGGATGGCGCGCTCCACCGCCGCGTTGACGGCCGGGTCCTTGAGCGACTTCGGGTGGACGATGAGCGTGACGTTGAGGGTGCCCCACACCTTCTCGTTGAGGAAGGGCACCACCTTCTCCAGGAAGGCCACCGGGTCATCCGAGCCGGGCAGGCCCGTCTCCGACAGCACCGTGCACCAGGGCTCCTGGCGGAAGACGCGGTCCTCCGCCTGGGCCGGGTCCACGTCCGGAATCAGCGCATAGGGCAATTCCCCCGCGTTGGCGGTGCCCACCAGGCGCAGGTGCGCGCGGCCGTCCGTGAATTGCTTCCACCGCTGCTCGGCACCCGGGTAGTACGCGCGGCGCACGGCCGCCTTGCCCAGCCCGGCGTGCACCCCGTCCACCACCAGCGAGCGGCGCGCCCAGTCCTTCGGCTGCACCAGCAGCTTGGCGGAGTTGCAGTTGAAGGACGCGTTGTTGGCCACCATGCCGGCGATGTTGTCCGCCTGGTAGCGCAGCTCCCCGTCCGAGTACGGCCCGGGCACCACCACCACGGGGGAGATGTTGCCCAGCTCGCTGGAGAACGGCTTCTTGAGCAGCGGCTCGTTGCGGGAGCGGCGCCCTTCCGCCTCGGGCCCCGGAGGGCCCCACACCAGCGCGTCGTGCGTCCTGTCGCTGCCGGTGACGTGCACCTCGTCCACCGCCGGGTGCTGCACCAGCGCCGAGCCCTCCTCGGTGCCGCCGTACACCACCGCGAAGACGTTGAGCCTCGCGAGCGGGGCGAAGGCCTGCTCCAGGAACGGCCCGAGGTAGGCGTTCACCGGGTTCATCTTCAGCACGCACGCGGTGCCCTCGACGAAGAGCTTGTAGAGGCAGTCGGCGGGCGGAATCGAGTTGACGTTGCCGCCGCCCAGCACGGCGCAGACCTTGCCGCCGTGGGGCTTGCGGTAGAAGGACGCTTGATGCTCGCGCAGGTTGGCCGCGGTGACGCCGGGGAGGAAGTAGACCTCGCCCACGTTGCGCGGAAGGAGCATTCCGTCCAGCGCGTCCTTCGGGAAGACGCGCGCCGCCAGCCGGCCATCCTCCAGCGTGCGCAGCTGCTTGGCGGGAATGTGCGGCACGCCATGGCGCTGGATGTCCTTCAGCGAGTCCACCAGCAGCCGCATGTTGCGCAGCACCACCAGCGGGCCGCCCAGCCACTCCTCGCCGGCCAGGGGGCTGTTGGGGTCGATGCCCTTGGCCTCGCAGGCCGCGCGGACGCTCGGCTCTGCGACGGCGGAGAAGGCGCGGCGCAGTTCTTCCAGCAGGGAGATGCGCTCCCGCAGCCCCAGCTTCACCCAGGCGCGGGAGCCCTCCTTCACACGCTGCACCACCGAGTCGAGCGTGCTGCTGGGAGTGGCCTGTGGAACGGCGGCGAGGCTCATCGTGGGACCTCCGGAGACAGGGACTCCTCAAGTTAGAGGAGCGATGCCTCCGGCGTCACGGGCCCCGTGCGCGGAGCGTCATCAGGTGGGCAGCGGCTGCCCGAGCCCCTTGCGGAGCGCCTCGTCGATGAGCCCCTGCACCCTCTTCTCGGCCTCGCGGGAGAGGGCCTCCTGCTGCTCGCCGAGCTTCTCCTGCTCCTCGCCGAGCTTCTCCTGCTGCTCACCGAGCTTGTCCTGCTCGCGGCCCAGTGCTTCCTGCTGTTCGTTCAGCGCCTCCTGCTGCTTCTCGAGGGCCTCCATCTCCTGGTCCAGGGCCTGCTCCTGCTTGCGCAGCTCCGCCTCGCGCTGCTTGCGCTGGGCCTCGGGGAGGGCCTCGGCGCGCCGCTCCTCCAGGTGGATGCCCGCCTGCCTGTGCGCCAGCTCGGCGTGCTTCATGCCCAGCGCGGCCTGCTTCTGCCCGAGCTCACCCTGCCGCTGCCCCAGCTCGCCCTGCTTCTCGCCCAGCGCGCCCTGCTTTTCGCCCAGGCCTCCCTGTGCCTCGCCGAGCTCCCGCGTGGGCTGGAGCGCCGTGCGCACGCGCGCGGTATCGCCCACCACCGGGAAGAGGGAGTCGGGGTGCTCCTTGAAGTAGCCGCCCACGTTGAGGTCGCCGCTGAGGTACGTGCGCACGGCCTCGCGCTGCGCCGCGGCCACGCCGGCCTTCAGGGACATCACCCCGACGAGCACCGCGCTGGCGCCGGCCAGCACCACCAGCAGCAGAAGCCCCCGCTCGCGGTGGGCCAGGAGGTTGCGCAGGGCAATCTGGAAGAGCGCGCGCATGTCGTTCAGCCCTCACCCTTGCGCATCGCCGCCACCGGCGCCACCGCGCTGCCGCGCCACGCGGGCACCAGCGCCGCCACCACCACCACCAGCGTCACGCCCAGCACCACCACCCCCGTGCCGCCGGGCGCCAGCTCCGGCCGCAGCACCGGCCCTCCGAGGAAGAACTGCAGCGAGCCATCCTCCACCGCCACGCCGTCACCCATGCCCAGCCGCAGCAGCGTGGCCCCGAGCACCGCGCCCAGCAGGCTGCCCAGGCCGCCCAATAGCAGGCCTTCCAGGAGCAGCGAGGTGAACACCTCGCGCCGCTGCATGCCCACCGCCCGCAGCGTGCCCACCTCCGCCACCCGCTCGCGTGCCAGCAGCAGCAGCGTCGCCGGCGGCGACCAGCGCCACGAAGGACGACAGCAGCAGCGCGAACAGCAGCAGCACCGCCTGCGCCACTTCCCACCAGCCCGCCCAGCAGTCCGCCCGCCTCCTGCCACCCCACGGTGGCCAGGGCCGCTCCGTTGGGCAGCGTGGCGATGC
>JBKGHK010000939.1:0-3431 GCA_046520375.1 Pyxidicoccus sp. 3LFB2
GGTCCACCTTGCCCGCGCGCCGGGGCCATCAGGTGCTGGCCGGCCAGCGCGTAGGGGTCCCCGGCGTCCTTCGCCACCGCGGCGTCGAAGCGCTGCTGCGCCAGCACGGCGTCACCCGCCACGAGGTACGCGTGGAAGCCCGCGAGCGCGAGCGTGCGGGCCTCGTCCGTGCCCTTCTGGGCCCGCTCGGCGGCGGACTCCAGGACGTGGGGCGTGACGGAGGAGGAGGACTTGGGGCAGCCGGACAGGGCTGCGACGAAAGCGAGCGCGGCGAGTCCGCGACGGAAGGTGCGCATAGGAGGGCCGAGGGATAATGCAATCCCCCGTGGGTGGCCATATTCCCCTGCGTCCGGATGTCCGCCGTGGGCGCTTCCGGGCCCCGTTACCGCTTCTTGCCGCCCTTCGGGGGGGGCTTGGCGGGCTGCTTCTTGGGCGGCGGAGGCGGCGGGGCCTTCTTGGGCGTCACGGCCTTGGCGGGCACCGTGTTGGCCGCCACCGCCCTGACGACGGGCACGGGCGGCACCGGGGCCAGCGTGCCCGGAGGGGGCGCCTGGCGCACGACATAGGCGAACCCCTCGGCGCGGCAGGTGCCCTCGATGCAGCCGAAGCCCGGCTCGGGCGGCGAGTCGCCGAAGTGCTCCATCCAGCCCGGCCCCAGGTTGAGGGGCTCGGCGATGGCGCGCTGGTCCCTGCCCTTGCCCACGTACGCCCGGAGGATGCCCTCCTCGTCCACCTTCAGCTCCAGCACGGCCTCGCCCTCGGGCGCGGCCAGGCCCTGCATGGTGCCGCTGCGCTCACCCAGGGACCACTCCAGCTCCAGGGGCTCTTTGGGGCCCTTGTGGATGAGGGCCACGTAGCGGCTGGCGCTGCCCATCAACAGCAGCGCGGACGCTGACTGCGGAGGCGGACGACCCACGATGGCGAGCGCGCGGTTCTTCCACGTGGGCTCCGGGGGCTCCGTGCGCACGCGCGCGCTCAGCGAGGCGATGTCGCCCGCCATCCGCGGCGTCACGTCCATGTAGGCCCGCCCCACGCGCGACTGGCCATCCGCCCACGGGAAGACGAGGGTCTTCTGCTCGAAGGCCGCCGCCCGGCCCGCGACCATCAGCGACACCGCGTCGTTCAGCCCCTCGCCCACGGACACCAGGCGCTTGTCCTGTCCGTCCTCCCGCCGTCCCAGCACATCATGCATCTTCGAGGGCGGCCCGAGGCCCTGCTCGGACGTCATCGCCAGGCCCGGCCGCACCTGGGGGAGGGGGTGGCTGGTGTTCCACCAGGCCAGGCCCAGCACACCCACGGCCGCCACCACCGTCGCGACGGCCGCGCCGCGCACCGTGGTCCGCACCACCTTGCGCACACCCTGGCGGAAGCGCTGGAAGCGCGTCAGCTTCACGGGCGCCATGGACGCCATGCTGCCGGGCACCAGGAACTGGAGGTCCGCGATGAGCGCCGTCACCGACGGGTAGCGGTCCTCGGGGTCCGGCTTGAGGCACCGGGTGACGATGGCGTCCAGCTTCGGGTCCACGCCCTGCCGGCGCCGCGAGGGCAGGTCGAAGGTGCCCAGCGGCACCTCGCCCGTGAGCCACTCGTAGAGCATGACGCCCAGCGAGAAGATGTCCGCGCGCGCGTCCGCGTTCTTCGCGTCCACGCGCTGCTCGGGCGCCATGTACGACAGCGTGCCCATGGACACGTGCGTGGAGGTGAGCGCGTAGCGCGAGGACGGACTGGCGTCCGCCAGGAACGAGGCCAGCCCGAAGTCCGACACCTTGGCGATGCCGCCGGCCTGCTGGTCCAGCAGGATGTTCTCCGGCTTCAAGTCGCGGTGGATGACGCCGCGGCCATGCGCGTACTCGATGGCCCGACAGACCTCGAGCATCCGCCGCAGCGCCCCCGGCACGTCCAGCTCCGGGGCGCGGATCAGCTCGCGCAGCGACGGGCCGTCCACGAACTCCATCACCAGGTAGTAGGTGGTGTCCGTCTTCCCCTTGTCGACGATGCTGACGATGTGGGGATGACTCAGCGCGGCGAGCGCGGCCGCTTCCTTCTGGAAGCGGGCGATGAAGGACGGGTCCTTGGCCAGCTCGGGGTTGAGGAGCTTCACGGCCACCGTGCGGCCCAGCGAGAGCTGGGTGGCCTTGTGTACCTCTCCCATGCCTCCGCTACCGACGAGCTTCTCGAGGTGGTAGCCGCTGATGAGGTCCGGAGAGCGTGGCCGGCTGATCGCGGTGGGGTCGATTGAGGACATGGCGGTAGGCGAGGGGCCGCCAGGGTAGCAGAAACGCGACGCCGTACTATCCGCTCCGTATCCGGGTCGCCGCTGCCCCCCCAGCCGGGCGACCGGGCGACCGTCAGTGTCCGGAAACCGGGGTGCGGCTCACCGCCTGGCGCAGGCTGTTGCGGACCTGGTCCAGCGAGGAGCGCATCTGCCCGTGGCGCACCGAGGCGGCCACCGCGCGCGACAGCGACTTGAGGAGGCTGATGTCCTCGGGCTTCCAGATGCGCGGCTGGCGGCAGTCCTCGAAGCCCACCACGCCCCACCACTGCTGCCGCGAGGGGTTGATGGGGCACAGCAGCACCGACTGTGTGCCCTGGCGCTCCAGCAGGTCCTTCATCATCGGCGGCGCGTCGCGCGTGGGGCAGGCCACCACCATGCCCGCCTCCAGCATGTCCACCCAGCCCGGCGCGAAGTCCCGGAAGGAGAAGGCGCGCAGCACCGGGTTGGCCAGCGGCGACGGCGTGGGCGCCTCGGCCCAGGCGTGGCGCATGTCGGTGATGAACCGCCCGTAGTTCTGCTGGGTGCGGTTCTCGAAGATGTAGGCCCGGTCCACGCCGAGCGCGTGGCCCACCATGCGCAGCGACTCCCCGCCGGTGCTCGCGCAGAGGCCCTTCTCCAGCAGCAGCTTCGAGGCTTCCGACACCTTCGAGAAGGCTTCAATCATCGGGGGCAATCTCCAGGAGGGGGGACGGTGGGGGGGCCGGGTTCCGCTGCTGTCTGGAACCGTGTGTCATCCTCTGAAGTCACATTAAGCAGGATTCTTCTGTTCCTGTCAAATCGCAGACTCATTGAATGTGGCAAACCCGTAATGAGGAGAAAGACCCAGGCGGGTTGGATTGGACCTCCCGTCGTTTTCCGAATGGACGGGGGCCCCTGAGGCTAGAGTGGGTTCGGATGGACCCAGAAAAGACAGCGGGGGCGCCCCCCTTGGATGGGGCACCCCCGCCTGTTCCTACCGAAGCTGTAAAACCGGACTACTTGGTCTCGGCGGCCGTCTCCGTCTTGGGAGCGGCCTTCTTGGCCTTCTTCGCGGGCTTGGCCTCGGGCTTCGCCTCGGCCTTGGCCTCGGCGGCGACAGGGGCCTCGGCGGCGGGGGCGGGGGCAGCTTCG
Source organism: Pyxidicoccus sp. 3LFB2 (assembly GCA_046520375.1). Classification (GTDB taxonomy): domain Bacteria; phylum Myxococcota; class Myxococcia; order Myxococcales; family Myxococcaceae; genus Myxococcus. The sequence goes on from JBKGHK010000939.1 coordinate 3,386, forward strand.
GCCTTCATCTCCGTGGGCTTCGCCTCGGCGGCGGCGGCCGGCTTCG
>JBKGHK010000093.1:0-21471 GCA_046520375.1 Pyxidicoccus sp. 3LFB2
CCAGCCTGCGCAGGAGCGCCACCTGCTCCGGCGGCGCGGTGGCCAGGCGCGCCAGCACCGCGTCCTGGATGCTGGCCGGCAGAGGCCGCGTGTCCAGCCCCGCCTCCGCGGTCCACCGGCCCCCCACGCGCATCAGCGCGTCCGCCTCCACCAGCGCGCGCAGGCACTCGGTGGCGAAGAAGGCATTGCCACCCGTCGTGTCATGCAGCCGCGCCACGAAGGCCTCGGGCACCGACAGCCCCGGCAGGGCCAGCTCCACCAGCGTGCGCACGTGCTCGACGGCCAGCGGCTCCAGGTCCATGCGCGTGGTGAGCTTCTCGTCCACCGTCTGGAAGGCCAGGCTCAGCCGGCTCAGCTCGCCGGAGCGGAACGTGCCCACCACCATGCCGCGCGTGCCGTGCAGCGCGCGGATGAGCACGTTGAGCACCTCCAGCGTGGCGCTGTCCGCCCACTGCAAATCCTCGAAGCACAGCACCAGCGTCAGCTGACGCCCCAGCGCCTGCACCCACTCGGCCAGCGCGCCGAAGAAGGCCAGCTTCTCCTCGCCCACCGCCGGGGGCGCGCCGTGGGGCGCGGCGATTTGCTCCGCCCCCACCAGCCCCGGGAGCAGCCGCACCAGCTTCGGCGACAGCCGCTCCATCATGTCCAGGGGCGTGTGCGGCACCAGGCTGCGCAGCGCCTGGGTGATGGGGGCCAGCGGCGCCTGGCCCTCGGCCCGGCACTGCCCGCGACCGAAGGGCAGCTCCGCCAGCTTCGCCTGCAGCTCGAACTCCTGGAGCAGCCGCGTCTTGCCCACGCCCGCCGGCGCGCCGATGAGCACCGCGTGGGACTGGTTCCAGTCCGCCTCGGCCAGCGCGTTCATCAGCACTTCCAGCTCCGCGCCGCGCCCCACCACCTCCGGCACGTGCAGGTAGCTGGCGCGCGCCGACAGCGTCTCCTCCGGCAGCGGCTCGCCGCTGGCGTGGCACAGCGCCTCCAGCAGCTCGCCGGCGTCCTGGAAGCGCTCGCGCGGGTCCTTCGCCAGCAGCCGGAGAATCAGCTCCTCCAGCTTCGGCTCCACCTCGCAAATCGTGGAAGGCCTCGGCGGCGGGCGCGTCAGGTGGTCGGCCAGCAGCGCCGCCGGGGTGTTGCGCTTGAAGGGCAGCCGGCGCGTGACGAGGTAGTAGGCCATCACCCCCAGCGAGTACAGGTCCGCGCGCCCGTCGATGCTGGCGCCGCGCTGCCACTCGGGGGCCAGGTACTCCAGCGTCCCCTTGAGGCGGCCGGGGCTGGGCGTGCCCAGTTGGTGCATCACCCCGAAGTCCATCAGCTTCACCGCGCCGGAGCTGGTGATGCGCACGTTGCTGGCCTTGATGTCGCAGTGCACGTACAGCCGCGAGTGCAGGAAGGCCAGCACCTGCGCCATCTGGATGAGGACCCGGTACAGCGTGCGCGTGTCCAGCGGCTCGTCGCGCACCAGCGTGCTCAAGTCCTTGCCGTCCACCACCTCCATGGTGATGAAGCGGTTGCCGGCCTCCGTCATGCCCCAGTCGAAGACCTTCAGCGTGCCGGGGTGCTGGAGCTTCTTCATGGCGAAGAACTCGTGCCGGAACATCAGCACCAGCTCCTCCGTCTTCCCCGCCGTCAGCCCCGCGGGGACCTGCATCTCCTTGAGCGCCACGCGGCGCTTCTCGTGCAGGTCCATCGCCAGCCAGATGCGGCCCATGCCGCCTTCACCCAGCAGCCCCTCCACCTGGTAGCGCCCCGTCACCACCGTGCCCACATCCAGCGAGCGGCGCTCTCCGGCGCGCGCCCCCGGGAGGGTGATGGGCGTGCGGATGCGGTCCCCCCAGCTGCTTGGAGGACGGCTGCGCTCGTCCAGGACGGTTGTCTTCTCCTCGTCGCTCACGGAGGTGCGTTGGGACCCGGGGGTTAGCGGAATCCAGAGGTCAATGGAATATCACGTTTCCACGGTACGAGCACGTTCCGTGGACAACAAAACGGGTAACAGGGGACCTCCACCGGACGTGCGCAGGCAAGTGACAGCCGGCGTGTGCCCCGCCCGGGTGCCTGCCGGACAGCCCATCCCACGGGGCTCGGCGGGTGGGTGCACATCCTTCCACACAGGGGCGCCGTCCAGGGGCGGTGTACCCGCGAGGGAGGCGGATGATGCGGGCAGTCACGAGGCGGTGGCTGGCAGGTGCGGGAGCGCTGGGGCTGGCGACGCTGGGGGCCTGCGACGGCCGTACGTCGCGGGACGCGGACACGCCGCCCGACGTGGATGACGTGGCCGCCGCCACGGTGACGCTGGAGCCGGGCCACTGCGCGGGTGTGGTGGTGGAGGACGGACGGCATGCGCTCACCGCGGCGCACTGCGTCCGGCCCGACGACACGCGGGTGTTCCTGTCCTTCCTGGGCGGACAGCGGCTCGGAGGCACCTACGTGCACGTGGACCGGGGCCGGGACGTGGCCGTCATCCGACTGGATGCCCGCGCACCGGTGCGTCCGCTGGAAGTCGCCGACGGGCTGCCCGCGCCCGGTGACGGGCTCGTCTTCACCGGCCGGAACGACAGGCCCGGTGACGCACAGGAGGCGCAGCTGGAGCGGCTGGGCCGCTGCCCCTCGCTGCCGGAGGTGCCGGCCGCCCTCTTCACCACGATGCGGGGCCGGCCTGGAGACTCGGGCGCGCCGCTGGTGGACTCGCGGATGCAGGTGGTGGGCCTCGTCCATGGCGGCGCGGCGTGCAGCATCGCCACGCCCACCGCGGGGCTGGGGACGCTGGTGGAGGACTTGTCGCGAGGCGGCCCGGAGCTGGCGCGTCAGGCGCCACGCGGCGGCGCTAGCCCACCACCCGGACGACCGGCCGGGCGTTGCTTGCCCGCGCGCCGCCGCTTCCGAACTTGAGTGGCAACTCAGGCCACAGACGGAGGCGGCACCATGGCGGGCAACAAGGGCAAGGGCCCGAAGGACGAGCGTCCCCGGGACATCGGCGATGACCAGCAGGCGGGCTTCCACGCCGGAGAGAACTTCCAGCCTCGCAACCGGGGGCAGATGGAGGACGCACAGGACCGGGGCGCCGCCGAGACGGCCCGGCGCCTGAGGGCGGAGGCCAATGCCAGCCCCGGCTCCACCGCGGACACCACCTGGGAGGCCCGGGTGGAGCGCGGCGAGGAGTGGACGACGGAGAAGGTGCCCGCACGCGAGGCCCGCGGTGACGAGGAGGCGGACTCCGAGGTGTCCCGGCGCGGCCTGGTGAACCCGCCACCCGAGGAGTAACCCCCCGATTTCCCGCTCGGGCCACGAGCGGCAGGGCTCCATGGGGCGCGCCCACCCCGACCGGGGGCGGGGTGGACCCCTTGCTCCCCGTGCGCGGGGCGGTGATGCTGGAGACCTGACCGATTGGATGAGGGAGCGCCGGAACCACCTGGCGCCTCCCCCAGCCCCGGGAGTCGAAGCGCCGTGAAACCGAAGGTCCTCATCGTCGAGAACTCACGGACGATGCGCGAGACGCTGCGTCTCCTGCTGTCCGGTGAGTTCGACTGCACCACCGCCGCCGACGGTGAGTCCGGACTGTCGCAGGCGCTGGCCAGCCCTCCCGACGTGTTGCTGTCCGACGTGAGCATGGACGGAATGGACGGCTATGAGCTGTTCCGCCGGTTCCGCTCCGAGCCCACGCTGAAGCACATCCCCGTCGTCTTCGTCAGCGGCTACCAGCCCCGCGCGAATGACGGCACGGGCCAGCCCAGCCCGGACGCGTACCTCATCAAGCCGGTGCAGCCGCCGCTGCTCATCACCCAGCTCCATGCCCTGCTGCGCAAGGGCGAGCCCCTCCCCGCGGCCGAGGCGGGGGCCACCCCTGACGCGAGCCGTGCTCAGCTGCCCCTGTACGTCGAATAGCCGAAGGGGCTCAGCAGCAGCGGGACATGGTAGTGCTCGTCGGGCGCGGTGAGCTCGAAGACCACCGTCACCGACGGGTAGAAGCCCTTCACGCCCTGCGCGCGGAAGTAGGCCCCCGTGTCGAAGGCCATCCGGTAGACGCCCGTCTCCACGCGGGCGCCCTGGGGCAGGAAGTCCCGCACGCGCCCGTCGTCGTTGGTGATGCCGCGCGCCAGCTCCTTCCAGGTGCCGGAAGGGCCTTGCAGCTCCAGGGTGATGGGGACGCCAGCGGCCGGGCGGCCGCGGTGCGTGTCGAGGACGTGGGTGGAAAGAGTGCTCATGACGCCAGCAGCTTCTCCAGTCGGATGCGGGTGATTTTGGCCTGCTCTTCGGCGGCGATGCGCAGCTCCTCGTCCGGCGCGTTGTCCAGGCGGGCGCGCAGCAGCTCCAGCATCTCCGCCGCGCTCTTCCCGGTGGCGCACACCAGGAAGATGAAGCCGAAGCGCCGCTCATACTCGGCATTGCCCTCGGCCAGCCCCTGCAGCACCGCCTCGTCCGCGCCACTCACCCCGCCCTGCTCCTGCGAGGACCAGGACGCGGTGGAGGCGAACTTCGCGCGAAGCTGCGACACGTCGCCGATGCGGGGGTGGTGCGTGAAGGCCTCGCGCCAGTCCTCCGGCCCCGTCTGCTTCCACAGCCACGCGGACTCCGCGAACAGGTGCTCGGCGTCGCGAAAGGGGCGCGAGCGGACCATGCCGTCCGCCCAGCGCGAGGAGCCGCAGCAGCGCAGCAGCTCCGCGCGGGCCTCGGAGGCCAGGAGCTTGTTGAGCCGTTCCAGCGCGCTCATGCCGGCCGCCCGTGGACCCGCAACCGGCTGACGCCGCCGTCGGGGAAGATTTTGAGCCGCACGTGGGTGAAGGGCCCCTGGGCGCGCAGCTCGGACTCATAGAAGTGCCGGTGGTCCGCCTGCAGCTTCGTGCGCGGCAAGAGCTCCGTCCAGGCGATGTCATGCGCGTTGGCGAAGTCCACCACCGGCTCGCGCAGGTAGCAGCCCTCCAGCGTCGCGGACTCGGGGAAGTTGCCCTTGTAGTGCGCGGTGTCCACTTCCACCTTCTGCACGGTGCCCGGCACGGCCAGCTTCACCACAATCCAGTCGAAGCCCGGCAGCGTGCGCTTGCGCCGCGTCTCCCAGCCCTCGCCCATGTTGGCCGCGCGGCCCGGCAGAATCAGGTTGTCCTTGGGGCCGAAGAAGGCGTCGTTGCACGCCACCACCGTGCCGCCATGCTCCGCCGCCGCCAGGTCCACCGTGCCGCTCGCGCGCGTCAGGCGCTCGAAGTCCGGCCGCACCTCGCCATGCACGCGGAAGCGCGCCACGCCGCCATCCGGGTAGATGTTGAGGCGCAGGTGCGTCCAGCGCCCCTCGCTGGCGATGGGGAACAGGTTGCGCGAGCCGCCCTGCAGCCGCAGCTGCGGGAGGATGCGCGTCCACTTCGCGTCCACCAGTGACTCGGCGGAAGGCGTGCCCTCCACCTCGAGCGCGTCCACCGAGGCGTACTCGGGGAAGTTGCCGAGGAAGTGGTTGGTGTCGATGTCCACGCCGCGCACCACGCCCGGCAGGCCGAGCTGGAGGATGCACCAGTCATGGCCGGGCACGCGCTTGCGGCGCGACTCCCAGCCGTCCATCCACTTGCCCTGCTCGGTGTACTTGCCGGGGATGAAGACGCCCCGTCCGGGCTTGAGCAGGTTCTCCTTGCCCGCGAAGAACTCGTCGCTGGCCAGCAGGGCGCGGCCGCCCACGTGCTCGGCGGCCAGGTCGATGTACTCGGTGAAACCGACGCGCAGCTTTCCCTCTTCGGGTGCATGCATGGTGTGGGGTCTCCAGATTTTCAGGCAGCGGCGCGCGCCGTGACAGGGCGGCGCACCCAGCGTCCAACCGGGCGCGGCAACGGCTGGCCGCGCTCATGAACCTTCATCCCTCGCAGGAACGTCATCTCCACCACGCCCGTCAACGTCCGGCCCGCGTAGGGTGTCACGGGGTGACGGTGTAGCAGGCGCGCGGGCTCCACGGTGAAGGAAGCTTCCGGGTCGAAGACGACCAGGTCCGCGTCCGCCCCGGGCGCCAGCGTGCCCTTCACGCCCTCCAGCCCCACCAGCTTCGCCGGGGCCTCGCACATCCAGCGCACCAGCGACTCCAGCTGATGCCCGCGCCGGCGCGCCTCCGTCCACACCGCCGGCAGGCTGAGCTGCAGGGAGGCGATGCCGCCCCACGCCGCGCCAAAGTCTCCGCGCTCCAGGTGCTTCAGCGCGGGCGTGCAGGGCGAGTGGTCCGACACCACCAGCTCGATGTCCCCCTGGGCCAGCCCCGTCCACAGCCGCTCCCGGTTCTCCGCCTCGCGGATGGGGGGCGCGCACTTGAAGTGGGTGGCGCCGTCCTCAATCTCCTCCGCCGTGAAGGAGAGGTAGTGCGGGCACGTCTCCACCGACATCTCCAGGCCTTCACGCCGGGCGTCGCGGAGGATGGACAGCGCGTCCGCCGACGACAGGTGGACGATGTGCACGCGGCAGCGGTGCTTGCGCGCCAGCTCCACCATCATCCGGATGGCGTCGTTCTCCCAGCGCTTCGGCCGGGACTCCAGGTAGCCGCGGTAGGTGCGCGGGTCCGTGCCCGGCGCCACGCGCCGCACCGGCGACTCCAGCTCCGCGTGGACGATGAGCGGCACGCCCCGCCGCGCCAGCACCGGCATGGCCACGTCGAGCACCGCCGCGTCGGCGGGAGGAAACTCATCCACACCCGACGGGCACAGGAAGCACTTGAAGCCGGAGATGCCCGCGTCGATGAGCGCCTCCAGTTGGTCCGCGTTGCCCGGAATCACGCCGCCCCAGAAGGCATGGTCCACCTGGCAGCGGCCTTCCGCCGTGCGGGCCTTGAGCTGGAGCGCGTCCAGCGTGGTGGTGGGCGGCAGCGAGTTGAGGGGCATGTCCACCACGGTGGTGATGCCGCCGGCCGCCGCCGCGCGCGTGGCCGTCTCGAAGCCCTCCCACTCGGTGCGGCCGGGCTCGTTGATGTGCGCGTGGCTGTCCACCACGCCGGGCATCACCACCTTGTCGCCCACGTCCGTCACCGGCACGCCCGCCGGAATCTCGGAAGGGGCCACCACCGCGGCCACCTTGCCGTCCTTCACCACCACCGCTGCCTCACGCATGCCACCGGGTGCCACCACCCGCCGGCTGCGCAGCACGAAGTGCTCTGCGCTCATGGCTCGAATTCCTTCTCGTCGTAGCGTTCCAGGGACTCGAAGAAAGCGTCCCGGTCATCCAGGTAGAGCTGCCGCGTCACCCCGCTCACCAGCTTGGGCAGGCCATACTTCATCCCGGAGATGCTGGCCCCGCCAAAGCCCAGGGACAGCAGGCAGCCAAAGGTGAAGTTGAAGATGGACGCGAGGTGCGGCGCGCGGCCCGGGTGCTTCTCCTGCAGCTCGAAGTGGGCGCCCAGGTACGGGTGGCGCAGCAGGTCCGCGTGCTCCTGCCCCGCGGGCGGCGTGTACCGGTCCTTCCACAGCGCGATGTCCCCGTGCAGCTGCGCCAGCTCCGGGCGCAGCGACAAATCCGTCACCGTGCCGCTGCCGACGATGAGCTTGTCGAAGGTGAACTGCCCCTGCGGCGTGGTGACGCGGGCCCGGCCGTCCACCTCCTCGGCGGAGAGCCACGGGCTGCTGGCGTGCAGGTGGAACTGGGGGAAGGTGCGGGCGCGGCGGAAGGTGTCCGCGGGCGGCAGCTGCCCCATCTCCATGATGCGGTGGATGAAGCGCCAGCGGTCCGCGTCCGGCAGGTCGGCGTGGTGCTTGAGGAAGCCCACGAACTCCGCCCAGCGGTACGGGTTGACGTTGGGCAGCGTCTTGCGGCGGTAGAAGAGGCGCACCTCGGCGGCGCCATGCTCCAGCGCCACGGCGGCGTTGTCGAAGGCGGAGGCGCCCGCGCCCAGCACGCCCACGCTCTTGCCGCGCAGGGCCTCGAAGTCGATGTCGTCGCGCGTGTGGGCGTACAGCTCGCGGGGCAGGCCGGCAATCACGGACGGCACCTCCCAGCGGCCCGAGCCGTCGATGCCGGTGGCCAGCACCACCTTGCGCGCGTACAGCACCCCGGCGTCGCCCTCGCGGGTGTGCACGAGGGGGGCGACGAAGCACTCCTCCTCCGGGCTCCAGGCCAGCGCGCCCACGCGGGTGCGGCAGCGCACGGGGATGTCCAGCGTGCGGCGGTACCAGTTGAGGTAGTCCGCCCACATCTCCTTGGGCACGCGCTCCACGGACTGCCACGCGGCCTCGCCGTGCTGGGCCTCGTACCAGGACTGGAAGCAGAGGTTGGGGAGGTTGTGGTCCGGCCCGGTCAGGTGCTTGGGCGTGCGCAGCGTGTGCATGCGCGCGAAGGTCTTCCACGGCCCGGCGAGGTCCGGCTCGCTGTCGTCCACCACGAGCAGATTCGTGACGCGCTCGCGCATCAGCCCGAAGGCGGCGGTAAGGCCGCTCTGCCCTCCGCCGATGATGAGCACGTCCAGCACCTTCTGCCCGGCCCGCGTGCAGCGCGGCAGCACCCAGGGGCGCTTGGGGTACTCCAGCCGCTCCAGGTCCCTGCGAATCGCGTCCTCCAGGGCGGAGAGACCGGGGGCCGAGGGCAGCTCGGGACTGCGAGGGAGGATTCGCATGGCCCACATCGTACCCGTGCTCGGAGCCGCCAGCCCAATGTCACCCGGACGACAGAGAACCCCATGGAAATCAAAGGGTTCACTGATAGCAGGGCCCTGCTTCCTCGCTGCCCCCACGAGGCGGGTTGGTTATGCTCCGCCGCCCTTTGTTTCCGACCCGAGGTCTGCCCGCGTGATCAACGCCATTACCCGCGTCCCGCCGCCGAAGAACGAGCCCGTCCTCTCCCACGCGCCTGGCACGCCCGAGCGCCGCGAGCTGCAGGCCATGCTCAAGCGCATGAGCGGCGAGCAGGTGGAGATTCCCGTCATCATCGGCGGCAAGCACATCCGCACCGGCAAGACGGACACGGTGCGCATGCCGCACAAGCACTCGCACGTGCTGGCCACGCTGCACGAGGCGGATGGCAGCCACGTGGAGCAGGCCATCCAGAACGCGCTGTCCGTCAAGGACGAGTGGGCGCGGATGCCCTTCCAGTCGCGCGCCGCCATCTTCCTGCGCGCCGCGGAGCTGCTGGCCACGCGCTACCGCCCCATCATCAACGCCGCCACCATGCTGGGCCAGTCGAAGACGGCCCACCAGGCGGAGATCGACGCCACGTGCGAGGCCGTCGACTTCCTGCGCTACAACGTCCACTTCGCGGAGCAGATTCTCGGCATGCAGCCGGAGTCCGCGCCGCAGATGTGGAACATGTCGGACTACCGCCCGCTGGACGGCTTCGTCCTCGCGGTGGCGCCCTTCAACTTCACCTCCATCGCCCTCAACCTGGCCACCGCGCCGGCGCTGATGGGCAACGTGGTGCTCTTCAAGCCCTCGTCCACGGCGGCCCTGAGCGCCTGGTACATCATGGAGCTGCTGCGCGAGGCGGGCCTGCCCGACGGCGTCATCAACATGCTGCCCGGCGACGGCCCGACGGTGGGCAACCCGGCCATGGCCAGCCCGCACCTGGGCGGCATCCACTTCACCGGCTCGACGCCCACGTTCAACGCGATGTGGCGCACGGTGGGCGAGAACATCTCCAAGTACAAGCAGTACCCCCGGCTGGTGGGTGAGACGGGCGGCAAGGACTTCATCGTCGCCCACGCGTCCGCGGCGGATGACCTGGAGGCCCTCGCGGTGGCCATCGTCCGCGGCGGCTTCGAGTACCAGGGCCAGAAGTGCTCCGCGGCCAGCCGCATCTTCATCCCCGAGTCCCTGTGGCCGAAGCTGAAGCCGCGCCTCCAGGCGCTCGCCGCCGACATCCGCATGGGCGACGTGACGGACTTCCGCAACTTCATGGGCGCCGTCATCGACGAGAAGTCCTTCAAGCGGACGTCCTCGTACCTGGACCTGGCGAAGAGCGACTCGCAGGCCAGCATCGTCACGGGCGGCACGGCGGACTCGAAGGAGGGCTGGTTCGTGAAGCCCACGCTGGTGCAGCTCAACGACCCGCGTCACCGCATCCTGCGCGAGGAAATCTTCGCGCCGGTGGTGGGCATCCACGTGTACCCCGACGCGCGCTACGAGGAGACGCTGCGCGAGGTCGACCAGGCCGCCTCCTACGCCCTCACCGGCGCGGTGTTCGCACGCGACAGGAAGGCCATCGACACGGCGATGCGCGAGCTGCGCCACGCGGCGGGCAACTTCTACATCAACGACAAGCCCACGGGCGCGGTGGTGGGCCAGCAGCCCTTCGGCGGCGGGCGCGCGTCGGGCACCAACGACAAGGCGGGCTCGGCGCTCAACCTGCTGCGCTGGACGAGCCCTCGCACCATCAAGGAGACCTTCGTGCCGCCCGTGAAGGTGCCCTACCCCTTCATGGACAGCGACCCCAACGAAGGAGCCATCTAACGCCATGGGCGGTCCGTTCCCCGGCATCGCAGGCCTGGACACGTACGCGCTGGTGGACGGCGGCTGCCGCGTGGAGGTCATTCCCTCGCGCGGCGCCCTCGTCACCCGGATGACGGTGGAGGGCGACGAGGTGCTGTACCTCGACGAGGCCACCGTCGCCGACCCGGCGAAGAACGTGCGCGGAGGCATTCCCGTGCTGTTTCCCATCGCGGGAGCACTGCCGGGGGGCACGTATCCGGCGGCCGGCGAGGAGTACTCGCTGCCGCAGCACGGCTTCGCGCGGAAGCTGCCGTGGACGGTGAAGCAGGCGGAGGACTCGCTGCTGGTGGTGGGGCTGTCCTCCACCGTGGAGACGCGGCGTCAGTTCCCGTGGAAGTTCGACGCGCAGCTCACCTTCTCGCTGGTGGGCACGCGGCTGACGCTGGCTTTCGACGTGGAGAACCAGGACCGCAAGCCCCTGCCGCTGCACCTGGGCTTCCACCCCTACTTCCGGGTGGCGGAGGCGATGAAGCCCCAGGCGGGCGTGGAGACGAAGGCCACGCATGCCTGGGACAACCGGCTCAAGCGCGAGGTGGCCTTCACCGGGCTGGACCTCACCGCGGACGAATTGGATTTGCACCTGAGGGACCACTCGGGCCCTGGGACGAAGCTGGAGCGCGGGCCTGGGAGCCGGCCGGTGCACCTGTCCTGGAGCCCGGAGTTCCGGCTGCTCGTCGTCTGGACGCTCAAGGGCAAGGACTTCGTCTGCGTGGAGCCGTGGACGGCGGCGGCCGGTGCGCTCGCCACCGGCCAGGGGCTGCTGCACGTGCAGCCCGGAGCGCGGGCCTCGCTCGCGTTCGACATCGAGGCGTAGCCCGCGCGTCGACGGCTACCACTCGAGCCTTTCAATGGCCCGGGCCGCCTCATCGCTCACGGTGCCCGCCCAGCCCTCGACCGGGGTCTTGTCCGCGAGCAGCTCCTGGAGCGCTGGGATGAGCGGCGGATGCCTCGTCGCGCCCAGGGCGAAGAGGGCGCAGTAGCGGACCTCGGGCGAAGGGTCCTTCAGTGAGTCGAGCAGGGCCTGGACCGCGCCCTCGAACTCCGGGGAGCGCTTGTCCATATAGCCAAACATGTAGGCCAGGCCCTCCGCGGCCTGCCCTCTGACTCTGGGTGTCTCCTGGCGGTCCGTGAGGATGCGGACCATCAGCTCCCGCAACCCGAGGTCGGCATGCCAGGACAGCGCATAGAGGACGGCATGCCGCGTCTCAGCGCGGCGCTCCGACTCGAGCAACGGGACGAGCATCGAAGTGGTCGACGCGTCAGAGGACAGCAGCTTCGCTGCCTCGACCCTCTTCCCGCTGTCGGGCCCCAGGAGGTCCTTCAGCGCGGCTTCACGCTGCTCCTGGGACAACGGCTCGCCCTTGCTCATGTTCGCTTTCCATTCTGGCGCCAGCGCCTCAGGCGCCAGCGCCTCAGGCGCCAGTGTGACTCACTTCGCGTGGGCCACCACGGGCATGTTCACCGGGCCGCGCACGGTGAACGATGGGTTCCACCCCCCACGGCCCGGATGGGCTGTCTCCGCGGGCGCGGCCTGGTGCGAACCGCGGCCAACGGGTGTCCACCGGCTTCGAGCCAGACCCGGCTCCCATGGCCACCAGGAGCCCGGAGTGCGCCCTACTTCGCGCCCTTCACCAGGTCCCCCGCCAGCGCCAGCAACTCCGTGCGCAGCCACCGGTTGCGCGGCTCCGAGTCCGACTGCCGGTGCCAGTAGACGTGCAGCTCCAGCGGCGGAAGTGCCAGCGGCATCGGCATCAGGTGGTTGCCCATCATCGCGTGCAGTTGCTCCGCGCGGCGCCGGGCCATGGTGAGCAGGAAGTCCGAGCCGGAGACGATGTGGAACGCGGCCTCATAGCTCTGGCACCGCACGTTGACGTCGCGCTGGTAGCCCAGCCGGGTGAGCACCATGTCCTCCACCGCCAGCCCCGTGCGCCGGGACGACACGGTGACGTGCCGCGAGGCCATGTACGCCGCCACGTCCAGCCTGCGCCGCCGCCGGCCCACCACGCAGAAGGTGTCCCGCAGCAGCAGCGTGTGCCGCAGGTCCGCTCCCGTCGGCTGCTCCACGTCGAGTGACAGGTCCACCCGCCCCGAGGCCAAATCCCGCTCCAGCCGGGGCCGGTCCAACCGGACGCTCCGCACCCGGGCCTCGGGCGCGCGCTCCCGCAGGCGCGCCACGAGGTGCGGGACGATGGACGGCTCCAGCAGGTCATTCATCGCCACGGTGACGGTGCCCACGTCGCGCCGGGGGTCGAAGCCCCGAGTGCGGTGCACGGCTCCCTCGAACAAGGACAGCGCCTCGCGAATCTCCGGGGCCAGCCGCTCGGCGAATGGCGTGGGCGCGACACCCCGCCCCTCCCGGACGAAGAGTGGCTCCCCCAGCTGCTCCTTCAGCCGGGCGAGCGCATGGCTCACCGCCGACTGACTGAGGAACAGCACCTCCGCGGCCCTCGTGAGGCTCCGCTCCCGGAGCACCACGTCGAAGACCCGGAAGAGGTTGAGGTCGAGCTGCGCCAGCCGCGCTGAATCCTGAACAGGGTTCATGAGAACACATGACCAACATTCATTGGATGCATCAACAGCGGAGTGCGCAGGATGCTCGCCCCCACCTCTAGGAGGACCCGCGATGGACTTCGAACCGAGCGCCCGAACCAAGGACTACCTGGAGCGCATCAAGCGGTTCATGCGCGAGCACATCGACCCCGTCGAGGCCCGCTACCGCGAGGAGGTCAACGCCACCTGCCAGGCCGGTGACTGGAAGACCTGGAAGGTGCCGTCGGTGATGGAGGAACTGAAGGCCCGCGCGAAGGCGGAGGGGCTGTGGAACCTCTTCCTCCCGGACGAGAAGCTCGGCGCCGGCCTCAGCGTCCTGGAGTACGCGCCCCTGGCCGAGGAGATGGGCCGCAGCTTCATCGCCCCCGAGGTCTTCAACTGCAGCGCCCCCGACACCGGCAACATGGAGGTGCTCTTCAAGTACGGCTCCGAGGAGCAGCAGGCCCGGTGGCTCACCCCGCTGCTCGCGGGCGACATCCGCTCGGTGTTCTGCATGACGGAGCCCGAGGTGGCCTCGTCCGACGCCACCAACATGCAGGCCACCGCCGTGGTGGATGGAAATGACGTCGTCCTCAACGGCAGCAAGTGGTGGTCTTCCGGCCTGGGCCACCCGAACGCGAAGGTCATCATCTTCATGGCCCGCACGCCCGACACCGGCGGCGACCGCCACCATCAGCACTCCATGGTGCTGGTGCCCATGGACGCCAAGGGCGTCAACATCCGCCGCATGCTGCCCGTGTTCGGCGACTACGACGCCCCGCACGGCCATGGCGAGGTGCACTTCGACAACGTGCGCGTCCCCTTGAGCAACATCATCTCCGGGCCGGGCATGGGCTTCGAGATTGCCCAGGGCCGGCTCGGCCCCGGCCGCATCCACCACTGCATGCGGTGCATCGGCGCCGCCGAGCGGGCGCTGGAGCTGATGATTGACCGCGGCATGAAGCGCACCGCCTTCGGCAAGCAGCTGCTCAACCTGGGCGGCAACCGCGAACGTGTCGCCGAGGCCCGCGTCGCCATCGACCAGGCGCGCCTCCTGACGCTCTACGCCGCGTGGAAGATGGACCAGGTCGGCGCCCTGGGAGCGATGACCGAGATTTCCGCCATCAAGGTGGCCGCGCCCAACGTGCTCCAGAAGGTGGTGGACGACGCCATCCAGATTCACGGCGGCGCGGGCGTGTCCCAGGACACGCTGCTGTCCGGCTTCTTCGCCCAGGCCCGCACCCTGCGCCTCGCGGACGGCCCGGACGAGGTCCACAAGGGACTCATCGCCCGCATCGAGCTGGCGAAGCGCGGCTTCTCCCGGAGCTAGAGCGCCATGGCCAACCAGCGCATCTTCATCACCGGTGGTGCCAGCGGACTGGGCAAGGCCATCGCCCTGCGCTTCGCGCGCGCCGGGTGGAAGGTCTGCATCGCCGACCTCCACGAGGCCCGGGGCGCGGAGACGCTGGCCGCCCTGGGCGAGGAGGGCCACTTCCTCCGCTGTGACGTGACGCGCGAGGAGGACCTGCTCGCCGCCGCGGTGGACCTTCAGGCCCGCTGGGGCGGCGTGGACGTGGTGGTGAACAACGCGGGCGTCGCCCAGGCCGGCGCCATCGAGGACGTGTCCATCGACGACTGGCGGTGGATCATCGACATCAACCTGCTGGGCGTGGTGCGAGGCTGCAAGGTGTTCACCCCCTTGTTCCGCCGGCAGGGCCACGGGTACTTCGTCAACGTCGCGTCCATGGCGGGCCTGCTCGATGTGCCGATGATGAGCAGCTACAACGCCACCAAGGCGGCCGTCGTCTCGCTGTCGGAGACGCTGCACAACGAGCTGGCCGAGGCGAACATCGGCGTCAGCGTCGTGTGCCCGTCCTTCTTCAAGACGAACCTGGGCGACTCGCTGCGCACCACGGACCCCAGGCTGGGTGCCACCATGGCGCGGCTGCTGGAGCGCTCGGCCGTGACAGCAGACGACATCGCCAACGACGTCTTCCAGGCGGTGGAGCAGCGGAGGTTCTACGTCCTGTCCCACACGGAGGGCCGCAGGGCGTGGCTGATGAAGCGCTTCCTTCCGCGCGGCATCTACGCCAGGGTGATGCGCCAGCGCACCGCGCGGATGCGCCCGCGCTCCGGCCCCGCTTCGACCTGAGGGAGAGAATGCACCGCATGCCTTCCACCACCCCCATCGACCCGTCTGGCGCCGTCCGCCCCGGCGAAGAGCTGAACGTCCCCGCCGTCGACGCCTGGCTCAAGGCGCGGGTGCCCTCGCTGGAGGGCACGCCGGAAATCACCCAGTTCTCGGGCGGCGCCTCCAACTGGACGTACCGGCTGAAGTACCCGAACCGGGACCTCATCCTGCGCCGGCCCCCGGCGGGCACGAAGGCGAAGTCCGCGCACGACATGGGCCGTGAGTTCAAGGTGCAGCAGGCCCTGAAGCCGGCCTACCCGGCCGTGCCCGACATGGTCGGCCTGTGCCAGGACCCGTCCGTCATCGGCTCCGACTTCTACGTCATGGAGCGCATCGAGGGCATCATCCCCCGCAAGCACCTGCCCCGGGGCCTCACCCTGGACAAGGCGCAGACGCGGCAGCTCTGCCTCAACGTCATCGACAAGCTGGTGGAGCTGCACTCGGTGGACGCCGCGGCGGTGGGACTGACTTCGCTGGGCAAGGGGCCGGGCTACCCGAAGCGGCAGATTGAGGGCTGGTCGGACCGGTATGAGAAGGCGCTCACCTGGAACGTGCTCGGCTTCAAGTACGTGCGGGACTGGCTCAAGGCGAACACGCCCGACGACGTCGCCACCTGCGTCATCCACAACGACTGGCGCCTGGACAACGTGGTGCTGGACTCGGGCGACCCCACGCGCGTCATCGGCGTGCTCGACTGGGAGATGGCCACGCTGGGCGACCCGCTGATGGACCTGGGCAACACGCTGGCCTACTGGGTCCAGGCGGATGACGGTTTCATGATGCGCTCCACGCGGCGCCAGCCCACGCACCTGCCCGGCATGCTCCGCCGCGAGGAGGTGGTGGAGTACTACTGCGACAAGATGAAGCTGAAGCCCGCCAACTGGACCTTCTACGAGGTCTACGGGCTCTTCCGCCTCGCCGTCATCGTCCAGCAGATTTACTACCGCTACCACCACAAGCAGACGCGCAACCCGGCGTTCAAGAACTTCTGGGTGCTGGCCAACTACCTCGGGACGCGCTGCACGCGGCTCATCCTGCGGAAGGGAGCGCGCTGATGGGCGTGGTGTACCTGGTCCGCCATGGACAGGCCTCCTTCGGGGCCGCGGACTATGACCAGCTCTCGGAGACGGGCCTCGCGCAGGCGCGCGTGCTGGGAGAGACGCTGCGCCCCCGGCTGCCCGCGCGGACGCGGTCGTCACCGGCACCCTGGTGCGCCACCGGCAGACCGCCGACGCGTGCCTCGCCGCGCTGAAGTGGGACCTTCCCCAGCAGCGCTCGGCGGGGTTCGACGAGTTCGACATGGACGAAATCATCGTCCGCCATGAGCCGCGCTACGAGGACCGCACGCTGCTGATGCAGGACATCGCCGGAGCAGCGGAGCCGCGCCGCGCGTTCCAGGCGCTGTTCACCGAGGCCGTCGCCCGCTGGGTGGGCGGCCGGCACGATGACGAGTACACCGAGCCCTGGCCCGCCTTCAGGGACCGCTGCATCCAGGCGCTGGACACACTGATTCGCGAGCTGGGCGCGTCGAAGAACGCGCTGGTGTTCACCTCCGGCGGCCCGATTACGGCCATCTGCCAGGACCTGCTGCGCATCCCCGACGAGCACGCCTTCCGGCTGAACACGGCCCTGGCCAACTGCGGCGTCACCAAGGTCGTCTACAGCGAGCGCAGCCGGTTTTTGTCCACGCTCAACGAGCACGGCCACTTCGAGGGCGCGCAGCGCGTCCTCCTCACCTACCGCTGAAGAGGACTGCCCATGCGTAGGAACATCCTGATTACCGGCGCCAGCTCCGGCCTGGGCGAGGGCATGGCGCGCGAGTTCGCCGCCCAGGGGCGCAACCTCGCGCTGTGCGCGCGCCGCACCGAGCGGCTGGACGCGCTCAAGGCGGAGCTGCTGGCGAAGCACCCGGGCCTCACCATCTCCGTGCGCGCCCTGGACGTGAATGACCACACGCAGGTGTTCAGCGTGTTCGAGGCCTTCGCGCAGGACTTGGGCAGCCTGGACCGCATCATCGTCAACGCGGGTGTCGGGCAGGGCAAGCGCATTGGCACCGGCCACTTCGCAACCAACGTGCAGACGGCGCAGACGAACTTCGTCGCCGCGCTGGCGCAGTGCGAGGCGGCGGTGGGCATCCTCCGCAAGCAGGGCCAGGGCCACCTGGTGACGATTTCGTCCATGAGCGCCATGCGCGGGCTGCCCAGGCACCTGACGGCCTACGCCGCGACGAAGGCGGGCCTTGCCACCCTGACGGAGGGCATCCGCGCCGAGCTGCTCGGCACGCGCATCAAGGTCACCACCCTCTACCCCGGCTACATCCACACGGAGCTGAACGCGGGGGCGAAGAACCTGCCCTTCGCCGTGGACTCCGAGAAGGGCTCACGCGCCATGGTGAAGGCGATTGAGCGCGAGCCCGTGAAGGCCTACGTGCCCGGCTGGCCGTGGACGGCCGTGGGCTTCCTCCTGCGGAACCTGCCGCTCAAGCTCGTGGCGCGGATGTCGTAGGGGCTCCGGTGGCCGGGCCGCTCTTTCCGGTATGATGGGGAACACCGGGAGCTGGATGACATGTCGTCCGGCCCGGCTCACCCAATACCAGGAGACCTGTCATGCACCGGAAGATGATTCGCTGGGTGTCGGCTTCGTTCCTCGCGCTGGCGCTCGCGGCCTGCGGCCCCGCCGAGGAGCCCCAGGACGAGACGCCTGTGGCGGTGGAGACGGTGGCGGAGGTCGAGCAGGGCATTGGCGATTCGCCGATGTGCAGCAGCAGCTCCACCGTGGAGGGCTTCCTCCAGTCGAAGACGGATTGGGCCGCGGCCTGTGGCAAGTGTGCCACGGTGGCCGGTGGTGGCTTCGGGCTCCCGGGCCAGTACTACGAGCGGTGCTGCCAGCGCAGCCGCAGCGGCGACGGCCCGACGACGTGCGGCAGCTGGAAGTACATCAAGCCCGTCTGTTCCACCTGCTCGCCCCTCTGATTTCCGGCACTCGGGCCTCGCCTGTGAAGGAACCCGCCCGCTTCGAGCATCGCTCGGAGCGGGCGTTGCTTTTGAGCGCCTCATCTCCAACGCCCTTGCCAACGGGCTCCGGATGACCGGCAATCCGCGACCACCCATGACCGACCCCGATTCTCCACCCGCGCAGTCCACCTCCGTGGCCCCACCCGCGCGGCTCGGGCTGATGGCGCGCTTCGGTCCTGGAATGCTCGTGGCCGCCACGGGCGTCGGGGCCGGGGACCTGCTCACCGCCAGCCTGGGCGGCTCGAAGGTCGGCGTGTCCATTCTCTGGGCCGCCATCCTCGGCTCGGTGTTGAAGACCTTCCTCAACGAAGGCGTCGCCCGCTGGCAGCTCGCCACCGGCACCACGCTGCTGGAGGGCTGGGCCCGCCTGGGCTCATGGCTCCGCTATCTGTTCTTCGTCTACCTGCTCGGGTGGAGCTTCTTCACCGGTGGGGCGCTCATCTCCGCATGCGGCGCCGCGGGAGATGCCTTGTGGCCCCTGAGCAGTGACGCGGACACGTCCCGGCGCATCTGGGGCGTGCTGCACTCGCTGGTCGGCCTGGGGCTCGTCTGGTTCGGAGGCTTCCGCCTCTTCGAGAAGCTGATGGCCGCCTGCACCGGCCTGATGTTCGTCGCCGTCCTCTTCACCGCCGTGGGCTCGGGCCCGGACTGGGGCGCTGCCGCACGAGGCGCCGTCATCCCTTCGATTCCCCAGGGCGGCGCGGGCTGGGTGCTGGGGCTGCTGGGGGGCGTGGGCGGCACCGTGACGGTGCTCTCCTACGGCTACTGGATTCGCGAGAAGGGCCGCGAGGGCGCCCAGTGGCTGCGGACCTGTCAGGCGGACCTCGCCGTGGGCTACACACTGACGGCGTTGTTCGGCATGGCCATGGTGCTCATTGGCTCCACGCTGAAGCTGGAGGGCAGCGGGCTGAAGGTGGCCAATCTGCTGGCGGAGCGGCTGGGCGAGGTCATCGGCCCCGCGGGCTACTGGCTCTTCCTCTGGGGCTTCTGGGGCGCCGTCTTCTCCAGCCTCCTGGGAGTCTGGGAGGGCGTCCCCTACCTCTTCGCGGACTTCCTGCGCATCCACCGCAAGCAGCCCGTCCTCCAGGCCGACCTGCGGAACTCCAGGGCGTGGCGGGCCTACCTCGTGGCGCTCGCGCTGGTGCCGCTGCCCATGCTGTGGGCCCCGCTCCAGCGCGCGCAGCTGGCCTATGCGGTGATGGGCGCGCTCTTCATGCCGCTGCTGGCCGCCACGCTGCTGTGGATGAACAACCGGCGCGCCTGGGTGGGCAGCTTGCGCAACACCTGGCTCATCAACGCCGCGCTCGTCGCCACCCTCCTGCTGTTCCTCGCCGTCGGGCTCGACGAAGCGCTCTCAGCGCTCCGCAAGCTGCGCGGGCCGTGAGCCGCCTCAGGCGCTTCCCACGAGCACGTCGCCGTCCTCGTTTCTCGCCCCGTACCGCATCGACTCCCACGCGAGCATGACCTGCTTGCGCGCCGGGCCCCAGCGGTAGTCACCGAAGACGCCCGTCTTGCGCAGCACCCGGTGGCAGGGGATGAGCAGCGCCACCGGGTTGTCCCCCACCGCCGAGCCCACCGCGCGCACCGCCTTCGGATTGCCGATGGCCCGGGCGAGGTCCTCGTACGTGGCCACATGCCCCGGGGAGATGCGCAGCAGCGCCTGCCACACCTGCACCTGGAAGGGCGTGCCCTTCACCAGCACCGACAGCGGCGTGGGCTCGCGCGGAGGCTTCGCGGGGAAGATGCGCTCCGCCCAGGACGCGGTGGCGTCGCGTGACTCCACGAAGGCGGCCCGAGGCCACTGCGCGCGCAGCGAGGCCAGGGCCTCCTCCGCGGACTCACCAGTGAGGAAGTGCAGGCCGCAGATGCCGCGCTCACAGGTGGCGATGAGGCAGTCGCCGAAGGGAGACGGGTGGATGCCGTACCGCACGGTAAGCCCCTCGCCGCCCAGCTTGAACTCGCCCGGCGTCATCGCGGTGAGGGTGACGAACAGCTCGTGCAGCCGGCCTCCCCCGGACAGGCCCACCGTATAGGACGTGTCGAGCACGCTGCGCCGCTCGGCGAGCAGGCGCCGGGCCGAGCTGAGCGTATGCACCTGGAGGAAGCGCTTGGGGCTGATGCCCGCCCAGCGGGTGAAGAGGCGCTGGAAGTGGAACGGGCTCAGGCCCACGTGCGCCGCGACGTCGTCCAGCGACGGCTGCTCGCGGGCATGCGCGTCGAGATAGAGGATGGCCTGCTCGATTCGGGCGTAGTCGCTGGTCGCCATGCCACGGCTCCTGGGAAGGGCGCTTCCACACCGATATGGCCGCCGGCGCGCGCGGGAACAACCCGGTTCTTGCGCCCCTCCACCCCGCCGAAGGCCGCAAGGAGCGGGTCGTCCACCCGGGGTGCGCTCCCTACCCTGCCTCGCGTTCCACCCACGCCCGGAGCCTTCGATGCGCCTCTACGACTATGCCCCTTCCGCCAACGGCTACAAGGTCCGCCACCTGCTCTCCTGGCTCGGCAGGTCGTATGAGTTGGTGCCCGTGGACATCTTCTCGGGCGAGAGCCACACCGAGGACTTCCTCCAGCACAAGAACCCGGACGGACGCATCCCCGTGCTCGAGCCCGAGCCGGGCCGCTTCCTCGCGGAGTCCAACGCCATCCTCCTGTACCTCGCGCGGGGCACGCCGCTGCTGCCCGAGGACGCCTTCGAGTGCGCCCAGGTGCACCAGTGGCTCTTCTTCGAGCAGAACAGCGTGGAGCCCAACGTGGGCACCGTGCGCTTCTGGCACCTGACGGGCCGCGCCAGCCGGAATCCGGAGACGTTCCGCCTGCGCATGGAGCGGGGCCATGAGGCGCTCACCGCGATGGAGCGCCACCTGCGCGGACGCACCTTCCTCGTGGGCGAGCGCCCCACCGTCGCGGACCTCGCGCTGTATGCGTACACGCACGTGGCGCCTGAGGGTGGATTCAGCCTGGAGCGCTACCCCTCCGTGTCGGCTTGGCTGGAGCGCGTGAGGGCGCGGCCCGGCCACATCGGCGCGCTGGCGCCGTACACCGCCAACGCACACGCCATCCCCGTGTCGGCCGCCTGACGACGGGCTCCAGCAAGACACGTGCTTGCTCCCGGTCAGCCCCGCGATGCTCCGCACGGACGCGGCCCCGGGGAGCCGGTACCCACCGTGCTGTTCGGAAATGTCGGGGGCTTTGTGCACGGACGCGGCCCCGGGGAGCCGGTACCCACCGTGCTGTTCGGAAATGTCGGGGGTTTTGTGCGTCGGCGGTCTCAACCGGTGAACGCACCAATCGGGATGCACGGCAGGGCGGCGTGCAT
>JBKGHK010000940.1:0-3426 GCA_046520375.1 Pyxidicoccus sp. 3LFB2
GCAGCTGCAGCCGCGCGTTCTTCGGGTCGGCCTCGGCCGCGCGCGCGGCCTCGACGGTGGCGGTGTGCTCGCGCTCGTCATAGGCGCGGAAGAAGCCCAGCACGCGGGCGTAGTCCCCACGCAGCTCGGCGTCGGCGGGGTTCTTCTCCACCAGGGTGCGCAGCACCGAGGTGAGGGTGGGCAAGGGCTGCGGCGCGGGGGCGGCGCCACGCTCCACGGCGGGCGCCTTGGCGGGCAGCGACGCGCGCACCGAAGGCGACTCGTGGCGCAGGTAGAAGCCCAGCGGCCCGGACTCCTGGCACACCTTCACGAGGACGCGGTTGAGGCCCTTGCGCAGCTTCACGGACACGCGGGACTGGTCCGGCCGGGGGAGGTTGTAGCGGTCCTCCTTGGCGGCCAGCTGCCCGTTCACCCACAGGCGGAACGCGCCGGAGGTGCCCACGCCCATGGCCACGCGCGTCTCCTGCGGCGCCTCCAGCCAGGTGACGGCGTAGGCCACCGTCTCGCGGTTGGGCCGCACCGCCGTGGCGAGGTCCACATAGCCGTCCGTGGTCTGCGCGGTCAGCTTGCGCCAGGTCGCCTCACGGCCCTTGGCGCCGGGGTAGGTGGCGCCCAGGTCCAGGTTGGCGGCCTCGGGGCCGAAGTCCGTGTCACAGCCGGCCTTGCCCTCGTTCTCGAAGCCACCGACGACGTAGTAGTCGCCGACGAAGCCCAGCCACTGCTTCACCTCGTTGGCCCGCACCAGCCGGCCCCGGGAGCGCTCCGTGTCGAGCAGCAGCATCTGCGCGGTGGCGCGGGTGTGCGGGTCCGACGTGCGCCGCGAGGCGATGGCGGCATACGTGCTCTGGAGGAGCGTCAGGTCCTCCACGTCCTCCACCAGGGCGTGCAGCCGCAGCAGGGTGGCGGCGGCTCGGGGGGAGGAGGCCCCCTTCAGGGCCTCGGCCGCGTAGCCGCGCGCGGCTTCGTCCGCTGCCGGCCTCGCCTGCGCCCAGAGCGGGCAGGTGAGCACGAAAACCGCGGCCAGCCATGTGAAACGGGACATCCGTTCTCCTCGTTGACGTCTACGGTAGGGGGCGCCCGGCCTGGAAACGGGGGCGCCGACGGCGATGAACAGGTGACCCTTTCCGGGCCTTCCCCTGCATGCGGCCCCGGGCGGCGGGCAGGCAACCGAAAACGACGCTGAGGGTACGACAGGCGACGAGGTAGGTGCGGGTGCGTCAGTTCCCGTGGACCTTCGGCGCGCCCGGCGAGGCCAGCTTCAGGGCCTTGTGGAGCTGGGGCTCGGAGAGGACGCGCTCCACGTCCATCAGCAGCACCAGCCCCTCACCGTGCCGGCCCATGCCCACCAGGAAGTCCAACGGCATGGCGGCCCCGAAGGAGGGCGCGGGCACCACGTCGCGCGCGGACAGCTGCAGCGGCGCGCCCACGCCGTCCACCGCGAGGCCCAGCCGCAGCGGCTCCCCGCAGCAGCGCACCTCGGCCACACCACCGTGGGCCGGGTGCGCACCGTGCGCAGCGCCTGGCCCAGCAGGTGTGACAGGTCCACCACCGGGACGGCCTCACCTTCCTGGACGAGCACCCCGCGGACATGGGGCGGCGCGTTGCTCAGCGGCTCCAGGCGCGCCTCGGGCACCACGCCCGCCACGCGCGCGGCGGGTGCGGCGTAGTGCTCACCGCCCACGACGAAGTGGAGGTAAGGCTCGGCGTTCCCCTGTGTGCCGGCGTTCATCATGGTGTCAGCCCTGAGGTGCATTCCGCTGTTTCCGGAAGTCGCGGGCCGAGGCGTAGCGCTTTGACGCTTGGATGACAAGAGGGCCAGGGCCCGCACGCCGGCTCGCGACGGGGGGGGGGTGTCGCTACGCCATGCACCGCGCATGACGTGCCCGCCCGTCACCGGCCGTCGGGCAGGGTGATGCCGAAGTGCCGCGCGAGCGCGTCGCGCCAGGCGGCCTCGTCCGGGAGCGGCTCCTGGTGGCGGACCCCGTGCGTGGTGACGACGAGCGCGCCCTCCTTGAGGGTGATGCGGCCGTCCGGGGTGGTGCGGGTGCACAGGCGGCCCTTGGTGAAGTGGGACTCCGGAGACGTCTGCTGGTGGTGGCACATGCCCGCGAAGTCCGCGAGCTGGCGCGGGGTGGGGGAGACGGCGTACTGCGCCTCCCAGCCCTTCGGCGTCTCACTCCAGACCACGAGCGCCTCGCCCTCTTCGTCGAGGCGGTAGCCGCGCCCGTCCTGCACCTGGACGCCGCGCTCGTCGAAGCGCAGCGGCTCCAGGAAGCACTCACCGAAGCCGACATCGGCCAGCCAGCGGCCCGAGGCGTCCTCCACCAGGAGCGCCAGGTGGTCGAACTCGGGGCCGTACGCGCTGCCGTCGGGCTGCGTGGCCACGCGCGCGGACAGCAGCGTCACGCGATGGCCGAGCGTCCGCAGCAGGCGGGCGAAGAGCCCGTTGAGCTCGTAGCAGAAGCCCCCGCGCCGCTGGACGACGACCTTCTGGAAGAAGGCCTCCTCGTCGAGGAGGATGGGGCGCTTCAGGTGGATGTCGAGGTTCTCGAAGGGGACGGCCTGGAGGTGGGCCCGGTGGAGCGCGGCCAGCGGCGCGTCCGCCTCCACCCCCAGGCGCTCCAGGTAGCGTGCGGCGTCGAACATGCGGGCTGTGTAACGAAGGGGGTCCGGCGGGGCGATGCATTTTCAGGTGCGTGCACCGCCCCGTCCTGCTTCAGCGCGTGGGGCGGGGGCCGGGCACCCGGGGCGGAGCGCGCAGGAAGGTCTGCACGCCCTGCCGATGGAGCCGGTCGGACTCGGCGCACAGGCGGATGGACTCCCGGGCCCGAGCCAGCGCGCGCGGCGCGTTCTCCAGCTTCGACACGCGCGGTTCCAGCAGGGCGTCCACCTCCGCGCCGCGCTGCTCGTCGCACAGGTTGCCCACGAGCCCGATGAGCCAGCCCAGCTCGTCCGAGCGCACCCGCCCCGCGAGCGTGTCGAAGTGCTCGCGGTAGAAGGCCCAGGCCAGCTCGCGCGTCTCGGGCATCATGAAGGCGCCGGTGAGGATGGGCCGCGTGTCGCGCGGGTCGAACTCCGTCCCCGCCACGAGGGCCAGCGCCTCACGCACCAGCGTGGGCTCGCGGAAGGCGGCGAGCGCGGTGAGCATCCGACTGCGCTCGTTGCGGTCCTCCGTGGCCCGCGCCTGCTTCAGCAAGGTGTCGAAGAGGGCCCGGTCCCCGTTGCGCGCCGCCACCGTCAGCACCAGGGGCACCGCCTCCGGGTGGACGGACTTGCGGTCGGCCAGCCAGGAGCGCGCGAGCCGGTTCGCCTCGCGCACCAGGACGGGGTCCTCGCCGCGCGTCGTCGCCAGCTCCAGCAGCCGCGTGCGGGCCTGCTTCACGTCGTCGCTGTCGCCGGGCTTCGGCTCCCAGCCCAGCTGGCGGG
>JBKGHK010000941.1:0-3415 GCA_046520375.1 Pyxidicoccus sp. 3LFB2
CTGGACGCGGCGCGCGCGGGCCGCTTCGAGGAAGCGGAAGCCCTGGCGCGCGAGGCCGCGAAGGGGCTGGTGCCGGAGGCGTACCTGCTGCTGGCCATGGTGGCCGAGGGGCGGGGTGACCTCCACGCGGCGGTGGATGCGGTTCGCAAGGCGCTGTACCTGGAGCCGCAGCTGGCGCAGGGGCACGCGACGCTGGTGGCCCTCTACGGGCGGTTGGACCGGCGCGAGGACGCGGAGCGGGCGAGGCAGAACGCGCTGCGCGCGCTGGAGGGGCTCGATGACGAGCAGCCGCTGCGCGGGGTGGAGACGATGACGGCGGGTGGCCTGCGGCAGGCCCTGTTGCCGAGGACGCAGGCCGGATGGCAGGGCGCGCGCTGAGCGGCGCCTGCTGGAGCAGGTGGGAGGTAACGTGGACGTCAAGGGGACCAAGCTGTCACTGCCGATGCAGGCCGCGGTGGGGAAGCTCAGCCTGAGGACCAAGATCCTCGCCGTCACCGGTGTGACGGGAGGGCTGGTGGCCAGCATCCTCATCCTGGCCTTCTGGCTGCAGATGGGCGCGGCACAGCGCGAGGACCTGTCCCGGCGCTCCCGCTCGGTGAGCGTCGAGCTGGCAAAGACGCTCACACCCATGCTCGCCGCGAAGGGCGACCCGGGAAAGCTCCAGGCGACGGCGCACGGCGTGCTGCGCCACGTGCCCGACGTGGCCTACGTCCTCGTGCGCGACGCCAATGGTGAGCTGCTGGGCGAGGTCGCCTCCGAGCGCTTCGCCGGCGAGGACCAGACGGCGCCCGCGAGCGACGACGTCGTGGACCGCCGGCTGAACGTGCGCGGCCTGGGCGTGGTGGAGACCACGACGCCCCTGTTCGCGCCCACGGCCACCACGGGCGCCACGCCCCAGCGCGTGGGCACCGTGCAGGTGGCGCTCCACGAGGAGGCCCTGGCCGACGCGCTGCGCGGCACCACCCGGTTCACCATCGTCGTGGGCGTGCTCATCCTCGCGGCCTGCCTGCTGGCGTCCTGGCTGATGTCCGGGCTGCTCATCGTCCCGCTGGAGCGGCTGGCGCGCGCGGCGGCGGGCATCGCCGGCGGGGACCTGCGCCAGCAGATCGACACCCAGGGCCGCGACGAGATTGGCGACGTGGCGCGCAGCTTCGCCGCCATGGCGGACGCGCTGACGCGCCTCTTGCAGGACCTGCGCACCGCGGCCACGGAGATGGAGCGCGAGGCGAGCGGCGTGCTGTCCACCTCGACGCAGCAGTCGGCCATGGCGCACCAGCAGGCGTCCGCCATCAATGAGACGAGCACCACGGTGGCGGAGATTGCGCAGACGTCCAAGCAGGCCACGGCCTACGCGGACTCGGTCATCTCCCAGACGCAGAAGTCGGAGTCCTTGAGCACCGAGGGCCAGAAGGTGGTGGCCGAGAGCGTCTCCGGCATGGAGAAGCTGGGCGAGCAGGTGAAGGCCATCGCCATCTCGATTACCGACCTGAGCGAGCGCACCCTCCAGATTGGCGACATCATCAGCACGGTGAAGGACGTGGCCGAGCAGTCGAACCTCCTGGCGCTCAACGCCTCCATCGAGGCGGCCAAGGCGGGCGAGCACGGCCGCGGCTTCGCGGTGGTGGCCACGGAGATGCGCACGCTGGCGGAGCAGTCGCGCATCGCCGCGGACCAGGTGCGCGGCCTGCTCAACGAGGTGCAGAAGGGCACCCGGCTGGCGGTCAGCGCCACCGAGGAGGGCAGCCGCCGGGCGCAGGCCGCCATGGAGCTGGCGCGCGGCGCGGGCTCCACCATCCTCGGCCTGTCGGAGGTCATCCGCGAGTCGTCGGGCGCGGCGCGGCAGATTGCCGGCAACACCCGTCAGCAGACCATCGGCGTGGAGCAGATTGCCTCGGCGATGAGCGAGCTGACGTCCGCCATGGGCGACGCGGTGGACCAGACGCGGCGCATCGAGCAGGTGGCCGGCAACCTCTCGAATCTTTCCAAGCGGTTCTCGGATTTGGTGGGTAGGTACCAGCTATGAACACGACGGTGGCGGGGGCACGACGTGCCATGAAGGTTCTGATTGTCGAGGACACGAAGACCATCACCAACCTGCTCCAGGTGTACCTGATGGGCTGGGGGCTGGAGTTCTTTGACGCACCCAACGGCGTCCTCGGGCTCAACAAGGCCCGGGACTTGAAGCCGGACCTCATCATCTCCGACGTGCAGATGCCGGAGATGGACGGGTTCGCGCTGTGCGCCGCGGTGCGGGCGGACCCGGGCCTGCACAACACGCCCTTCATGATGCTCACGTCCCTGAAGGACGATGCCAGCCGGCAGAAGGGCAAGCTGGTGGGTGCCAGCGCGTTCCTCAACAAGCCGGTGTCCGTGGATGACCTGCGCTCGAAGGTGCGCGACATCCTCAAGCTGCCCGCCACCCGGTACTGAGCCCATGCCCGGCGACGACGCGAAGGTGGGAATCGACTATGCCTCGCTGAGGCGGCAGCTCGACGAGGCGCATGCCCTGCTGGAGGGCACGCAGGCGGTGAGCGCCGAGAAGCGGCGCGAGGTGCTGGGCGCGCGCGCCCGGGCCCTGGCCGAGTCCCGGCACGAGGAGCGCCAGGAAGTCCTCTCGGTGCTGGCCTTCCAGGTGGGCGGCGAGCGCTACGCGGTGCGAATCGAGCACGTGGACCATGTGCTGGAGGCGCGCGGCCTTGCCTCGCTGCCCGGGGCGCCGAGGCATGTCATGGGCGCGCTGGTGAGCCGCTCGCGCGTGGTGCCGGTGCTGGACCTGCGCCAGCTGCTGGGGCTGGAGGGCGGCGGCATGTCGGACCTGGGGAAGGTCGTGGTGGTGGAGGTCGGCGAGGAGAGCTTCGGCCTGGCCGCGGAGGGTGTGGAGGGACGCAAGGAGCTGCCCCGGTCGGAGCTGTCGCAGCCGCCGCCCGGGCCCTTCCTGTTCCTCACGCAGGACCGGTTGACGGTGCTGGACCTGGAGCTGCTCGGGGGACCCTCCGTCGCGCGCCAGGAGCAGGAATAGGGGGGCGCCATGGACGCACAGCTCTTGCGCAGCATCTGGCCGGTGTTCTCCGCGGAGACGCGTGAGCAGATCCAGGCCATTGGTTCGAAGGTGCTGGGCCTGGAGGGCCCCGCGCAGGAGCGTGAGCCGGACCTGCTGCCGTCCCTCAAGCGCCTGGTGCACAGCCTCAAGGGCTCGGCGGCCAGCCTGGGGTTGGACGACATCGAGCAGGTGGTGCACGCCATCGAGGACGGGCTGGCCCACTTCAAGCCGGAGGAGCGGCTGGCGCGCACGGTGGTGGAGTCCATGCTGCGCGGGCTGTCCGCCATCGAGACGGCCATGAGCCGTGGCGACGCGGGCCAGTCCCCCGTCGTCGACGGGCTGGGCCCGCTGCTCGCCTCGCTGGGCCGCGAGGGC
>JBKGHK010000942.1:0-3411 GCA_046520375.1 Pyxidicoccus sp. 3LFB2
GCGGACGCTCTTCGAGGCGCCCAGCGTGGAGCAGCTCGCCCTGCGCATCGAGGCCGCCGTGCGCGCCGGCTCCGGCGTGCAGACCCCGCCCCTGTTGCCCGTGCCTCGCACCAGCACGCTGCCGCTGTCCTTCGCCCAGCAGCGCCTGTGGTTCCTCGACCAGCTGGAGCCCGGCAGCGCCTTCTACAACGTCCCCATCCTCCTGACGCTGCGTGGGGCCCTGGTGGAGGACGTGCTGGAGCGCAGCTTCCAGGAGCTGGTCCGCCGCCATGAATCCCTGCGCACCGTCTTCCGCGCCGAGGGCGGCGCCGCCGTGCAGGTCATCCTCCCGGTGGGCATGACGCAGCTGGAGCGGGTGGACCTGAGTGGCCTGCCCGAAGCCGAGCGTCAGGCCGAAGCACGACGCAGGGCCGAGCACGAGTCCACCCGTCCCTTCAATCTGGAGACGGGGCCGCTGCTGCGCACGACGCTGCTGAAGCTGACCCCCGACGAGCACGTGCTGGTGCTGGTGCTGCACCACATCGTCTCCGACGGCTGGTCCCTGGGCGTCCTCACCCGCGAGATGGGGGCCCTCTATACGGCCTTCTCCCAGGGCCAGCCCGTGTCCCTGCCGGAGCTGCCGGTGCAGTACGCGGACTACGCGGTCTGGCAGCGCTCATGGCTCCAGGGTGAAGTGCTGGAGGCGCAGCTGGGCTACTGGCGCAAGCAGCTGTCGGAGGCCCCCCGCGCGCTGGAGCTGCCCACCGACAAGCCTCGCCCGGCCGTGCAGACGTTCCGGGGAGCGACGTGCGAGGCCCACTGGCCGCGAGAGCTGTGGGAGTCGGTCAAGGCGCTGGCACAGCGGGAGAACGCCACGCCCTTCATGGTCCTGCTCGCCGGCTTCCAGGTGGTGCTGGCGCGCTATTCGGGCCAGGACGACATCGTCGTCGGCTCGCCCATCGCCAATCGCACGCGCGCGGAGACCGAGGGCCTCATCGGCTTCTTCGTCAACACGCTGGTGCTGAGGGCGCGGCTGGGTGGCAACCCCACCTTCCGCGAGCTGCTGGCGCAGGTGCGTGACGTGACGCTGGGTGCGTATGCGCACCAGGAAGTCCCCTTCGAGAAGCTGGTGGAGGAGCTGCAGCCGGAGCGGGACATGAGCCGCAGCCCGCTCTTCCAGGTGCTGTTCACCCTGCAGAATGCGCCCCACGCGGAGATTGCCCTCCCAGGGCTTCGCATGGAGGCGGCTGGGACGGCGGGCTCGACGTCGAAGTTCGACCTGACCCTGGCCATGGGAGAGACGGCGCAAGGGCTCTCGGCGGTGCTCGAGTTCAACACCGACCTCTTCGAGAAGAAGACGGCGGAGCGGCTCCTGGGCCACCTGCGGGTCCTGGTGGAGAGCGCGGTGAAGGCGCCCGTCACGCGGGTGGACGCCCTGCCGCTGCTGCCCCACGCCGAGCGCCAGCAGGTGCTGGTGGAGTGGAACACCCTCCAGCTCCACTTCCCCCACCAGGGCACCCTCCACGGCCGCTTCGAGGCCCAGGCCCAACGCACGCCCGACGCCGTGGCCCTCTCCTTCGAGGGCACCCACCTCACCTACAGGGAGCTCAACAGCCGCGCCAACCAGCTGGCCTCCTGGCTCCGCGCCAACGGCGCCGGGCCCGAGTCCCGCGTCGGCCTCTTCCTCGAGCGCTCCGTGGAGCTCATCGTCGGTCTGCTCGGCATCCTGAAGGCCGGCGCCGCCTACGTTCCCATGGACCCGGTCTACCCCCGCGAGCGCCTGGCCTTCATGCTCGCGGACTCCGCCGCTCCCATCCTGCTCACGCAGGAGCCGCTGCTCTCCCAACTGCCGCCTCACTCCGCCCGTGTCCTCTGCCTCGACACGCAGTGGCAGGAGCTCAGCGGCCTCCCCACGGAGGATGCCGGCTCCGGCGCCAGCGAGGACAACCTCGCGTACGTCATCTACACCTCCGGCTCCACCGGGCAGCCCAAGGGCTCGCTCATCCCCCATGCCCATGTGCTGCGCCTGTTCAGCGCCACCGAGCACTGGTACGGCTTCGGCCCGAGGGACGTCTGGACGCTCTTCCACTCCAGCGCCTTCGACTTCTCCGTCTGGGAAATCTGGGGCGCCCTGCTCCATGGCGGCCGGCTCGTCGTCGTCCCCTACTATGTCAGCCGCTCGCCGGAGGCCTTCTACGCCCTGCTGAATCAGGAGGCCGTCACCGTCCTCAACCAGACGCCCTCCGCCTTCCGCCAGCTCATCCAGCATGAGCAGTCGCTGCCCTCGCCGCTGCCGCTGGGCCTGCGCTACGTCATCTTCGGAGGCGAAGCGCTGGACTTCCGCAGCCTGCAGCCCTGGTTCGCCCTGCATGGCGACAGCCAGCCGCGGCTGGTCAACATGTACGGCATCACCGAGACCACCGTCCACGTCACCTACCGCCCGCTGAGCGCGAAGGATGCCAGCGGCGGCACCGCCAGCGTGGTGGGCGTGCCCATTCCGGACCTGCAGGCCTTCATCCTCGATTCGTCACTCGAGCCGGTGCCGGTGGGGGTCCCCGGAGAGCTCTACATCGGCGGCCGCGGCCTGGCGCGCGGCTACCTCGGCCGCCAGGAGCTGACGGCGGAGCGCTTCATCCCCCACCCCTTCAGCACCACTCCTGGAGCGCGCCTCTACAAGACGGGCGACAGGGCGCGCTTCTGCGCTGACGGGCAGATTGACTACCTGGGCCGCACCGACTTCCAGGTGAAGCTGCGCGGCTTCCGCATCGAGCTGGGCGAAATCGAGGCGGTGCTGGAGCAGCAGCCCGGCATCCGGCAGTCGCTGGTGCTCGCACGCGAGGACCGTGCGGGAGACAAGCGGCTGGTGGCGTACGTGGTCCCAGTGACAGGGCAGACGGTGGACATCGCCGCGCTGCGCCAGGGCCTCAAGGCGAAGCTGCCCGAGTACATGGTGCCCTCGGCCTTCGTCACGCTGGAGGCGCTGCCCCTGACGTCCAACGGGAAGGTGGATCGCAAGGCCCTGCCCGCCCCGGATGCGTCCGCCTCCGCCGCTTCCACGTATGAGGCCCCGCGCACGCCGACCGAGCAGCGGCTGGCGGCGCTCTGGACGGAGGTGCTGGGAGTGGAGCGCGTGGGCGTGGCCGACAGCTTCTTCGAGCTGGGCGGTCACTCACTGCTGGCGACGCAGCTGGTCTCCCGCATCCGCTCCACCTTCCAGGTGGAGCTGCCCCTGCGTGCCCTCTTCGAGGCGCCGACCCTCTCCGCGCTCGCCACCCGGTTGGAGGTGGCTCTCCAGGAGGGCCAGGGCGTCTCGCAGCCCCCACTCACCCGGGCCTCCAGGACGGAGGCGCTGCCGCTGTCCTTCGCCCAGCAGCGCCTGTGGTTCCTCGACAGGCTGGAGCCGGGCAGCCCCTTCTACAACATGCCCCTCGC
>JBKGHK010000943.1:0-3397 GCA_046520375.1 Pyxidicoccus sp. 3LFB2
CGCGCGCGCGCCCCACGCAATCGCCATGGCCACGCCGGCGATGCCCAGCCACTCCACCGTGGGGCTCACCGCGCCGCGCAGGAACAGCGAGCGGCGCATCTCCCCGAGGTAGCGCTCCGCCTCGCCCTCGAAGGCCTCCACCGCGCGCGGCTGTCCGCCAAAGGCCTGCACCACCGGCAGGTTCTGCAGCTGCTCCGCCGTCAGCGCCGTCAGCGCGCCCAGCCGCTGCTGCGAGCGCGCGGCGACCTTCTTGAGCGAGCGGGCGAAGCGGTTGATGGGCAGCACCGTCACGGGCACCACGATGAACGTGAAGAGGAAAAGCCGTGCATCGATGAGGAAGCAGGTGACCAGCAGTGAGACAATCTGCAGCCCGTCCTTGATGTAGGACGTGAGCGCCTGGGTCACCGAGAACTCCACCAGCGGAACCTCCGAGGTGAAGCGCGTGAGCAGCTCTCCCGAGTGACGTCGCTCGAAGAACGCGGGCGGTTGGCCGAGCAGGCGGGCGTAGAGGAAGCCTCGCAGGTCCGCCATGACACGCTGGCCCAGCCGCTGCATCAGCCCGCCCTGGAGGAACTGGGCCGTGGCCTTCACCACCGCGACGAGCACCACCAGCAACGGCAGCCGCTCGAGCAGCGCATCGCCCGGCAGGGACACGCCGGCCACGGTGATCGGCTCGCCGGTGAGCACGGCGCGCAAGAGCGGGCCCACCACCCATGCATAGGCGGACGTGGCCACCGCGGCGACGAGGGACGCGCCCACACCCGCCGCGAGCAGCCGGCGGTACGGACGCAGGTAGCCGAGGAGCCGGCGGTAGACCTGGGGAGAGGGACGGGGAGCCACTGTTCGGCGGCGGACTCTGTCACTGAGTCGTCCCAACGTCCAAGGCCACGGGGCACACGTTCTTTCATGCCCTGTCGGCTGCCCTCCCACCTGCCACCAGCAGCAAGCAGGCCAGTTCCATTGCCCCCCTACATCCCTGCGGACAGCTTCATGGGAGCCATGGAAACCAATAACGAAAAAGAGGCCCTGTTCAATCCGGGCTGTGAGCCGGTGGTCGAGGAAGAAGAGCGCCGGCGGCTGCTGTGGCTCATGGCCGAGTACTTCCGGACCATCGGGTACACGGACATCAAAGCCCGCCTTCCCGGCTTCATGCCGCCTCCCATCCTCTCGGGCACCATCGAAGACCACCGCCCCGACTTCACCTGCCGCCAGTCCGACTCCGCACGCACGCCCATCATCCTGGAAATCGTCACCCCGCACATGGTGGACGACCCGACGGCAGAGAACCGCTGGAGCCTGCTGGCCAGCGCAGCGAAGCTCTACAACGCGGAGCTGCACTTCGTCGTCCCCAAGTGGGCCGCCAACGGTCCCGTGGACCCGGGGCTCAAACGCCGGCTGGCTCGCATGGAGCTGACGGCCAACCGCGTATGGACCGTCTAGGTTGCACCCCTGGATTGCTGGTGCGTTTCGCTGCGTTATAGTGGCTCAGAGTTCTACGCGTCAGCGAAAAGTCCAGCAATTTCCAGGGGTTGTAACCGATGGCAGGTGCGGCGGGTCAGAAGCGCGACTACTACGAGGTCCTGGGCGTCCAGAAGACGGTCTCCGCGCAGGAGCTCAAGAGCGCGTTCCGCAAGGTGGCGCTGCAGTACCACCCGGACCGCAACCCGGGGAATCACGAGGCCGAGGAGAAGTTCAAGGAGGCCTCGGAAGCGTATGAAGTGCTGAGCGACCCCGAGCGCCGGGCGAAGTACGACCGGTTCGGCCACTCGGGCAACCCCTTCGAGGGGTTCGGCGGCCAGGGCGGCGGCTTCCAGGGCGTCAACATCAACGACATCTTCGGCGAGATTTTCGGCGACATCTTCGGCGGTGCCCGGGGTGGACGCCGCACGAGCTCGCGTGGCGCGGACCTGCGCTACAACCTCGAAATCACCTTCGAGGAAGCGGCCTTCGGCTGCCGGCCCAAGGTGACCATTCCCCGCCCGAAGAAGTGCGAGACGTGCACCGGCTCCGGCAGCAAGAGCGGCGCGGGCCCCCGGCCCTGCGGCACGTGCGGCGGCGCGGGCGAGGTGCGCTACACGCAGGGCTTCTTCGCGGTGTCCCGTCCATGCAGTGACTGCGGCGGCACCGGCGCGGTGGTGCCGGACCCGTGCCCGCGCTGCAAGGCAGCGGCAAGGTGCCCTCGGAAGAGGTCATCGAGGTGGCCATCCCGGGCGGCGTGGACAATGGCACCCGGGTGCGGCTGGGCGGCATGGGCGAGCCCGGAGACCGCGGCGGCCCGGCCGGAGACCTCTACGTCACCGTCATCGTCAAGGAGCACCCGCTCTTCCAGCGCGAGGAGTACGAGGTCTTCTGCGAGGTGCCCATCTCCTTCACCCAGGCGGCGCTGGGCGCCAAGATCGACGTCCCCACGCTCGACGGGAAGGTGAAGATGACCATCCCCAACGGCACCCAGTCCGGCAAGGTGTTCCGCCTGAAGGGGAAGGGCATCCCCCACCTGCACAGCCAGCAGCGCGGGGATCAGCACGTGCGCGTGGTGGTGGAGACCCCCACCGAGCTGACCTCGAAGCAGCGCGACCTCTTGGAGAAGTTCGCCGAGGCCGCGGGCGAGGAGTCGCACCCGCAGTCCAAGAGCTTCTTCGCCAAGGTGAAGGAGCTGTTCGGCTGACGACGTCCCGTGGGCGGGGGCCCACGCTTCCGTGGCCGTAGGGCCTCGGAAGCGTGAGACGGCCGACGCCCGCACGGCCGCAGGGCACGGGTACGGGCGCTGCAAGGGGGAGGGGTTTCCCTGTGGAATCTTCCCCCCGCTCCGTTGTCGACGGAGGCGCACCCCACTGCTATGCCACTGCCTGCCATGGACGTCCTTCCCCTCCTGCGCCGCTCGTTCGCCGTTGCGCTGGCCCTGTCGCTGACGGCCTGCCCCCGGACCACCCGCACCACTCCGCCGAAGGGTGACACCGCCGACGTGGATGTCCCCACGGGCGACCCGTTCCCCAAGCGGCCCTCGCTGGAGGCGAAGAAGGACCCGGCCGCGGACGCGGCGCTGGCCCAGGCGCAGCAGACGGCCCAGGCCGCGCCGGACAAGAAGAAGGCCGCCGAGGCCTTCCTCGCGGTGCGCAAGGCGTACCCCGCCACCACCGCGGGCCAGGACGCGCTCTACCAGGCCGGCGTCCTGTTCTTCGAGTCGAAGGACTTCGTCAACGCGCGCAAGTCCTTCAACGAGCTGCTCTTCGAGAACCCCCTGCATGCGCGGGCGGATGACGCCAAGCACAAGCTGGCCGTCTCCGCGATGGAGGTGGGCGCCTACCGAGACGCGTACCAGACGCTCTCCAGCCTCGCGGAGCGCGCCGAGGGCGCCGAGCGCGTGCAGCTGCAGGCCGAGGCCGCGCGGGCCGCCGAG
>JBKGHK010000944.1:0-3397 GCA_046520375.1 Pyxidicoccus sp. 3LFB2
CGCCGCCGCGCGAGTCACGTCCGCACTGGAGACCGCACGCGAGCAGACCGCCGAGCGCCGCATCCTGGAGGAGAGCCGTCGCGAGCTGCTCGAGGAGAAGGCCCGGCTGGACGGGCTGTCCCACGAGGAGGAGTTTGCACTCAACATGCTGATGGCCGAGGGCGGCGGCATCGACGAGGAGTCCTTCCGCCGTCGCGCCGCGCAGTTCCGCCGCCACGGGGAGCTGACGCACCGCGCGCGCGAGCTGTCCCAGCGCGTCGAGGCCCGCACCGGCCTGTCCGAAGCCCAGGCCCGCGAGGCCCTCCGCGAGGTGGGCGGCGAGGAAGGCCTGCGCTCCTCCCTGGAGTCCCGACGCGCCCGGCACACCGAGGCCCAGGAGAGACAGAAGGCGGTGCTCACCGAGGTGGGCGCCCTGCGCCACCAGCTGGAGGCCTGGGAGAACGATGACGTGCTGGCCCGCCTCCGCATCGAGGAGGAGTCCCTGCGAGCACGTGTCGCCGAGCTGGCCACGCGCTACGCGGCGGATCGGCTCGCCCTGGCGCTGCTGACGCGAGCCCGCCGCCGCTTCGAGGAGGAGCAGCAGCCCCGCGTGGTGCAGCTCGCCTCCGAGCACTTCGCCGCGCTCACCGGAGGCCGCTACCGCCGCGTCTTCATCCCCACGGGCGAGGAGCGCGAGCTGCGCGTGGGCGACGGCGAGCGCGACTGGAGCGCGGCGCAGCTCTCCCGGGGCACGCGCGAGCAGCTCTACCTCGCCTTCCGCCTGGCCGTGGTGCGCGACTTCGGCGAGACGCGCGGCGCGCTGCCGCTCATCGTCGACGACGTGCTGGTGAACTTCGACCCGGAGCGGGCCCGTGGCGCCATCCGCCTGCTGGCCCTGCTCTCCACGCAGCACCAGGTGATTGCCTTCACCTGCCACCCCTGGCTGCGCGAGGCCTTCGCCGCCGAGGGCGCCCGGGTGCACCCGCTCGACAGCGACACGGGGACGTCCCAGCAAGCGCCCGCGTCCGTGCTCCAGGCCGGCTGAGTCACCCGCTCCCCCTCCAGGCGCCCCCCTGGCATCCGGCCGAACATGCCTTGACAGCTATATGCCGCGATTGGCATATACAAACCATGTTGAGCGCGTTCGAAGTCGTGGCGGAACCGAACCGCCGCCGCATCCTCGACCTCCTCCGGGAGAAGCAGCGGCCCGTCGGGGAGCTGGTGGACCGGCTCGGGCTGACGCAGCCCACCGTGTCCAAGCACCTGCGCGTGCTGAAGGACGCGCGGCTGGTGGACGTGGAGCAGGACGCCCAGCGCCGGCTGTACCGCCTGCGCGCGGAGCCGCTCGCCGAGCTGGATGCCTGGCTCCAGCCCTACCGCGCGCTCTGGTCCCAACGCCTCGACGCGCTGGAGCGACACCTGGACACCATGGCGGACGCGCCTGCTCCCCAACGGAGCCCCACTCGCAGCAGGAGGAAGCGATGAAGCACGGCACCCTGACGACGAAAGGCAACCACGTCGAGCTCCGCTTCGAGCGGCGGCTCGCCCACCCGCCCGAGAAGGTCTGGCGCGCGCTCACGGAGAACGCCGAGCTGGCCCACTGGTTCCCCGCGCGCATCGACGGGCCTCGCGAGGTCGGCGCACCGCTGAGCTTCGTCTTCCCTGGAGACGAGAGCCCGCCCACCACCGGGAAGGTGTCCGTGTTCGACCCGCCGCGCGTGCTCGAATACACGTGGAGCGGAGACGTGCTGCGCTGGGAGCTGCGGCCCGAGGGCAAGGGCTGCCTGCTCGTCTTCACCACCATTCCAGGTGACAGGGCCAATGTCAGCCGCGACGCCACCGGCTGGCACTTCTGCCTCGACAACATGGAGGCCTCGCTCGACGGACGGCCTCCCGCCGCGCACGACAAGGCGTACTTCTCCCAGCTCACCGCGGAGTACGACGCGCGCTTCGGCCTGGGCGCCTTCCCCGCGTTCCTGCTGGGCCCGGCCAACCGAGTCGCGGCTGACTCCCTGAAGCTCCCCGGCGTCGAGGCCTACGTGTTCGACGGCGCGGACGGCACGCAGCTCACCCTCTGCCACGCGAAGAGCGAGGCCACCTCCGCCGAGCAGTGGCGGGACTTCGACGAGTACCTCGCCGTCCTGGAGGGCACCTACGTGCTCACCATCAACGGCCTGGAAATCCAGCTCGGCGCGGGCCGCGAGTTCGTCATCCCCCGGGGTGCGCGAATCTCGGGGCGGTACGCCGCCGGCACGCGGACGCTCCACGCCTTCGGAGGCCGCGCCTTCCAGCGGGCCGGGGCGAAGTAGCCCCACGGCCGGGCGGGGCTTCGCACGGGCGGTGAAGCCGCGCGCACGGTGGGCCACCTCCTTGGGCCTCCCACGGTGCACACGGCTCCGCTCGCCTGCCCCCGTCAGCGTCATGCATGTACGCGCCCGCGTCCGGGTGCGACGCCAGCCTCGGCTTCGTGGCGGAGCCCCCTCGCGTCAGCCAGGCACGCCGCCGCGTCCTCTTGAAACGCGCGGTCCGCACCGCGCTCCAGCGAAGGCCTCACGCCTCCCCTTGGAAAGCCCCAGGTGCGGGGTCCGATTACAGTCCGCACAGAGCATGGCAGCGGGATTGCACAAGGGCATGGCCAGCAGTGCCCGGAGGAACCCGCCATGCCCCGTATCGCGAACACCGAAGTCATCATCCCCAAGACGCTGTCCCCGGACGCGCGCCAGCAGCTGACGGACGCGCTGTACGCGGTCCACGCGCGGATTTTCGACGGGGTGGAGCGGGAGGCGTTCGCGAAGTACGTGGTGGACTCGAAGGCGGAGCAGACGTGGATTCAGGTCCACAAGAACGAGGCGGGCGACATCGTCGGCTACTTCGCCATGCACGTCTTCGAGAAGCCGCTGAATGGCGTGACGACGGCGGTGTTCCGCGCCGAGGCGGGCTCGCTGCGGGCGTACCGGGGGGCCAACACCAACTCGCGCTTCGGATTCTCGCTGGTGATGAAGTACCTGCTGCGGCACCCGGGCCGGCCTGCGTACTACATGGGCTCGCTGGTGCACCCGTCCAGCTACGCGCTGCTGGCGAAGTACTGCGACGAGGTGTGGCCGCGCCGCGAGCAGCCGGTGCCGCCGGAGCTGCTGGCCTTCATGGACGGGCTGGCCACGGAGTTCGGCCTGGAGAAGGTGGACCCGACCAACCCGCTGTTGCGAGAGGTGGGCTGGCGCACGCGTGAGTCCGAGGTGGAGCAGGACTACTGGCGGCAGTGCGACAAGCCGGCGGCGCGCTTCTTCGTGGAGTCCAACCCCGGCTACGCGAACGGGCACGGGCTGGTGACGCTGGTGCCGGCAACGGCGGGCAACATCCTGAGCATGCTGCGCGGGCTGGGCGGGCGCTCGCTGGGCAAGCCGATGGAGGCCCTGCG
>JBKGHK010000945.1:0-3384 GCA_046520375.1 Pyxidicoccus sp. 3LFB2
CGCCCGCGCGGACAAGGGCCCGGAGCGTGCGCTCCGTGTCGCTGGGCCAGCCGGGAAGGGCGCTGAGGGCCTGCCGGGCCACGTCGAGGAAGCCCGGAGCGCCGGCCTCGGTGGGGACCTTCACCTTCTCCGCGCGCAGCCACTCGGCCATGCGCGTGAGCAGGCCCGGGTGGTTGCGGCGGAGGATGGCCACGTCGCCCTTCACCTCGTAGCCACGCATCTCCAGCTCGGCGATGGCCATGGCGCGGCTGGGCACGGGCAGCTCCATCCGCGCGAGCGGCGCCGGGCCTCCGTTGGCGTGGGCGTCCTCCTGCAGCTGCGTGAGCACGTCATGGAGGATGCGCGCCACCATGGGCCCGTTGGACGCGTTGCCCACCTGCAGCTCGGGAGGCACGGCGGGCCAGGCGAGCACCAACCCCCGGCCCTCGGCGAGGCGCTCGGGGCGGTCTCCCGGCAGCAGCGCGTGGTAGCCGCGCGGGGCGGCCGGGCTTTCTGGCGTCTGTACGTAGTGGAAGGCGTCAGCCGCGCCGTGCACCAGTCCGGACAGCACGTCGCCTCGCGTCACCGTGAGCTGGCCGGGCACGCGCACGGGGGCGTCGCCGGGCCAGGGGCCCGACAGGTGGCCGTAGAGGTACACCGGGTCGTTGAAGCCCTCCGCGTCGGAGGGGTGCTCGACGAGCTCCACGGCGAAGAAGAACAGCTCCGTCGCGGCGATGCGGCGAGGCGTGCGGCCGGAGGCCACCTCGTGGTGCGTGAGCTGCGCGCGCGTGGCGGCGGGCAGCAACTCTCGCTGACTGGCGGGCACGACGTGCACGGTGCCCACCGCGTCGATGCCGACAATCCACTCCTGCTCCAGCAGGTGGGGGGCGTCCAGGCGGAACGCGTCCACCACGTGCACCACGGCCGAGGCATCCGACTGGACGGGCTCTGCCGCGCTGGCGGCATGGGGGACGAAGTAGCGGGGATGGCTCACGGCGGAGCGGGAAGGCTCTCGCAACCGGGCGGGGCAATCAAGGCCGGCCCTTCCGGGGCCTCACGGCAGGCGCGTGGAGCGGGGTGCCACGGGCGGTGCGGGAGGGCAGGTTCCGCGCGGGCCCGGACGTGGAGCTGGCATGGGGCCCGGAGGCGCATCGTGGGGCCCGCGGCCCGTGCCTGACGGAGGCGAGGGAGTGTAGGGCCCCGGAAGCGCATCGTGGGACCTGCCTCCCTCGCCAGCCGGTGGAAACGGCACGGGCCGGGAGGGGCACCCCTGAAGCAGGGAGGCTCCACCCTGCCCGAGGGGCCTTGCGAGGACGTGGCGGCTACTGGTCGTCGCAGGGCGTGCCCAGGCGGACGCCCTCGTAGACACCCAGGTCGTTGTAGATGAGCGGCAGGTTCTCGTGCACGGGCACCTGGCGCAGCTCGAACGACTTCTTCGTGTTCTCAATCCACATCGAGGTCTTGTCCCGGTCCAGCACGAGCCGCAGCTCGCCCTTCTTCGTGGAGAAGATTTCGCCCTCGGAGTCGGAGACGACGTTGGTCATCTTCTGTGGCTTGAGGACGCCGCGCTGGCCGATGAAGACGCGGTAGCTCTTCTGCTCGGACGGGTGGAAGCCGCGGTCCACGAAGTAGTAGTTGCCCTTCGTGTCGCGCAGCAGCGCGTGGGGCGCGTACTTCTGCGGGTTGGGCTGGTACTCGGCCTTGCGCAGCAGCTCCGCGGCCTGCGCGCCGTCCATCAGCGTGAGGGGAATCTTCTTCACGCCGCACCGCAGGACGCAGCTCTTCTCCTTCGTGTCCAGGTCCACCTCGGACATGACGCGGTAGTCGATGCCGCGGAAGTTGGGGTTGGCGCTCTCGTTGAAGAAGCGCGGGTCCAGGAACGTGTTCGTCGACGCGTACCGGCCGGGGTCGTCCACCTGGACGAAGGTCTTCCCGTCTCCGTAGTACATCACCGAGCGGTTCTCGTCCTCCTGGGGCGCCATCACCACGTAGTGCCCCTTGCCGTCAGTGCACACCGAGGCGGCCTCCAGCAGCATCTTCTGGCCGAGGTTCTCCTCCTTGCCCCAGGGCGGCTGGACGGGCTCGGCGGCCAGGGACGCACCACAGGCCAGGGACATGGCCATCGCTGCGAATCGCTTGAAGTTCATCGGGAGGGCTCCGGCCTACAGGTTCTTCTTGAAGAACCTGGTGGCGTACGTTTCCTGGTTGCTGGCGTCCTTGTGGGTCGTCCAGATGAGGCGGTCGGCCTCGAACTTCGGCTCCTGCGTCGCGGCGAAGCGGCAGCTGACCTGCTTCACCTTCTCGCGCACGGTCTGCTTCGCGACGTTGGAGGCCTCGCACAGGCCCTTCATCGCGGTGAGCGGAGACGCACAGTAGCTGGAGATGCTGACCTCCTTGAGGAGGTCGTCGTTGACGCTGTTCCAGTCGATGGCGGCCGACACCGAGGTGCCGCACGCGTTGTTCATCTCCAGGAGCGCCGCGGCGAAGTCCTTGTCCTGCTTGGAGGCCTCACCCTTGCGGTCGAACGCCATCAGCTTCGCCAGCGTGCCGTCCGCCTGGAGCTTCTGGTACGTCGCGTAGACTTCTTCCGGCTTCAAGGTCTGCGTCTTCTTCTCGTCGAAGGTGAGGCGGATGGCCTGCTGGCGGCCCGGCACGTACAGCTCGTAGCGCTTGTCGCGCACGTGCAGCGCCGTGTAGTCCCGGCC
Source organism: Pyxidicoccus sp. 3LFB2 (assembly GCA_046520375.1). Taxonomy (GTDB): domain Bacteria; phylum Myxococcota; class Myxococcia; order Myxococcales; family Myxococcaceae; genus Myxococcus. The sequence continues at coordinate 2,685 of JBKGHK010000945.1, forward strand.
GTGCCACTGGGTCTTGAAGTTGTACTGCTCGCTGGTGCTGGTGCTCCAGTCGTTCAGCTCGTAGGGGAAGACCTTCCCGTCGAACTCGGAGCCCGTGCCGCGCACGCGCAGGAGGTACTTCTTCGCGGCTCGCGGAGCGAGGGGGACGACCGCCACCTCTTCGCCCTCGGTGCCGGAGTACACCTTGCCTGCTTCCACCGGAGCCGCCGCCAGCCCGGGCGTGGCGCCCAGCGCGACCGCCGCGACAATCACTGCGACCATGGTTCTCAAGCGAATCACCTCGTGCTGCATGGGAGGGCCCCCCTTCGCGAAAGGCCCGTGTGTCAGAGAGCGTAGCCGTACTCCTTGCAGAGCTGACGGACCTTTGGCTTGTCCGAGGTGGCGACCTTCGGCCACTCCCCGTTGATCGCGCCCAGGTCCTTCCGCATGCAGTGGGCGCGGGTGAGGATGGAATATGACGCCATGACTCTGACGCCCTCCGCCGTGCGCTGGCTGAGCTTCGCCAGCCGGATGGCCTCTTCAGCGTTGCCGGCCTTCAGGGCGCTCTCGGCCTCAACTAGCGCCTGCCGCGTCTGCTCCGGCAGGTTCTCCTGCCGGTCCGGCCGGGTCGTGACAGGGACTACCGTGGTGTTGGACACCGGCTGGGGGGGGACAGGTTCCGGCGTCGCCGTGGCCTGCGCCGTGGGAGGCTGCACCGCCG
>JBKGHK010000946.1:0-3384 GCA_046520375.1 Pyxidicoccus sp. 3LFB2
CGGCTTCGCCACTCGCTCCAGCCAGCCCCGGGTGCCCGCCACGAGAAGGCGCCTCCTCCAGTCCCCGCGCCCACGCGGGAACCGCCACCGGCTGGGCAAGCCGCGTCAGGTGCGCGGCACACGCCGCACAGCCCGCCACATGCGCGCGCAGCGCCTCGGAGCCTTCGTCCCACCGCATGCGGTCCAGCTGCAGGAACGACGGATGCTCGGAGTGGGGACCCATCACATGACTCCTTCTCGCAGCGCCGCCAGCCGCTCGTCGAAGCGACGCAGCAGCCTGCGCACGGTGCGCTCGGACACCTGAAGCACCTCGGCCAGCTCCGGCTGCGTGAGCCGGTCCAACCGGTGCAGGAAGATGACTTCCAGTTCGTCCGCGGGGACCTGGTCCATCAGTCGCGCGAGCGCATCGCGCCCCGCGATTTCACGCTCCAGCGACACGGCCGTGGCCATCCGCTCCAGCGTCTCGTCGGAGGGATGCTCCGCGGCCGCGCGCAGGCGGCGCAGCCGGTCCACGGCCAGCCGCGTGCTCGTCCGGTACACCCAGGCCATCACCTGTGCCGGCGCCGCGTCCTGCAGCCGCGCCTGCCACAGCCGCACGAAGGTCTCCTGCGCCACGTCCTCCGCGTCGCCCGGATTCTTCAGCATGCGGCCACACTTCTCCCGGATGCGCGGGAAGTACGCCTGGTACGCCTCCTCGACGTTCACCGCATCCCTCCGCCACACGTCCGCGTCCGTGTGCGCCAACCTGCCCGCGTCAGGGAGAACGCACCCGCCCCGAAAATCCGGCCAGGATTTTTCCAAGGGAGTCCGGCAGTCCGTCACGAGCGCACGGAACCATCCTGCAACGCCGAGGCGATAGCCACCCGGGTGCGACCTGTCCCCACCTGACGATGGAGGGCGCTACCCGGAATGTCGCGGTGCCGTGCCCCCGGGTCCGGGCGCCACCGAGGCGCTCAGGCGCTGCGCGGTTCCGAGGGGCGCTCGCTCGCGTCCGGCATCCGGAACGACAGGCAGTAGTAGAACGGCGCCACCTGCTCCTCAATCACAGACACGGCCCCGTGCGGCAGCAGCTCGCGGGGACAGTGCGGGTCCTTCGAGTAGAACGTCAGCGCCCGGAACGCCGCGCGCTGGAGCAGCGAGGGCCGGAAGGCCGGGTCCAGCTGCTCGTCCACCACCACCAGCGGCGTCCCGCGCCGGGCCACGCGCGCCATCTCCGCCAGCGCCCGGCCCGGCTGCCGGTACCCGCCAATCCCGCCCACGTGCAGCACCCGGTCGAACAGGCCGTCCGGAAAGGGCAGCGCATGCGCGTCCGCCATCATCAGCCGCACATTCGAGTACGCCGAGCGCCCTACCCGCTTCTGGCACTGCGTCAGCATGCCCTCGCTCAGGTCCACGCCCCACACCTCCACGTCCAGCCCGTGCGCCAGCTCCCTCCGGATGAGCGGCAGGTTCGCCCCCGAGCCCACCCCCACCTCCAGCACCCGCAGCGGCTGCCCGTCCTCGCGAGCGTCAGCGCCGCCAGCTCCAACCGGCGCATGTACCCGTCCCGCATCCGCGCCTCGGTGACGGACTGGAGCAGCGGCGTGAGCACCGTCGTCAGCGGGTCATGCAGCGCCGGCAGCCCGTCGTAGATGACGCGCATCAGCCGGTCCGTGCCGCGCACCGCGTCCTCGCGATACAGCCGCGCCAGGCCGCGCTCCACCTTCCAGGCCTCGCCGCAGCCGCCACAGCGCAGCACGCCGTAGAAGACGCGCCCTTCCCGCTCCTGCCCATGGAACACCAGCGCCCCGCCGCAGGCCGGACAGGCCAGCAGGGATACCTCACGGACGAAGACTCCCGTCATACGCTCCGGACCGCCTCCGCCCGCGCCCAGGCCAGCTCATTCCGGGTGCCGAGCTTCGTGAACAACTCCACCGCTCGGTGCAGGTGCACCCGCCGCGCCGGGTCCTCCGGAGGCAGGTGCCGCGCCAGCTCCAGCCGCGCGCGTGCCTCCTCGTAGGCCGAGCCCTGCTTCCCCGCCAGGGTGATGCACCGGCGCCACAGGCCATACGCGCGCGCCGCGTCCCCCGCCTCCCACGCCTCACTCCCACGCCACAGCAGGGCCGCCGGCTGGCCGAAGGGGAACACCTTCGCGAACGCATCCATCGCGTTGCACGCCGCCCTCGCGCTGGACTCCAGCGTGGCATCCACACCGCCGTCGCGCGCCCACAGCGTGAGCAGCACCTCCGCCACGGCCATGGCGCCGAAGTAGACGAAGTGCGCCACCGGCTTGCCCGCCGACAGCATCGCCAGCGCCTTCTCCGCCGCCTCGCGGGCGCCGCGGGTGTTGCCCTCGCGCAGCCGCAGCAGCGCCAGCGTGCCGTCGACGATGATGCGGTCCGTGAGGCCGCCCTGCGCCTCCGTCCATGCCAGCGTCTCCTCCAGCGCGGCGCGCGCCTTGTCGTGCTGGCCCAGCCGCAGGTGGATGTGCGCCTGGTAGTGCAGCGCCCAGTGCTGCGTCTGGAGCGCCCCGCGCCGCCGCGCCGAGCCCTCCATCCACGCCATCAGCGGCAGGCCCTCGGCGAACCGCCCCTGGTACAGCCCCGTCACGGCCAGGAACGAGCGACACTCCTCCGCCAGCCGCAGGTCCCCCACCGAGTCGACGATACCGATGGCGCGCGCCAGCGCCCCCTCCACCTCCGACCAGCGCGCCACGTACGCGGCGTACACGGCGTTGCGACACAGCACGTAGGCCAGGTCCGAGGGGCTGCCCACGCGCTCGGCCACGTCCCAGGCGCGCCCCGCCCATGCCTCCGCCAGCGGGTGGATGGGCACCGTGCCCATCACCACCGCCATGTTGGTGTAGCCGCGCGCCAGCTCCGACGACGCGCCCGCGGGCTCGCACAGGTTCAGCATGCGCAGCCCGGACCAGAGCACCGGCACCGCTTCCTGCGCGTAGATGAACGCGTCGGTGAGCCGCATCAGCAGCCGGCCCGCCACCAGCCGCACCCGGCGCTTCTCCTCCGTCTCCGCGTCGTACACGTCCGGCCGCGCGCTCTGGGCCAGCCGCAGCACCACCTGCCCCATCGTCCCCAGCACCCAGCCCACACGCGTGGACGGCACCGGCAGGCCGAAGTGCCGCAGCGCCCGCTCCGCCCAGGTGCGGAACTCCGCCAGCTCCCCGAGCTGGAAGCGCGCCTCGGCCAGCAGCGCCTCCAGGTGCCCCAGCTTGTACGCGTCTCCGCCCTGCTCGGCCACCCGCTCCAGCGCACGGACCAGGAAGGGCACCGCCTCGCGGCACGCGCCCAGCCGCAGGGCATCCTCGCCGGCGCGCCGCGCGTAGTCCGCCTCGCGCACCCGGTCGCCCGCGGCGCCCCAGTGGTAGCAGAGCGCCGCCGTCCACTC
>JBKGHK010000947.1:0-3378 GCA_046520375.1 Pyxidicoccus sp. 3LFB2
TTGCGCGCGGAGCGGGCCAGGCAGCGCAGCGCGCCAGCGGACTCGTCGAAGGCCACGGCGCGCTCGCCCAGCGAGTACGCCATCACCGCGTCGTCCTCCAGCAGGGCCTCGCACCCCTTGAGCAGCGAGGCGGAGATGGTGCGGCGCTGCGCGTCCGGCACGCCCTTCACCTCGCCGGAGGCGAAGGCCAGGTACAGCTCCTCCCAGGAACGGCTGGCGGCGAGCTCCCGGGCCTTCTGGGCGGACGGGGGTGGTGCGGCGGCGAGCAGGACGGCGACGAGCAGGGCACTCATGCCCCCCAGTATGGCCGAGCCCCCGCGCGGTCGCGCAAGACCCCCTTGCCTGCCAGGTGTTACTTGCGTGCCACCTGCCAGCCCAGCTTCTCCAGGGCCTGCATCAGCTCGTCGATGTGGGTGGGGCCGGTGGTCTCCAGCGTCACCTCCACCATGGCCTCGCCCAGGCCCGCCTTGGAGAAGGCGCGCTCGTGATGGATTTCCACGACGTTGGCGCGCAAATCCGCCACCTGGGTGGTGAGCTTCGCGAGCATGCCGGGCCGGTCCGGCAGCCGCACCTCCAGCTGCACCAGGCGCCCCGTCTTCACCAGGCCGCGCTCGATGATGCGGCTGATGACGTTCATGTCGATGTTGCCGCCGCTGAGGATGATGGCGGTGCGCTTGCCCTTCGCGGACGGCACGTCGCCGCTGAGCAGCGCCGCCAGGCCCACCGCGCCCGCGCCCTCCACCACGCTCTTCTCCTGCTCCAGCAGCGTGAGGATGGCGGCGGCGATTTCCTCCTCGTCCACCGCCACCACCTCATCCACGTACTTGCGCACCATGGGGAAGGTCAGCTCGCCCACGCGCTTCACCGCGATGCCGTCGGCAATCGTGGTGCCCGCGGCGGTGAGGTCCATGAGGCGGCCGGCTTCGATGGACGCCTTCATGCTGGCGATGGTGGACGTCTGCACGCCCACCACGCGGATGCCGGGCTTCGTCTCCTTCAGCGCGCAGGCGATGCCGGAGATGAGCCCTCCGCCGCCGATGGGGACGAGCACCACCTCCAGGTCCGGGCACTGCTCCAGAAGCTCCAGGCCGATGGTGCCCTGGCCGGCCATGACGAGCGGGTCGTTGAAGGGGTGGACGAAGACGGAGCCCTCCTCCTTCTGGATGCGCAGCGCCTCCGCGTAGGCCTCGTCGAAGTTGGAGCCCTTGAGCACCACGCGCGCCTTGTACTCGTCCCGCGTGCGCGACACCTTGATGAGCGGGGTGCGCTCCGGCATGACGATGGTGGCCTTGATTCCCAGCCTCAGCGCGTTGAACGCCACGCCCTGCGCATGGTTGCCGGCCGACGCGGCGATGACGCCCCGGCGCCGCTCGTCCGGCGTCAGCGACAGCAGCTTGTTGAGCGCGCCGCGCTCCTTGAAGGCCCCCGTGCGCTGGAGGTTCTCCATCTTGAAGTACACCGCCGCGCACTCCGTCCGCTCCGTGAAGTAGTCCGACTGGGGACACGGGGTGGGGCGGATGACCGGGCGCAGGCGCTCCCGCGCGGCGAGGATGTCCTGGAGGGTGACCATTGTGGGCCGCGTGTAGCGGATGCGGGGCCCGGGCGGAAGAGACACGCGGCGGGCGGCCGTCCTGCCGACCGTTCCGCCGCGCCGCACCACGTCCACCGGACGACACCCCGGCCCTCGTGGCGGAGTGCGTCAGATGCCGCGAAGCACCGTGGCCTTGCCCACCCGGCCGATGGCCAGGATGTAGGCCGCCGTCCGCATGGAGACCTTCCGGGAGCGGGCCACCTGCGCCACGCGCTCGTAGGCCTCCTTCATCGTCTTCTCCAGCTCCGCGTTGACGCGCTCTTCTTCCCACGACAGGTGCTGGAGGTTCTGCACCCACTCGAAGTAGCTCACCGTCACGCCGCCCGCGCTGGCGAGCACGTCCGGCACCACGAAGATGCCGCGCTTCTCGAAGATTTCGTCCGCCTCGGGCTGGGTGGGGCCGTTGGCGCCCTCGATGATGAGCTTCGCGCGCACCGCGTTGGCGTTGTCCCGGGTGAGCACGTGGCCCAGCGCGGCGGGGATGAGCACCTCGCAGTCCGCCGCCAGCACGTCGTCGTTGGTGCAGGGCGTGCCGCCCGGAAAGCCCGTCACCGTGCCGGTGCGCTTCACGTGCTCGAAGAGCGAGGGGATGTCCAGGCCCTGCGGGTTGCGCACGCCGCCCAGCACGTCCGCCACCGCCACCACCACGCCGCCGTCCTCCCAGATGAGCTGCGCGGTGTGGCTGCCCACGTTGCCGAAGCCCTGGAGCGCGAAGCGCGTGCCCTTCACCGGCAGACCCAGGTCCCGCATGATTTCACGGCACACGTAGACGAGGCCGCGCCCGGTGGCCGCCTCGCGGCCCTTGGAGCCGTACAGCTCCAGCGGCTTGCCCGTCACCACCGCTGGCGAGTGGCCGTGGTAGCGCGAGTACTGGTCCATGATCCACGCCATCACCTGGGGGTTGGTGTTGACGTCGGGGGCGGGGATGTCGCGCGTGGGGCCGATGACGTCCTGCACCTGGTCCACGAACTTGCGGGTGAGCCGCTCCAGCTCCTTGAGGGACAGCTGGGACGGGTCGCAGGCGATGCCGCCCTTGGCGCCGCCATAGGGGACATTCACCACCGCCGTCTTCCACGTCATCAGCGAGGCGAGCGACGCGCACTCGTCCTGATCCAAGAGCGGGTGGTAGCGCAGGCCGCCCTTCATGGGGCCGCGGCTGTTGTCGTGCTGGATGCGGTAGCCGAGGAACGTGCGAATCTCCCCCGAGTCCATCTCGATGGAGACCTGCACCTTCACCTCGCGCAGGGGCGTGGCGAGCAGCGTCTCGATGGGGGTGCCCACGTCCATGATCCGCGCGGCCTTGCGGAAGAAGTAGTTGGTACCCTCGACGGCGCTCATGGGTTGCAATGCTCCTGAAGGCGCGAGGGGCTTTCATCAGGCCCTGACGCGCGCGCGAGACCTTAACAGAAGGGGTGCGCTACCATAGGAAACAGCCATGTCTCCCGGTCCGTCGGACTCTTCATCCTCGAGCGGACATCTGCAGGGACTGGCCCGGCGCATCCGCGCGCTGCGAGAGCGGCGGGGCCTCACCCAGGAGGACTTCGCCGCCCGGTGCGGCATCTCCGTCTCCTTCGCGTCCCTGCTGGAGCGCGGGGAGCGCAGCCCCAGCTACGAGACGCTCCTCCAGGTGGCTTCCGCGCTGGGCCTGCCGCTGTGGGAGCTGCTGCGGCTGGACGACGCGCAGGACGCCGGGGTGCACCGGCTGGAGGCCTTTGCCCGGGCCCGCCGCCTGTCGCGCGCGGACCTGGACCGGCTGCTGGCGGTGGCCGAGGTGCTGTTCAGCGAGG
>JBKGHK010000948.1:0-3377 GCA_046520375.1 Pyxidicoccus sp. 3LFB2
GCCAACGCACCGGGCCCCGCGCCCAGCGCCACGTGGACGGCGAGCTCGCGCCTGCGGGTCGCCGCCCGGGCGAGCAGCAGGTTGGTGACGTTGGCGCCCGCCACCAGCAGCAGGAAGGCCGCGGCGCCCAGCAATACATAGAGCGTGGACTGAACACGCCCCACCAGGCTCTCGTGCAGGGGCACCACGGCGATGTCGTGCATCCGGGTGTCCCGGCCGTACTGCGCCTGGAGCGCACGCGCGATGCCCGTGAGCTCCGCTCGCGCCGCCTGCGGGCTGACGTCGCTCGCCAGCCGCCCCACCACCACCCAGTTGTGCGCGGTACGGCTGGGAAGGCGCGGCTTCAGCTCGCGCGGAATCCACAACTGCGTGCCCACCGGGTAGTCGAAGGACTCGGGCATCACCCCCACCACGGTGTAGGCGCTCCCCTCGAAGGTGAGGGTGTCCTGCAGCGGCAGCGGCCGCGCACCCAGGTGCCGCTTCCAGAAGGTATGGCTCACCACCACCACGGGAGGGCCTCCCTCCCGCTGCTCATCCTCGGCGAACAGGCGGCCCTGCACCGGCTGCACCGCGAAGGCCGGGAAGAAGTCGCGCGAAGCGAGCGCCAGCGTGGCGAAGGCTGGCTCGTCCGTGCCGGTGACGGCAACGCTCGCCGCTCCCGACACCTGGGCCAGTGCCGCAAGGGTGCGGCTCCGCGTCCGCACATCCTCGAAGTTGGGGTCCGAGAACTGCGTCGGGCGGCCTTCGGCTGTCAGCTGCGACAGCTGCACGAGGCGCTCGGGGCGCGGATAGGGCAGGGGGCGCAGCAGCACCCCCTCCACCACGCTGAAGAGCGCGGTGCTCGCGCCAATCCCCGCCGCCAGCATCAGGACACAGCTGAGCGCGAAGCCGGGGCTTCGGCGCAGCGAGCGCAGGGCCTGACGTACTCCATTCAGAGGGATGTCCACGCCAGAAGCCTCCCGGAGCCCATGCGGCTCGCGGGAGGCTACGTCCAGGCCGTCGAGCGATTGCATCGCCGGACAAGCCTGGCTGCAACGGCGGAGGCTCAGCGTCGGCCGTCACCCCTCCGGGGGCCGCACCAGCCCGCGGGCATCCTCGAGGGGCAGCGCGTCACGCAGGTAGAGCTGGTAGTGCCGGCCCGCCGCGTCCTTCACCGGGACATAGGCGTAGTTCGTGGAGATGGGGTGCGCGGCGTAGCGGGCCCGCAGGTGGCGCTGGAGGACCTCTGGCCGTTCGAAGCCCGCGAGTGGCGCGAGCGACTGGCGGAGACGCACGGGGTGTCAGCGCGCTTCGCCCTGCTGGAGCGCCTGCTGCTGGGAAGGCTGCCGGGGCGGGGACGGGACGCCGGGCTCCTGCACGCGGTGGCGGTCATCGAAGAGGCGCGAGGGCAGGTCTCGGTGCGTGACCTGGCGCAGGTGATGGGGGTAGGGGAGCGGCAGGTGGAGCGGCGGTTCCTGGCGGCGGTGGGGTTGTCGCCGAAGGTGTTGTGCCGCATCGCGAGGCTCCAGCATGCGCTCACGTTGCTGCGCGGGCCCTGCAGGCCGGAGGGGGCGGAGCTGGCGTTGGCGGCGGGGTACTTCGACCAGGCGCACCAGGTGCGGGAGTTCCGGGCGCTGACGGGGCTGACGCCGGGGGCGTATGTCCGCGAGCGAGCCCATGTCGGATTCGTACAAGCGGCCGGCGAGGCGGGTGCGTAACCTGGGGCTCCTTTTCTGGAGACCCCTTCATGTCCACCGCACCGCAGCAGGCCGAGCAGCACCACCGCATCGACTACATCGAGCTTCCCGCCACGGACATCTCCGAGGCGAAGCGCTTCTACGGCGCCGTCTTCGGCTGGCGCTTCGAGGACTACGGGCCCCAGTACACGAGCTTCATGGACGGGCGGTTGAACGGAGGGTTCAACCCGGAGCTGGCGGTCGCCAAGGGCGGCGCGCTCGTCATCCTGTACTCGAAGGACCTGGAGGCGACGCACGCGAAGGTGCGCGAGGCCGGAGGGCGCATCGTGCAGGACATCTTCTCCTTCCCCGGAGGCCGGCGCTTCCACTTCACCGACCCCTCGGGCAACGAGCTGGCCGTCTGGGCCGCGCCCTGAGCGAAGGGCGCGTCCATGCGAACCCGGAGCTTTGGCCGGGTGAGGCGCGGGCGGGGTGCCCCGCGCCTCAGCTGCGCCAGAAGCGGCGCACCAGCGGGTCGGTGCGCTCGGTTTCGGCGAAGCGGGCGAAGAGGGTCGGGTGCAGGTCCTCGGGCATGCGGAGCCGGGCGAACAGACTCCGCACCTCGAGCTTCCGCGTCAGTCCCAGCAGGGCCTCGCGCTCGGGCAGCGTCACGCCCGGGTGCCAGCAGTCCACGATGAGCACCACCCTGCGCTCCTGGCTGTGGTTCCACGTCTCGTGCTCATACGCGTCCTGGAAGGCCAGCACGCGGCCCCGCTCCCACTGCCGCGACTCGGTGCCGACGCGGATGCCGCAGCCCTCGGGAATCCGCAGGCCCAGGTGAAGCCGGAGCCGGAAGCCGTCCCAGCTGCAGTGGGGCGTCAGCCGCGTGCCCCCCTCGTGTGCGGAGAAGACCACGTCCGCCAGCGGGAAGGCCGTGCACTCCCCTTCGAGCGACTGCACGACCGCGGCGGTCTCCTCCATGGCCAGCTCGGGCCGGAAGAGCCGGTCCCAGCGCTCTCCGCAGTAGAAGACGGAGTGCACGGACCAGCGGCCTGACTGGACGATGAGCCCCTCGTAGTGCAGCAGTTCAGCATTCTCCAGCCGCGCCAGGTCCCGCTCCACGGCGTCGGCGCAGCGCTCCAGCGCCGCCGCGGCAGCCGGGGGCGGCTCCTGCCAGGGCTGCTGCTCCAGGCCGGGGAAGGGCGGGAGGATGGTGGGCTCCAGTCCTGGAATCACAGGCGGCGCGGGCCGCTGGCCCGACAGGATGCGCAGATACTCCTTCACCCGCTCCAGCTCATGGCCGGAGCGCATCACGGCGTCGAAGTAACCCCCTTGCATGGCCACTTCGACAACCTCGCGACGAGTCAGCTGGGTGAGCTGCTGCATCGAATCGTCTGGCATTGCGCGCCTCCTGGGTGGGCCATAGCGCGTCCCCGTCCGCGGCGTCCAGGTAGTTTACTGGAAGGAAGCGTCCAGTATACTGGAGGCCATGGACATCAACGCCCGCCTTGCGCGTCGCATCCGCGAGCTTCGCGACGCGCGGGGCCTGTCGCTCGAAGCGCTGGCCGAGCGCAGCGGCGTGAGCCGCTCCAACATCTCGCTCATCGAGCGGGGCCAGAGCAGCCCCACGGCCGTGGTGCTCGACAAGCTGTCCGCGGGACTGGGCGTCACGGTGGCTTCGCTGTTCGAGGAGGCCGCGCCGCCCGCAGCCGAGCCGTCGCC
>JBKGHK010000949.1:0-3360 GCA_046520375.1 Pyxidicoccus sp. 3LFB2
GGCCGGGACGGGCTGGCCGGTGCGCGCGTCCCACCGTGGGCCGGAACTCGCGCGAGCCGGGGAGCTTCGCCCCGCCCTCTTCCAGCTCGCCCTTGGTGGCCGTCACCACCTTGCCGTCGTCCGGGTTCTTCGAGCCGGGCGCCTTCCCGTCGGGAGAGCGGTGCTCGAGGATGGCGTTGATCTCCGCGCCCAGCAGGATGACCTGCGCCGAAATCCACATCCACAGGAGCATGACGATGACGCCGCCGATGGCGCCGTAGTTCACGTCATAGCTGCCGAAGTTGGCCACGTACTTGGAGAAGCCCCACGAGGCCATCACCCAGATGAGCACGCCCACCACGGAGCCCGGGGTGATGAACCGGAACTTCTGCTTCACGTCCGGCAGCACGTAGTAGAGCACCGCCCACAGCAGCATCACCACCGCGCCGGCGATGGGCAGGCGCAGCCAGGTGAGCACCGGGCCGATGGGCCCGAGCTTGTCCGCGATGACCGGCGTCACGATGATGGCCAGCGCCGCGACGATGGCCACCGCCGCGCCGCCCAGCGTCACCAGCAGGGCCACGCCGCGAATCTTCCAGAAGGGCCGCGACTCCTTCACACCGTAGACGGTGTTCAGCGAGTCCATCAGCGCCACGATTCCACCGGACGCCGCCCAGACAGCGCCCACGCCACCCACCGTCAGGAGCCCCACCGGGTTGCTCTCCGCCAGCGAGTTGATGCGGTCGCTCAGGATGGTCGTCACTTCCTTGGGCGCCACCTTCGCCAGCTCCTCGATGAGCGACTGCGCCTGGGCCGGGTCGATGATGATGCCCGCCAGCGACACCAGGAACAGCAGGAACGGGAAGAGCGCCAGGATGGCCCGGAACGTCAACGCCCCCGCGACATCCCCCACGTCGTCGCGGGTCCACTCCGCCTTCAGGGCCTTGAAGAACTCCATCCAGCCCATTCCCTTGCCCGGGAGTACCATTGCTCCTCCTCAGAGGTGTTGTGACCTGGGGAACGATGCGCATTCCCCACACCGGGCGACGCCTCCCCGCCCCGAGCCGCCGCCCGGGCGCCTCCTGGGCAGGCGGGCTTGGAACTGTAAAAACTCCCAGCTCCGGAAAACGCGCAGGCGGCCACCCTCTCCCCCCTAGGCAGGGGAGCGTTCATTGGCGTACACCTTGTATGGGGCGGCTCGCGGGAAGCGCGGGCGGCCCTCCCCCGAGGACGCCATGTTCGTCACCTGTCTGCTGAGCGTCAGCCTGGCCCTGACTGCCAGCGCCGCACCCGGAGTGCCCGCGGGCACCCAGGCCGAGGCCCCCGCGCACACCCTGTGGCTCGTCCAGGCGATGTACCCGGGACAGGACGCGCTGGTGAAGCGCACCGAGGCCGGCATCGTCGCGCTGCTGCCCGAGGACGTGAAGGCGCGGCAGGTCATCGGCCGCGAGGCGCTCGCGGGCTTCCTCCAGGGCCGCAACGGCGATTTGGGCTGCGTGTCCGGCGAGGCGCGCTGCCGGGAGCCGCTGGAGACGTACCTCGGCTCGCTGGGGCTGGAGCGGGTGGTGCTGGTGCAGGCGGGGCAGGACGACGCGGGCTACCGCTTCCGGGCCGTCAGCGTGCGCCCGGACACCGGCGCGCGCGCCCAGGCGGAGACGGCCAACCCCGCCTTCGAGAAGGCCCTGGCGGGCGCGCTGGTGAAGTTCCTCTCCCTCAACGCCACGGTGGACGCGGTGACGGAGCCGCCCGGCGCCACCGTCTTCGTGGACGGGGTGAAGGTGGGCACCACGCCCTTCACCACCGAAGTCCTCCCGGGCGAGCACACGTTCCGCTTCGAGCTGGCCTCGCACCTGCCGAAGGAGGAGACGCGGGTGGTGGGCTCGCGCGAGCAGGTGCGGCTGCGCCCCGCGCTGGAGAAGGTGCCCGCGCGGCTGGTGGTGAAGGCCCAGCCGGAGGGCACGCGCATCCTCGTGGACGGCAAGCAGGTGGGCACGGACGCGGTGGACCAGGGCATCCAGCCCGGCACGCGCACCCTGTCGCTGGTGCTGGAGGGGTATGAGCCGCACGACGTGAAGGCGGAGATTGCGCCCGGCGCGACGTACTCGCTGGAGCACGCGATGAAGCCCACGTCCATGCAGGCCTTCAAGCTGGCCATGCGGCGGCGGCAGGCGGCCACCATGGCGCGGCAGAGCTACCTGGAGGCCTCCTTCGAGATGCTGAGCCTCACCGGCACCGGGGTGGAGACGCAGCCCATGAGCACCTCCGACGGGCTGCGGGACTTGCGCACCGTGGACATCCGCGCGCCGGGCTCGCGGAAGATGATGGGCCTGGGCATCGAGTACGGCCGCTACGGCCAGTACTTCGGCGTGCTGCTGGTGGGCGCCACGTACTACACCACCAACGACACCTGGACGATGGGCGTCCGCCTGCCCGAGGGCGCGGCGGGGAGCTGGGTGGACCGCGTCCGCCAGAATGGCGACTCGGTGGGGACGAAGGCGCAGATGGTGTCGTTGCGCGCGCTCCAGCCGCAGCTGCGCTACGTGCTGGGCCCCGTCTCCTTCGCCATCCAGGCGGGCGTGGAGGTCCGGGGGATGCTGCTCAAGGACCAGGACCGCGTGGAAGGCGAGCCGCTCGAGGACGGCTTCTACGCGGTGGACGTGCACGCGTCGGGGCAGGCCACCGCGCGCATCTTCATCTACGAGGGGCTTTACGCCTCCGCCGGCTACCAGCGCGGCTTCACGCTGCTGAAGAAGATTGCCGGCACGAGCAACCTGCGCGGAGGGCTGGGCTATGCGTTCTGAACCGCGTCGCTGGTTGCTGATGGGAGCGCTGCTCTGGTGCGGCCTGGCCGCGGCCGAGCCATTGGTGGGGCCCGCGGTGGGCAACGCCGACGCGCTGGTGGCCGAGGGCACGCGCCTCTACAACAAGAAGCGCTACGCGGACGCGTCGGGCCTGTACCTGAAGGCCACGCGCGCCAACCCCTCGCTGCTGCAGGCCTACCTGGGCCTGGCCCGGGCGCGCCTGGGCGCCAAGCAGATTCCCGGCGCCTGCACGGCGTACCGGGCCTACCTGCGCAGCGCCCCGGACATCCAGGAACGCGCCAAGGCGCAGCGGGAGCTGTCGCTGTGCGAGCGCCAGCTGAAGGCGTGGCGCAAGAAGAAGAAGAACAAGGTGCCTCCGGACCTGACGGCGCGCCACGTGGAGCTGAAGGCCGGCTTCTTCTCCGCGCTGGAGGCCGGGCAGCTGGTGGGCCCCGACTCCGCGGGGGAGATGCTGACCACCCTGGTGTCGGAGGGCTACCTGGGCACGGACCTGGGGGAGATGGGCTCCTCCTCCAGCGCCTTCATCGTCGGCACCGCGCGGGAGCAGAAGGGGCACTCG
>JBKGHK010000094.1:0-21195 GCA_046520375.1 Pyxidicoccus sp. 3LFB2
GCCGTGCCTGCCGCCAACCCGGACAGGAGGGACGGGACGCGCCCACCGGGCTGACCGCGTCTATCAGAGCGCGGACGGCCTGGGCTGGGACGAGGGCACCGAGGCCTCGGGCACCTCCTTCACCACGACGCTGGCGCCGGGCACCGTGCGCTACTTCCGCGTCGCGGCGCTGAACGCGGGCGGGGAGGGCTTCCCGTCCGCCACCGTCGGGGTGCGCACGCCAGTGGACGCGCAGGCGCCCGTGCTGCTCGTCAACGCCTTCGAGCGGCTGGACGCCTCGCAGACCTGCGCCGAGGCGCTGGACGCGTATGACCTGGCGGCTCCGGTGCGGGTGCTGGTGGAGGCGATGAATGACGGCACCTACGTGCGTCGCCATGGCGAGGCGCTGGTCCATGCGGAGCGGGCCTTCGACAGCGCCACCCGCGCGGCGCTGGAGGCGGGGCTCGTCTCGCTGGCCCCCGCGTATCCGCTGGTGGACTGGTTCACCGGCCGGGGCGGCGAGGCCGGGGCCCGGCCCACGCGTCAGGAACAGGACGCGCTGCGCGCCTTCGTTATCGGTGGAGGACACCTCCTGCTGTCTGGCAGCCAGGTGGTGTCCGCGCTCCACGTGGGCAACGCGGACGACCAGGCGTTCCTCGCGGACATCCTGCGCGCGACGCCGACGGGCGGCACGGCGCCGCTCTCGGTGGAGGGCCTGGCGGACGGCTGGCTCTCGGGGCTGACGGGCGGGGCACTGGATGACGGCACGCGTGGGGCCTATCCGGTGGGCATCACCGATGTCCTCGTCCCGACGTCTGGCGGCTCGCCGGCGCTGCGCTACACGGGGACGGACCTGGTGGCGGGCGTGACGTCCACGCCGGGGGGCCAGGTGCTGGTGATGGGCGTGCCCTTCGAGGGCATCATCAGCCCCTCCCGGCGCGCGTCCCTGATGTCCGCATTCCTGGTGCGCACGGGCCTGCTCGCCCAGCCGCCAGCGCCTCCCGCCGAGGACCCCGGCGGTCCAGGCCCCGGCCTGCTCACGGCCTGTGTCGCCGAGCGTGGCGTGAACCCGCATCCTCCGCCGCCTCCGCCCCCGCCTCCGCCGCCCGCGCCCATCGTCCTGGAGGAGCTGCCCCAGTTCTATCCAGTCGGTGACTCCGGCTGCGGCTGTGGGGCTGGTGGGGGAACGGGCTCGGCGCTCTGGCTGTTGCTCGGGGTGATTGTTCAGCTTCGGCGTGCGCACCGTCGCGGGAGCGACGCGAAGCGTTGACTCGGCGGGTGCGCATGCCTACGGTCGGCGCCCTCGAAATTGACGTGACGACACGTGGGCCTGGCGCCCACGCCCTGCAAGGAGACACTCGGACATGGCTACCCGCATCGCCATCAATGGCTTCGGTCGCATCGGTCGCTGCATCCTGCGCGCTGCCCTCAGCCGCAAGGAGGACCTCGAGATTGTCGCCATCAACGACCTCGACAAGCCGGCCGCGCTGGCGCACCTGTTCAAGTACGACTCCGTGCACCGCACCTGGCCGGGCACGGTGAAGGCCACCGAGAAGGGCATCGTCGTGGACGGCAAGGAGATTGCCGTCACCGCCGAGAAGGACCCGACGGTGCTGCCGTGGAAGTCCATGAACGTGGACGTGGTGCTGGAGTGCACCGGCCGCTTCACCGCGCGCGAGGGCGCCGAGAAGCACCTGAAGGCGGGCGCGAAGAAGGTCATCATCTCCGCCCCGGCCAAGGGCCCGGACATCACCATCGCCTACGGCATCAACCACAACGAGTACGACCCGGCCAAGCACCACGTCGTCTCGAACGCCTCGTGCACCACCAACTGCCTGGCGCCCATCGCCAAGGTGCTGGTGGACAACTTCGGCATCGAGAAGGGCCTGATGACCACGGTCCACAGCTACACCAACGACCAGCGCATCCTGGACCTCACCCACGACGACATGCGCCGCGCCCGCGCCGCCGCGCTGTCCATGATTCCCTCCAGCACCGGCGCCGCGAAGGCCATCGGCGAGGTGATTCCGCAGCTGAAGGGGAAGATGCACGGCATCTCCGTGCGCGTGCCCACCCCGAACGTGTCGCTGGTGGACCTGACGGTGAACACCACCAAGTCGGTCACCGCCGAGGCCGTCATCGAGGCGTACCGCAAGGCCGCGGACGGCGCGCTCAAGGGCATCCTCCAGTTCAGCGACGAGCCGACGGTGTCCGTGGACTACAACGGCAACCCGCACTCGGCCATCTTCGACTCCACCAACTGCTTCGTGGTGGGCGACAACATGCTGAAGGTCATGGCCTGGTACGACAACGAGTGGGGCTTCTCCAACCGCATGGTGGACACGGCCAAGTTCCTCGTTTCCAAGGGCGTCTAGTTCCAGGGCGTTGAAGGGCACCGAGAGGGGAAGGACCGAGATGATCCGCTACATCGACGACCTGCAGCTGACCGGAAAGCGCGTCTTCATCCGCGTGGACTTCAACGTCCCGCTGGAGGGACGGCGCGTGACGGACGACACCCGCATCCGTGAGGCGCTGCCCACCATCCGGCGTGCGCTGGAGATGGGCGGGAAGGTCATCCTGGCCTCCCACCTCGGCCGGCCCAAGGGCCCGGACCCGAAGCTGTCGCTCGAGCCGGTCGCCGCGCGGCTGGCCGAGCTGCTCGGCGGCAAGCACGAGGTCATCCTCACGGATGACTGCATTGGCGACGGCGTGAAGAAGCAGGTGAAGGAGCTCAAGGAGGGCCAGGTGGTCGTCCTGGAGAACCTCCGCTTCCACAAGGAAGAGGAGGCCAACGACGAGGCCTTCGCCCGCGAGCTGGCCGCCAACGCCGACGTCTACATCAACGACGCCTTCGGCACCGCGCACCGCGCCCACGCCTCCACCGCGGGCATGGTGCCCTTCGTGAAGGAGAAGGCGGCGGGCTTCCTGATGCGCAAGGAGATTGAGTACCTGGGCAAGGTGCTCAAGAACCCGGAGAAGCCCTTCGTGGCCATCCTGGGTGGCTCCAAGGTGAGCGACAAAATCAAGGTCATCGAGAGCCTGCTGCCCAAGGTGGACGCGCTGCTCATCGGCGGCGCCATGGCCTACACCTTCCTCAAGGCGCAGGGCGTGGAGGTGGGCAAGAGCCGCGTGGAGGGCGACAAGCTGTCGCTGGCCACGCGCATGCTGGAGGCCGCGCAGCGGCTGAAGACGCCGCTCGTCCTGCCGGTGGACCACATCGCCGGCACGGAGCTCACGGAGAACAGCGTCGCCCGGGAGACGCCGGACAACGCGATTCCTCCGGACATGATGGGCCTGGACATCGGCCCCAAGACGCGCGCCATCTACGCCCAGCACATCCGCGACGCGCGCACCGTGGTGTGGAACGGGCCCATGGGCCTGTTCGAGGTGAACAAGTTCGCGGAGGGCACCCGCTCGGTGGCCGCCGCCATGTCCATCAACACCCAGGCCACCACCGTCATCGGCGGTGGCGACAGCGCGGCCGCCGTGGAGCAGATGGGCTTCGCTGACAAGATGAGCCACGTATCCACCGGTGGCGGTGCCTCCCTGGAGTTCCTGGAGGGGCGCGAGTTGCCGGGTATCAAGGCGCTGGAAACGCGCTAGGCTGCGCGCCCGCAACGCAACCCGTACCCACACCCCTGGGGGACACATGGCTGCCGCTGCTCGTCGTCGGAAGATCGTCGCCGGCAACTGGAAGATGAACAAGACGGTGCCCGAGGCACTGGCCCTGGTTCGCGAGCTGCGGGGGCTGGTGGCCCCGCTGGGTGACACGGTGGAGGTGGTGCTGGCGCCGACCTTCGTGGCGCTGCAGCCGCTCCACGTGGCGCTGGAGGGCGCGCCGCTGCAGCTGGCGGCGCAGAACTGCCACTGGGAGTCGTCGGGCGCGTTCACCGGTGAGGTGTCCGCGCCGATGCTGGCGGAGCTCGGGTGCGCCTACGTCATCGTGGGGCACTCGGAGCGCCGGCAGCTCTTTGGTGAGACGGACGAGCTGGTGAACAAGCGGGCCCGGGCGGTGCGGGCCGCGGGGATGACGCCCATCGTCTGTGTCGGCGAGACGCTGGCGGAGCGCGAGGCGAACCAGACGCTCGAAGTGGTGGAGCGCCAGGTGCGCGGGGCGCTGGCCGGGTTCGAGGCGAAGGACGTGGCCACCTTCGTCCTGGCCTACGAGCCGGTGTGGGCCATTGGCACGGGCCGCAACGCCACGTCGGCGCAGGCGCAGGAGGTCCACGCGGCCATCCGGGCGCTGCTTGGACGCCTGTACGACGGGGAGACGGCCGGGCGGGTGCGCATCCAGTACGGCGGCAGCGTGAAGCCGGACAACGCGGCGGAATTGCTGGGCCAGCCGGATGTGGACGGGGCGCTCGTCGGCGGGGCCAGCCTCAAGGCGGCCGACTTCGCGGCCATCGTCAAGGCGGCCTCTTAGTAGAGGGGCCGGAGCCGGAATGGGTGGGCGGAAGAAGTTGTCACCCGTTCACCAGTTTGTGTAGGGTGCGCCTCCTTCTCACGGAACGTCTGGAAGACCTCCCATGCTGACCTTTGTCACGATCGTGCACGTCATCGTCTGCGTGTTCATGATCTTCGTCATCCTGCTGCAGCCCGGTAAGGACGCCGGCATGGGCTCCGCCCTCGGTGGCGGCGCGGCCACGAGCGCCTTCGGCGGCCGTGGCGCCGTGACGTTCCTGAGCAAGCTCACGGGCGTCTTCGCGGCGCTCTTCTTCTTCACCTCGCTGGGCCTGTCCTTCGTGGGCCTGCGCTCCTCGGTGGCGGCGGGCGGCTCCATTGCCGCGCCTCCCCCCGGGCAGACGGCTCCGGCGACGCCGGGTGCGACGACGCCGGCGGCTCCGGCTGGCAGCGTGGAGCAGCCGCGCGGTGAGACGCCTGTTCCGCCTCCTCCCTCCGAGGGTGGTGGCAACCCGGCGACGAACGAGGCGGGCGCGCAGGGGCAGGGTGCCGCGGCACCGACTGCCAATCCGCCTGCTCCCGCTCCGGCGCAGTAGCCGTCAGGAAGAGCCCGACTCACGCGTCGGTTGAAATTGTCGTTGCGTGAGTCGGTGAGGTTCGGTAGATGGAGCGCGCAGCAAATGCCCAGGTGGTGGAACTGGTAGACACACCAGCTTGAGGGGCTGGCGCCGCAAGGTGTGCGGGTTCGAATCCCGCCTTGGGCACTCCGATAAAGGCCTCCGAGTCGAAAGACTCGGGGGCCTTTGTCGTTTCGGGGCTTCGTTTCCTCCCTGATGCTTTCGAAACCGGGGCCTGCCGCCGGTCCGTGGCCTACACGGTGTCCACTTCGCTCAGGGTGTCATCCGCCTCCGTCAGGGCCAGTCGGGCGGCGGGCATCACCGGGATGCCATCCTTCACCTCCTTGCTGACGATCTCGAAACCCTTCGCGATCCTTTGCAGGTCCACCACGATTCGGGCCCAGGAGGGCTCGGGGCGCCGCGACTGCAGCACCACCTCGTCGAACTGCTGGGAGACCGTCCGAAGCAGTGCGAGCGCCGACTGATGCTCCTCGGGGTTCTTGCCGAGGGTGCTGGCGTAGGTGTCACGCCACCTCGTCAGCACCGCGATGAGTCTGCGCGCCTTCGGCTTCGGGCTCACCCCATCACTCAGCTGGCCCCCGCTCGCCTCCGCCTGGGGTGGCGCCACTGCCCCCAGTGTCGTCTCGACCTCCTGTCGTGCCTGCGCGTAGGCCGCAGCCCTGGTCTCTATCTCCTGGAAGAGCGCATCCACCTCATCCAACTGCTCGACAGCCTGGTCGAGCAACTCCGCGCCAGCGAGGACGTGCCTCACATTGGGGGCCATGCAGGCCCGGGCCTTGCTGAGGCACTTCGCCACGTGCGCAAGGATGCCCGTGGCTTTCTCTGCCTTGTTGAGCGCGGACCGGAGCTCGAGGCCCGCGTAGGCCTGGCGCAGGTGGCGGAGTCTCTCCTTCCACTCGGGCAGGCTCTCGCGGAGCGAACGGACGCGGTCCTCTATCTCGGAGCTGCGCCCCTCGAATTCCTCCTGCGCGCGGCTGGCCCGCCCGCACAGCTCGAGCAAGGCCGACGCGCGGGCCGCGGCCTCACGCGACTTCGCCACGGCCTTCTCGTCCTGTCCGGCTTTCACCGCGCGCAGGGCCTGCTTGCTCAACTTGTCGATCTGACCCAGCAGCGCGTCGGGCTTGAAGCCCGGCTCCGAGAGCGTGAGCCCTTCACTGCCAAGTCGCGCCAGGGTCGCGCCCGCCTCTTCGCGGCGCTGACGCACCTCCCCATGTAGCAGGGAGGCGGCCTCCACCAGGCCCCCAGCTCGGGCGCGGAGCGTGGACAGCCGCCGCGCGACAGCCTGTGTCTCCTCCGCCGCGCCCAGTGGGTCTCTCCGTGACTTCTCCTGGAGTGCCACGAGCTGGCGCTCCAACTCCGCCCTCTCGTCTCGGAGCGCCGGGGGCACGTCCAACTCGACGAGGCGTCCTTCCAGGCCTTCCAGCGTGCCGAGCTCCCCCTTGAGCCGGTCCAGCGTCTCCCACGTGGCGCGGGAGGGCGTCTCCAGCGCTTCCACGAGGCGGAGCGCTCGCTCCCAGGAGGACTGCATCTCCGCCACCAGTGCCCGGGCCGTCATCCGCACCTCATGGTGGTCGGGCAGGTAGAGCTTGTGCGAGGCGACGTCCTCGGTGCCGAGGACGACCTCATCCGCCGTGAGCCGCGAGAGGGCCCGCTGGTACGGGCGCACGCGAAGCCACGAGAGCGGCCCGCGGTGGGCCAGTTCCTTCTGCGCAGCGGCCAGCGCCCGCTGTGCGGCGTCGTACGAGAGGAAGAGGCTGTCCACCTCTCGCGCCGCCTGTCGAACGGGGAGGGCGGTCTTACCCTCGAAGCGCTTCACGAGGTCCGCCCTGCCGAGGAAGAGCTTGTGCTCGTCCTCGAGCTTCAGCAGGTTGCTGGCCACCTGTCCCAGCTGTGTCTGCCATTGCTGGACGAGCGCCTGCGCCTCGCGCTTGCTGCGGGCACTGCGTTGGAACTGGAGCGCGAGCCCCGCCAGGAGCGCCAGCGCGCCGACCCCCGCGAGGAACCTGGGGAGGGTGCGCGTCATGAACTTATAAGCCTGTCGCGCGCTGCCGAGCTCCGCCTCGACACGCTGGAGCGAGGACTCCGCGTTCGTCAGTCGGGAGGCTGCTTCCGAGAGAGCATGGTCCGCCAGGAGCGTCTCCGCCTCCTGGAGCGCGAGCGTGGCGCGCTTCAGCAGGGCGCGTTCCTGGGAGACATCGAACAGTGCCTCCACGAGTTCCTGCTCCAGTGTGGCGGCGCGCGCTTGCAGCGCCTGCCGCCGTGTCCAGGTGGCCGTTCTCAAGGCCTCGTATTCGGTCAGGAGCCGCGCGGCCTGGGCTGTGTCACTGACGGCGCGCTCCGCCAGGCCGATGGCCCTGCTCGCATCCGCCTCTCCGAGTGCGCTCTGGGCGCTCGTCACCCCGGTCACGGCGCGCGCGTGCGCCTCGCGGGCGCCGGGTGGCACGTACCGGGGCTGCTTCACCCGATTCTCGAACGCCAGAATCCCGGAGTTTGCCTGGGCGATGAGGGCCTTGCCGCGCTGGACCGCGTCCGCCTCGGCCTTGAGCCGGTGGGCCGACCGGTTCTCCACGGCCTTGAGCCGGCTGGCCAGCTCGGCGTCAATCGCCAGCACCAGTTCCTTCATTCCGGTGTCGTAGTCACCCGCCTTCGCGAAGCTGTCGAACCGCGCGGCGTTGACGGTCTTGACCACCGCATACCCCTCCCAGCCGAGTCGGACCCACCGGGAGAAGGGGTGGACGCGGACTTCGCGGTTGCGCATCCCCAGGACGATGATGACCGCGTTCTCGGTGTCGACACGCTGGCGCCAGGCCTCGACCACGCTGTCGAGATACGCACCGGACTCGTCGCCAAAGGCAGGTCCCTCCCGGTTGAGAGGGTCTGTAAACGCCACCACCGCCACGTGGTACTTCGCGCCGGCGGGGCTTCGATAGTCACGGAGGAATGCCCGCAGCCTGTCAAAGCTGTCTGGCACCTCCTGGACGGTGACAGTCCCTTCCTTCGGGAACGCGGGGATGGGCGAAGCCGCCTGTGCCCCGGGTGCCAACGACACGGCCACGACGACAGCCCATCCGAGCCATGCACCGCCGAGTCTTTTCACTGCCTCCCCCTTTTCAACGCAGCGCGCCCTGAATGCTCACTGCAACGGGCTGAACCCGCAGCCCGCCCCCGTGCAAAGCCAGTGAGCTGGAGAATCATGCCGGGAGTAAGCGGGCAGTCCTGACGGGAAAAATCTGGCAACCCTTGAATGCCCACCTGACTCGTTGAGCAGGTGACATCGCCAAAGGGGCCCTCCCACAGCCTCGGTTTCCGGGGGCGTGGGACGAAATTCCCTATTTCTCGTCAAAGGGGAAGTACCGCAGCGTTCCCCCTCGGAGACATTCATGACGAAGAAAGCTACGCGTTCCTGGGTCCTGCCGTTGGCGCTTCTGGGTATGGCCGGCTGTGCCAAGCCGGGGAGCGACGAGCCGCCCGCAGTCACTCCGGTGGCCGACGAGGTGACGGCGTGGGTGCCCGGGACGCCGGTGCCCGCCGCCGCTCACGTCGAAGGGACGGGGCACGCGCTGATGGTCGACTGGATTCTCGAGGAGGACTCGGTCGATGAGCTGACCGACCACTCCGCGCTCATCATCAACGGCCGGGTGGAGTCCACGCGCTTCGACGTCGTCCGCACCTTCGCGCAGTCCAAGGTGCCGGGGCAGCCCTCCGGTGAAGAGACCGGCATCTACAACGACCTGCCGGTGACCATCGCCACCGTGCGGATTGGCGACATCGCGCGCGCCTCGGCGGATCTGAAGACGGCCTCGGGCGACGTGGTCGCGCAGGGAGCCACCGTGGAGGTCATGTTCCCCGGCGGCCTGCTCGCCGACGGATGCACGCTTGAGCCGACGGACAACCCGCTGCCCAAGGTGGGCGAGCAGTCGGTCTTCTTCCTCGCGCCGCAAGGGGGCACGAAGCCCCTGGCCGCCAGCTCCATGGCGGGCGTCTTCGCAGTGACGGGCGGACCGCGGGGCCGGGTCCTCGTGGAAGGTGGCCTCGTCCAGGGCGCGAGCGCGTCGCATCACGCCGCGGCGCTCGATGCGCACGTGGGCAAGCCGGTCAGCGCGCTGCTCGAGCGCGTCGCCGCCCGCGCCAGCGCTGTCGCGTACGTGAGCCCCGAGTCGCGCCCGGTGCCCATGGTGAAGGAAGAGCCCCAGGGGCCGAGCGCCCAGAGTTGGTGCGGGCTTCCGAACTTTGGCTACAGGTGGTGCCGCCGGCCGGCGAACATCACCTTCACGGACCTCACGGGGCCGAGCTGGCCCGTGGATACGGCCATGGAGGCGTGGATGTACACGAACGTCTCCAACAGCCTGTATCTCTATTGGCGGTCCAGCGGTGCCTCCGACGTCATGGTCTACGCGAGCGCGTATGGCTACAACGGCTGGTACGGGTATGCGTACAACAACTGGTCGGGCGGCTGCATGACCCGGAGCACCATCCAGCTGAACAACACGTACTTCGGGGGCGCCTACCACGCGAAGTCCGTCACGGTTCACGAGATCGGGCACAGCCTCGGTTTCAACCACCACCGGGACTGCAACTCCATCATGTACTCCAGCCCCACCGTGTGCGGTTCCGCCGTGACGTCCTGCGATGCGCAGGCGGCGGCAGAGCTCTATCCGTACTGAGCGCGGGCTGAGCACTCGCTGACCCACGCGAGCATTGCAACGCCAGGCCCCCGAGTCGAAAGACTCGGGGGTTTTTTCGTTCCCGGGCTCGGGTCTCCCGCCCGCGGCGGGCAGGCGTCGCGCGTCGCGTGCTTCAGCCGCGCCGGAACGTCCGCTGTGTGATGAGCGAGAAGTCCACCTTGCAGACGACTCCGTAGATGCCCTCTGCGCCGTCCTGCCTGCGGAGGGTGTCCTCTCGCACCGTCATCCACCCGTTGCGGTAGACCTCCCTCAAGGACAGCGTCTCGGGGCTGTTCGCGGAGTTCTTCTTCGTGCTCATCCCATGCTCTTCCTTACTGCGTGTCCGGGGCGGAGTAGACCACGCGGGCGTGCCCCGGGGGATGTAGCGCACCTGCTGGAGCCTCACCGCTACGAGGAGCGCACCGGCGGGTTCTCCATCGACAAGGTGGACATGCGTCGCTGGCTCCGGCGGCTCGGTCAGTGATCCACGGAGAACGGCGAAGTGCGCAGGGTTCGGCGGATCACACTGCCGCATCCTGCGCTACGGGGCGTCATCACCAGAATCCGCGGGATTCGAGGTGGCAGGGCGCGCGGGTGGGAGGGCGGGCGTGTAGCAACCGCCCTGGTGCACGTAGGCGTCCTCCTTGCCGCAGTCCTTCGGTTCCAAGTTCAGCTTGATCCAGCAGCCGCCGTTGATGGGCACGTGCCTCTTGCCGGGGCAGCGACCGTGGGCATCCGGCCGCCGCTGTCCTGGGAGGGGACTGGGAGGGATTTCCACGGCGATAGGCGACCAGGGGAGGGGCGCCCGGGAGAGCTGCACCGGAGCGGTCAGCGCGGAGTCCCCGACGGCCACGGCACCTCCATCCCTGGCCTCTTCCTGCTTCGCGAGTCGTACGTCCGCGGGCTCGTCGAGGACGCGGACGCTCAGCACGCTGCCGACGCCCAGGGCCAGTGCACTTCCCAGACTGGCGGCGGCGAGCCGGGGCCACCGGGCCCGGGGGCGTGGCGGGGCCCTGACGTGCTGGTAGACCGGCATGAGGCCAGCGGGCCGGGGCTCGTCGCCGGTGAAGAGGGGCACGTCCGCCTCCGCTGGCGCACTGCTCGCGGCCTGCTCCAGCGACTCGGCCAACTCGCGCGCGCTGCCGCGTGCTTCGGGACGAGGCGCGAGCATGCGGGAGACCAGGGCGCTCAACTCCGGGGCGCAGTGTGCGTTGGTGGCGCTGGGGCACCAGGACGGCATGTGCTTCGGGCGCCACAGCCAGGCGTCCTCGGCGTCGGGGTGGGCGGGCGGCGGGTACTTGCCGGTGAGCATGCGGAAGGCGGTGACACCCAGGGCGAAGACGTCATCCGCGGGGCCGGGTGAGTAGGGGACGGCGGGAGGACGGCGGGAGCGCAGCACGTAGCGCCACGCCTCGGGTGCGCGGTAGGCCCGAGTGCCGGGAGGGAAAGGCTGCGAGGTGAGCGTCGCGGCGCCCAGGTGGTGGGCGGAGCCGAAGTCCATGAGGAAGGGCTGCCCATCGACGCGGCGGACCCGCACGTTTTCGCCCTTCACGTCCCGGTGGACGCCGCCGGCCGCATGGGTGGCCGCGAGGGCGCGCGCCAGCTGAGCGAGGACGCGCAGCACCTGGCGGGAGGAGGGGCGCTGTGTGAGCGCCCAGTCATAGAGCGGGGGGCCCTCCACGAGCTCCATGGCCAGCCACGCGTGGGACGTTCCCGTGGGCGACAGCCACTGCCCCTGGCCCCGGAGGCGGGGCACGGCCGGGTGCTGGAGGCGGGAGAGCAGCTCGGCTTCGCGAAGGAAGCGCGCGTTGTCCGGGTGCAGGGCCAGCTTGAGCGCCACGCAGTCCGAGGCTTCCTGTTCGGCGTGCACGGCGCGGTAGACGACGCCATAGGCGCCCCGGCCCAGCGGCTCGCGCAGGCGCCACGGGCCGATGCGTGTGCCCGGGGGCAGGCTTGCTGGATGGAGGTGCTCTGACTGCATGGACGGCCTCGTGAGCAGCGGCGCGGTCCGCTCCGCGCGTCGCGAGACTACTCGCACGCGGGCCTCCGTCAGCCCGCGCCCGTGGAGCATGCGCCCTGTTACGCTCCGTTCGCGGAGCTCCCGACGCGTCCTCCATATGCTCGTCCTCTTGAAGAAGAACATGCCCACACCCCCAGCCTTGCGCGGGAAGTCCATGCTGCTGCTGCTGGTGGCGGGTGCCCTGCTCGGGGCCTGTGCCAGCAGCCCCCATCGGGCTCCGCACGGAGACTTGCGCTTCGTCGACACGGAGACAGCCGGGCGCCTGCGCCATGCCGCTGCCGTGGGCCGGGGGGCGAGTTCGCTGGCACCCGCCACCCGAGCCGTGGTGGCTTCCATCCTCGCCGAGTCCGTGCCCGTCCTGCTCGTCCTGCTCGGGAACGCCAACGCGGTGGGGGAGTTCGATAGACGTCTGGTGGAGTGCGCCAGGAAGGCGGAGCATCGGGTCAACGCCGAGTACTTCGGCAACCGGGCCCCGACACGGCAAGAATGCGGCGAGGAGGTAGAGGTGGACGGCTGTAGCGCGCGAATCACCCGGGCCATGCTGCTAGGGCAGCGCAAGCACGAGGTGGCACTCCGGTGCGCGCGCGAGGTGCTGGAGCAATTGTGGCGCAGGCCGTACAGCCTCGAGCAGCGTTACCGTTACTACCCCAACGCCCGGGTGCTGGAGGCGGTGAGCCGGCAGGAGGAGGCCCGACTCATCAAGGAGGGGTGCACCCAGTCACTGTGGCGCACCATCAAGCCGGACCTGGTGCTGCATGCGGATGGTGACCTGCTCCGCTCCGTAGTCACGCTGGACTTCAAGTTCCCCTGCCCTGGTTCCAATCAGCCGCAGTGGAAACAATACGGAGAGAACAGCGCCTATTTCGGCTCCAATCAAGGCAAGCTCTACAAGGAAGCGCTGGGGGGAAAGTCATTTCTCATCTCTCCAAGGCAGGGAGTGAGCCAGTGAGGGAGCACATTCCCATCATCCGCTTGCGAAACGATTACGGCGATCTGGTGGTCCGCGACGGCGTCATCCTCTGCTTCTTCATGCGCCGCTCCCATGGAGAGGTGTTCTCCGCAGTGTGGCGCGCGTTGCAGATCTATCAGCGTGCCATCCCCGCTGGGTCGCTCAACTGGTACGTCAGTCCGGATGGAGACATGCTGCCGCTCGACGGCCAGGGCTGGGAGCACATCCGCGCGAAGATGCTTGAACGCCCCAGGGGACTCGAGTGGCTTGTCGAGTTGTCCGAGGACCCTGGCGAAGCGGGCGGCTACCAGTTCAGCTACGACGGCCGGAAGCTTGATGACCCGATGTTCTCCCACGACGACGGCGCCACCAGCGCGGTGGCCTTCTCGTTTCCCACCGAGTATCTCCTGGAGCACGGCCCTGGCCACCTGCGCGCCCTGGCCCTGGAGCTCGGTCGTGAGCTGCCCTTCAGCTTTGGCTACGCCAGCTTGGCCTTCATCTCGCATCCGCGCGCCTGGTCCTCGGTTCTGCAGCAACTCCTCGGCCTCTTCCACCGCTATTGGGGGCTGGACCTGCATGACCTGGATGAAGCCAGCCGGAACATCGGCACCGGGGCACGGGGCGCCTTCTGGCTGACGTTCCTGGGCGAGCCTCTGCTGGGCCAGCTCGGGGGCACCGAGGGACTGCGGCAGCGGCTGTCGTTCCCGGAAGTCACCTTCGAGCCGATGGAAGGCGCGCGGCTGCTGCTGACATTGGGAGCGTGGCCCGACGCCATGGACACGGAGCAGGCGGCCCCCCCTGCCTGCTACCGAGCGCTGGCGCGACTGTTGGAACCGCACCTCCGCGAGGAACGCGCCGACTGGCCCTCCCTGAACAAGGGCTACCCGCAGGGCTGGTGTCGTCGGCTCTGCCAGTGAGCGTGCAGCGCGTCGTAGACCCCGCGCCTCATGACGACGCCGAGTGGTGAATCCTTGGCGGTGCTATCGCATCTGATTGACGCCCTGGAAGCGGAGCTGCTGAGGCTGCTACCCCTGCATCACCTCGCGGTGGTGGGCGCGCGAAGCTTCGCGTAGGTGCCCTTGAGGGCCACGCCGATGACCACTGCGCCGGCATGGCACTCAATCTCGGTGGCGCTCTCGACCTCGTTCTTCTTGTAGTAGCTGACGATGTCGATGACCGCATCGGCGCCCTGCTTCTTCGCGCTCGCCTGAAGCGCCATCAGCGCCGAGAGCGCTGCCCACCGGCAACCCTCCGTGTCTTCCTTTCCCACGCCGCTGGTCTTCTTGTTAGCGACATCGCTGCCCAGCGTCTCGAAGGGCGTCGGCGTCTTCTGGCCGGCCAGGTAGAACTTCACCGTGCCATCCAGCTTCGTCTTGGCTTCGGGCATCGCCAGCACCTCGGCGAGCGGGATTCGGTACACGGTGTCCCGGGCCAGCGCCGGACCGGACGTGGTGAGCGCGAGCAACCCCAGGGTCAGAGCCTTCTTCATCGAGCGTCTCCGTCATTCCCAGCGGCGGAAGATCAACGACGTATTGATTCCACCGAAGGCGAAGTTGTTACTCATGACGACGTCGGTCTGAATCCTTCGACCCTCACCCAGCAAATAGTCCAGCGGCGCGCAGCGGGGGTCCACCGAGCCCGGGTCCAGGTGCAGCGTCGGGGCGAACCAGCCGGAGCGCATCATCTCGATGCTCATCCACGCCTCCAGCGCGCCACAGGCCCCCAGCGTGTGCCCCATGTAGCTCTTGAGCGAGGAGATGGGCGTCCGCTCTCCCAGGATGCGATGCGTCGCCGCCGTCTCGGCGACATCCCCCTGGTCGGTGGCCGTGCCATGGGCATTCACGTACCCCACGGCGGAGGCAGGAAGCCCCGCGTCCTCCAGGGACAGCCGCATGGCCTCGGCCATGGTGTCCGCATGGGGCTGGGTGATGTGCCGCCCGTCGCTGTTCGTGCCAAAGCCGAGCAGCTCGGCGTGAATCTTCGCGCCGCGAGCCCGCGCGTGCTCCAGCTCCTCCAGCACCAGGGTGCAGGCGCCTTCCCCCAGCACCAGACCGTCCCGCTGGGCATGGAAGGGCCGAGGCGTCAGCGCCGGCGTGTCGTTGTTCTTCGTGCTGGTGGCGAACAACGTGTCGAAGACGGCGGCCCCCGTGGCGTCGAGTTCCTCGGCGCCTCCGGCGAGCATGGCCACCTGCCGCCCCAGCTTGATGGCCTCGTAGGCGTAGCCGATGCCGTGGCTTCCCGAGGTGCAGGCGCTGGAGGTGGTGACGATGCGCCCGGTGACGCCAAAGAAGACGCCGACGTTCACCGCGGCCGTATGGGACATCATCCGCACGTAGGTCGTGGCGGTGATGCCTTCGGTGGTCTTCTCCGTAATCATCCGCCCGAAGTCGCCCATGTTGGCCGGGGTGCCGGCGGACGAGCCGTAGGCAATGCCCATCCTGCCGCTCTTCACCAGCGGGTCGCCCAGCAGGCCGGCATCGGCCAGGGCGAGCTCACTGGCGCGCGTCGCCATCATCGCCACGCGGCCCATGCCCCGCATCGTCTTGCGGGAGTAGCTCTGGGGCGGCAGCTCGAAGGGGGCGGCGGGGGCACCGACGTGGGTGTGCAGCCCGTCGTACTGCTTCCACTCCTCCATCACCTGCACGGCGTTGCGCAGCGACTTCAGCCGCGCCTCCACCGTGGGCCAGTCGTGCCCCAGGGGGCTGAGGGCGCCCATGCCCGTCACGACGACGCGCCTCATCCGATCAACCCTCCGTTCACCGAAATCACCTGCCGGGTGATGTACCCGGCGTCCTCGCTCATCAGGAAGCTGACCGCGGCGGCCACCTCCTCGGGGCGGCCCATGCGCTTCGCCGGAATCATCTTCAGCGCCTCTTCCACGACGTGGGGCTCCACCATCTCCGTGTCGATGAGGCCGGGCGCCACGCAGTTGACGGTAATCCCCCGGCTCGCCAGCTCCACGGCCAGCGCCTTGGTGGCGCCGATGATGCCGGCCTTCGCCGCGCTGTAGTTCACCTGTCCCCGGTTGCCGGTGATGCCGGAGACCGAGGAGAGCGTGACGATGCGCCCCGGCTTGCGCCGACGCACCAGCGGCAGCGAGAGCGGCTGGAGGACGTTGTAGAAGGCGTCGAGGTTGGTGTGGATGACCACGTCCCAGTCCTCGGCGGGCATGGCGGGGAAGGCGTTGTCGCGGGCGATTCCCGCGTTGCACACCACGCCGTAGTAGCACCCATGCGCCTCGACGTCGGAGAGCAGCGCCTGCTCCGTCGCGGCGCGGTCGGACACGTCGAACCGCAGCACGCGGGCGGCGCGGCCCAGCTCGCGCACCTGCGCGGCCACGGCCTCCGCCTGTTCCACCTGGCTGCGGCAGTGGACCACGACGTCGAACCCGTCGCGCGCCAGCCGCAGCGCGATGGCCCGGCCGATGCCCCGGCTGGAGCCCGTCACCAGCACCGTCTTGTCA
Source organism: Pyxidicoccus sp. 3LFB2 (assembly GCA_046520375.1). Lineage (GTDB taxonomy): Bacteria > Myxococcota > Myxococcia > Myxococcales > Myxococcaceae > Myxococcus. The sequence continues at coordinate 16,115 of JBKGHK010000094.1, forward strand.
CTCATGCGTGTCCCCCTTCGGTCCTTCCCCCGCGACGGGCGGCTCGAACACCGTCAGCGCGGCCGTCGCCACCGTCTCTCCGTTGATTCCCAGGGTGCAGTCGAACTGGCTCAGGCCGTTGTCCCCCCAGAACCGGCGGTGGACCTCGATGCGCAGCAGCTCGCCGACCTTGAAGCTGGGGCGGCTGCACTCGTAGCGGCGGGTGCCGAGCAGGTAGCCCACCTTCAGCGGCTCGCCTCGGAGCCGGGACTGCCATCCGGCCCAGGCCCCAATCGCCTGCGCCATGAACTCGATGCCCACCCAGCCGCCGATGACGCCGTGCTCGTTGAAGAGGCAGTCCTCGCGGAGCGTGACTTCGGCGACCAGGCTCTCCGCGTCGCCCTCCACGGCGCGGTCGATGAGGCGCATGCCGTCGGCGTGGGGGACGAGGCTCGCGATGTCCATGGAGATGGCCGTGCGCATCAGGCCCCTCCCAGGAGCAGGGCGGCGTTGTTGCCACCAAAGGCGAACGAGTTGCTCAGGACATGGCGGAGCGGACGCCCCAGCGACTGGCCCGGCTTCACCAATGCCAGGGCGGGCAGGGCGGGGTCGGCCTCGCCATCCCACCAGTGTGGAGGCAGCAGGCCCCGTGCATTGTCCGCCAGCGTGAGCCAGCAGAGCGCCGCTTCGATGGCCCCCGCGGCGCCAAGCGTGTGGCCGGTGAGGGGCTTCGTCGAGCTGGCCGGCACGCTCCCGCCCAGCAGCGCGTGTGTCGCCCGGCTCTCCATGGCGTCGTTGTGGGGCGTCGCGGTGCCGTGCAGGTTGACGTAGTCCACCTCGGAAGGGGCGATGCCCGCGCGCTCCAGCGCCGCCTGCATGGCGGCCCGCGCGCCCCGTCCTTCGGGCTCGGGGGCGGAGAGGTGGTGGGCGTCCGAGGACTCGCCCCAGCCCAGGAGTCGTACCGGGCCCGGCTCGCGCGTCATCAGGAACAGGGCCGCGCCTTCTCCGATGTTGATGCCCCGGCGATTCACGCTCATCGGATTGCAGCGGGCCTCGCTCACCGACTCGAGCGCGGAGAAGCCGGCCACGGTGAAGCGACACAGCGCGTCCGCGCCGCCGGTGATGACCGCGTCGGCCACGCCGGCCCGCAGCAGCCGCGCGGCGCTGGCCAGGGCCTTGGCGCTGGACGAACAGGCGGTGGAGATGACGTGCGCGGGGCCCAGCACGCCCAGCAGGTGATTCAGCGCCAGGGCCGGCGAGCCCAGCTCCTGCTGGCCGATGTCGAAGTGCCCGGGGAGCTGCCCCGTCGCCACGTGCGCGGCGATGGCGGCCTCGCTCTCACCGATGCCCGAGGTGCTGGTCCCCAGGACGATGGCCACGCGCTGCGGGCCGTACCGGTGGAGGGCGGCGTCGACGGCCGGGCGCAGCTCTTCCAGCGCGGTGAGCAGGAGCGCGTTGTTCCGGCTGCGCAGCGGCAGGGGCAGCCCGGCCACATCGGCGAGCGGCGTGGTGACGCGTCCCACCGGCAGCGTGCGCCCGGCGAAGTCTCCGCTCGGGGCCACACCCGTGGGCGTGTCGCCAAAGAGCGCGGCCGTGACTTCGCGCTTGCCGGTGCCCGCGGCGCAGACGATGCCGAGCTGGTTCAGGAAGACGGGCGGGGGCATCAGCTCATCCCTCGGTGGACTGCGATTCGATGGTCAACCGGTAGTGCTCCGCGTGGTTGACCAACTCCGCGCGCCCCTCCCAGCGGGGCTCTCCACCATAGCGCACCGTCACCCATTCACGTCCCGCTTGAAGCAGGGCGCGGCGGCCGGGCCCTTCCTCCAGCGTCCACCCAGGGGGCAGGGCGGTACGGACCGCGTCGCCGGCCAGTAGACCAATTGGACGTCCCGCAGCACCTGCCGCGACTGGAACTGCGCGGGCAGTCTCGGGTCTCGCTCTTCGTCGAGCACCGTCCCATCCCACCGCAGGGTGAACACCCGCTGCCCGAGCGCGAAGCCGGCCAGGCGCAGCGCCGCCCCGTCGACTTCCAGCAGGGCCTCCAGGGCGCGGGGGCCGTCGGGGTCGGCCTCGTGGGCGAAGCTCAGCCGCTGCGCGAGGCTCACGACAGCACCGAAGGCTGCGGGCGAAAGTCCGAGCGGGGGCAGTGCCACCTCGGGCGCCGCCGGCCGCGGGCGCGCGGTGGCGCACGCGGCGAGGCAGAGCAGGGCGAGCGTGGGAATCAGACGGCGCACAGTTCCTCGAGCACGCCGAGCCGACGCTTGCTGTCGGCCACGTAGGGGTTGTTTTTGTCCCAGGCGTAGCCCGCGAGGATGGCCGAAATCATCCGGCGGACCTCCACCGAGGCGTTCGGGTGGAAGATGACGTTCTGGAAGCCGCCGGCATACCAGGACTCGACGAAGGTGCGGAACGTGTCCACGCCAGCCTTGAGCGGCACCGCGTAGTCGCGCTCCCAGTCCACGGCCTCACCGGCGAAGGCGCGGCGGATGCAGGCCGCGGCGAGGCTCGCGGACTTCACGGCGATGGTGACGCCGGAGGAGAACACCGGGTCGAGGAACTCACCGGCATTGCCCAGCAGCGCGAAGCCCGGACCCCACAGCGACTTCACGTTGGCGGCGTAGCCGGTGATGCTCCGCGCCGGCGTGTCCCAGACCGCGTCCTTCAGCAAGGAGGAGAGCGTCGGGTCCTCCGCGACGATGGCCCGCAGGCGCTCGGTGTCCGTTCCTTGGTACTGCTGGAGGAACTCACGCTTCGCCACCACGCCCAGCGAGCAGCGGCCCTTGGAGAAGGGGATGGTCCAGTACCACACGTGCACGTGCTCGGGATGCACGGTGACGCGGATCTTCTCCCGGTCGAAGTCGCTCGACGCAATCCGGTCCTCGACATGGGTGAAGAGGGCGCCGCGGACCGGAAAGTCCGACGGCGTCTCCAGCTCGAGCAGCCGGGGCAGCACCCGGCCGAAGCCGCTGGCATCCAGCAGGAAGCGGGCCTGGACGCGGTACGTCTCACCCTCGGGCGAGCGCACGGTGACTTCGGACTGCGTGGCGCCGGTGCTCACCGAGAGCACGGTGTGGCCGAACCGCACGGTGGCGCCCATCCGCTCGGCGGCGCGGGCCAGCACGTGGTCGAAGTGGCCGCGCTGCACTTGATAGGTGGTGCCCCAGCCCGGGGAGAACTTGTCCCGGAAGTCGAAGTCCGTGTACTTGTCGCCGCGCGCGAAGGCCGCGCCGTTCTTGTACTGGAAGCCCGCCTCGACGACGTCGCGGAGCATGCCGGCCTCCTCGATGTACTCCATGCTCTGGGGCAGCAGGCTCTCGCCGATGGAGAAGCGGGGGAACTGCTCGCGCTCCAGAATCAGCACCTCGCGGCCCTGCTTGCGCAGCAGGCCCGCCGCCACCGAGCCCGAGGGGCCCGCGCCAATGATGAGGATCTCGGTCTTCTCTACGTTCACGTTACGTCCTTGATGGGAGCCAGTCGGAAACAGGGAGTCAGGAACCAGATGGTCACCTCGCCCAGCAGCATGGCGAGGCCAAAGGAGCGCAGGGCCGCCGTGGCGGAGAGGGCCAGCAGCCCGAAGGAGAGCAGGGTGCTCACCCCGGCCAGCGCCACCGCGAGCCACGCGGAGCCCTCGCCCGGGTGCTCCAGCAGGAAGATGCCGTAGTCCACGCCCATCCCCAGCAGGAGCATGAGGCCCAGCACGCTGAAGAGCTGCAGCGGCTCGCCCACCCACCCGAAGACGGCCAGGGTGATGAGTGTGCCCAGCACGGACGGGAGCCAGGCCCGCCAGGCCTCGCGACGGAAGCGGGCGACCAGCATGAGCAGCACGGCCACATAGCCCACGACGATGAGCCCGCCCATGATTCGCCGGTAGCGCCCGAGCAGCCGCGAAATCTCCTCGGTCTTGTCGACCCAGCGCACGCGCTCCAGGCCTCGCGCGGCCTCGGCCAGTCGCGGGAGCACCGACGGGTCCGTCAGCCCCCGGAGCATGACGACGCTGTAGTGCCCGTCCCCCAGCTGTCCCAGCCACTGCGGCCGGATGGCCCGCGCGGCGGGGCTGTCCAGGAACCGCGCGGGGGTGAGCGCGTCCGCCGCGAATGCGGAGCGAACGGGCTGCTCACCCGTGGCTTCGGCGACGGCGGCCACGGCCTGTGCTTCCGCGCGGGCACTCAGTCCCGCGTCCGCGAGCTGCTGCGCGACGGAGGGCAGCCAGTCGGACACGGCGCGGTAGCCCGCCAGGGTTCCTGCGGCGACGAGCGGGTCCAACCGCTGCTTCAGCTCCACTTCGTGGGTGAGGACCTGCTCCTCGCTCTCGCCTCCCACGAGGAAGAACTGGGCCGGACTGGGCAGGCCCAGCAGCCGTCCCAGCTCGCGCTGGTCCGCGACGAGGTGCTCGGGGGCGCCCTGGAGCTGGCGCAGGTCATCGCGCGTCTCCAGCCGCCACAGCCCTCCCGCGAGCACCCCGGCGAGCACCGCCGTCGCCAGCCACCACCGCCGCGTGGAGCGGAAGCGGGGCCAGCCGGTCAGCGAGGCCGAGAAGCGCGAGGCGAACCGCGTCACCGGCAGCGCGCCCAGGTCCAAGGAGGGGAACCAGCAGATGACGGTGAGGAAGGCGCCCAGCAGCCCCGCGGCCGAGAACACCGCCATTTGCCGGAGCCCCGGGAAGGGCGCCAGGCCCAGCGCGAGGTACGCCACCACGCTGGTGAGCAGCGCCAGCGCCATGCCCGGCAACAGGCCCCGCATCACCGCGCCCCGCTCGGAGGGAGGCCTTCCCTGTCGGGCCGCGAAGTAGTGGAAGCCATAGTCCTCTGCCACGCCCACCAGGCTGGAGCCGAACACCAGGGTGAGCAGGTGCACGCGCTCGAAGAGCAGGGCCGTGACGCTCAACGCCACGGCGCAGCCGAGCGTCAGCGACAAACCCACCAGCAGGATGGGCCTCAGCGAGCGGAACGTGAGCCAGACGAGCAGCAGCACGGCCAGCAGCGAGCCGAGGCCGATGGTCGACATCTCCCGACTGGCCTGGGCCGCAGCGGCCTCCGCGTACAGCGGCACGCCCGCGGCCACCAGCCGGCCTCCCGGGACGGTGGCCGTCACGGCGGCCCGGG
>JBKGHK010000950.1:0-3357 GCA_046520375.1 Pyxidicoccus sp. 3LFB2
TGCGTCCCATCCAGGAACGGCTCCAGCCGGCCCGGCACGGAGGCGCCGGCCAGCAGGCCGCTGGCGGGGTCGATGCGCACCTGCACCACGCCGGGCGGTACCTCGAACTCGCGCGAGGGCAGGCCCTCGTGGGCCACGCGCATGAACTTGAGCCAGATGGGCAGCGCGGCGCGGCCACCCGTCTCACTGCCACCCAGCGGCGAGTTGTCGTCGAAGCCCACCCACGCGCTGGCCACCCAGTCCGCCGTGTAGCCGGAGAACCACGTGTCCTTGGACTCCTGCGTGGTGCCCGTCTTGCCGGCGGCGGGGCGGTTGAGCTCGCGCACCGCCTTGGCCGTGCCCTCCTCCACCACGCTGCGCATCAGCGACGTGGCCAGGAAGGCCACCGGCGGGGGCAGCGTCTCCTCGAAGGCGGGCTGATGGTCCTCCAGCACCTTGCCCTTGGCGTCGCGCACGCGCAGCAGCATCAGCGGCTCGGCATAGCGGCCGTTGGCCTGGAGCGTCGCGTACGCGTTGACGGCCTCCAGCATCGTCACCTCGCCGGTGCCCAGCGCCAGCGTGAGGTTCTCCGGCAGCGGCGAGTGGATGCCGGCGCGGCGCGCGAAGTCGATGACACTGACGGGCGTGAGCGACTCGATGAGGCGCACGGACACCGTGTTCTTCGACTTGGTGAGCGCCTCGCGCAGCGTCATCGGCCCCTCGAACTGGCGGTCGTAGTTCTGCGGCTTCCACGTCTTGCCCGTGTACGGGTCGCGAATGGCCTCGGGCGCGTCGTTCACCTTGGACAAGGGCGTGTAGCGCCCGCTGCCCATGGCGGCCGCGTACAGGAAGGGCTTGAAGGACGAGCCCGGCTGCCGCTTCGCCTGCGTGGCGCGGTTGAAGGACGAGCGCTCCGCGTCATAGCCGCCCACCAGCGCCGCCACGTGGCGGTTCTCCGGGTTGATGACCACGAGGCCGCCCTGCACCGCGGGCACCTGGTCCAGCGCGGCCTCCACGAAGGCCGGCGCGGGCGGCGCCTTGAGCACGCGCACGTAGACGAGCTGGCCCTGGGTGAAGACGTCGGCGATGCCCTTGGGCGAAGACTTGTTCTTCTGGCGCGCCCACGTCGCGGTGGAGAAGGGGACCTCGGCGGTGCGGCCCACCAGGTCCACGCGCGCGATGTTGCGCTTCTCGTCCACCTCGGTGACGTAGCCGGTGAGGCGCAGCCCCTCCTCCAGCGGCTTGAGGAGCACGGCGCGCGAGAGCAGCTCCTCCTCGGTCCGCGCGGCCTCCTCCTCGGGCGTCAGCTCGGGGAGCTGCTCCTCGGAGCCATCCTCCTGCAGCTCGGTGGCCCCGGGCTTGCCCTTGGGCTCCTCCTTCTCCGCCTCCGCGCGGGCCAGCGGCGCCAGGTCCGCCACATAGCCCTGGTCCTTCTGCCGGCGTCCGGCCTCTTCGATGCGCGTGGCGATGAGCGCCCGGTAGCGCGTCCACTGCGCGTCCGTCAGCGTGCCGCGCGGGCCGCGGTAGCCCTGGCGCCGGTCCACCGCCTCCAGGCCCTCGCGCACCGCCAGCTCGGCGGCGGCCTGCAGCTTCGGCACCATGGCGATGTCCACCCGCAGGCCGCCTTCCATGACGGCCTTCTCGCCATAGCGCTCGATGAGGGTGCGGCGAATCTCCTCGCCGTAGTACAGCCCCACGGGCTTCTCCTTGCGCGGCGCGAGGACGATGGGCTTCTCGCGCTCCGCTTCCGCCACCGCCGCCGGCACCCAGCCTTTCTGCGCCATCTGCTGGAGCACGTACCGCTGGCGGCTCTTCGCCCGGGTGATGTTCGTCACCGGGTTGATGCGGTGGGGAATCTGCACGGTGCCCGCGAGCACCGCCGCCTCGCCGACGCCCAGGTCCTTGGCGTGCTTGCCGAAGTAGAAGAGCGCCGCCTCCTCCAGGCCGTAGCGGCGCTGCCCGTAGTAGGACTGGTTGATGTAGAGCGCGAGAATCTGGTCCTTGGTGAACGCCTCCTCCACGCGCGGCGTGAGAATCCACTCGCGGGCCTTGCGCGTGAAGCTGCGCTCGGGCGTGAGCAGCAGGTTCTTCACCACCTGCTGCGTAATCGTGGACGCGCCGGACTTGCGGCTGCCGGGGATGAGGTTCTTGATGGCCGCGCGGGCCATGCCGAACGGGTCCAACCCCTGGTGCTTGTAGAAGTCCGCGTCCTCGGCGGCGAGGAAGGCGTTGCGCACGTGGGGCGGCAGGTCCTCCACCCGCACCAGGGTGCGCCGCTCATGGGCGAACTCCGCGCACAGGCTGCCGTCCGCGCAGGTCACCTTGGTGACCTGCGGCGGCTGGTAGTTGCGCAGGGCCTCCACCGAGGGCAAATCCTGGCTGTAATAGAAGTAGCCGCCCACGCAGATGGCGAGCACCAGCACCAGGCCCACCGCGCCGGTGATGAGCAGCCGCTTCGTCCAGCGCCAGAGCCGGGCACCGAACCCGGGGCGCGCGGCAGGCGGAGGCGTCGCGGGAGAGGGCGTGGAGGAGTCAGGCGGGGAGGGCGTCTGGGAAGCCGAGGTCATGGCGCTTTCGGAAGGGGCCTGCACGTTAGACCGGGGGGACGGGAACGGGAACCGGCCTGAGGCCGCCCCGGGGACGGCCTCCAGGCGGGGATGCGCTACGGCGCGAGGGGCTCGGACACCCCGGGCGTGCGGGTCTCCTCCTCCCCGGAGTGGGGGACGTCCGCGCGGGCCAGCCGATTCACCCGGTCCCCGTTGACGCGCGCCTGGACGTAGCGAGGGGACAGGCGGGTGGCGGTGGCGTAGGCGGCGCGGGCCTCGTCCACCCGGCCCAGCCGCTCCCAGGCCACGCCGAGGTTGTTGTGCACGTAGGCCACGTGGGGGAGCAGCGCGGCGGCCCGGGCCAGCACGTCCGCCGCCTTCGCGTCCTCGCCCGCGCGCAGGTAGGCGAAGCCCAGGTTGTTGAGCGCGTAGCCATGCTCCGGGTCCAGGTGCACCGCCTGCTGGAAGCGGAGGATGGCGGCGGACAGCTGCCCCGCGCCCAGGTGGGCGCGGCCGAGCACCTGGTACACCTCGGCGTCGTCGGGAACCCGCAGCACCCCTTCCTCGCCCACGTGCACGGCCTCCGCGTAGCGGCCCAGAGACACCAGCAGTCGGGCCTGCTGCACCAGCGCGCTGGCCTCCTCGGGGAGGAGCCGGCCCAGTCGCTCGTACGCCAGCACCGCCACCTCCGTCTGCCCGTTGAGGCGGGCCAGCCGCGCCGCCAGCGTCAGGGCGTCCGTGTCGGCCGGGTCGTCATGCAGGGCCCGGCGGCACTCGGTGAGGGCCCCGGAGAAGTCGCCCAATTCACGCAGGCGAGCGCGCCCGGGCCAGG
>JBKGHK010000951.1:0-3345 GCA_046520375.1 Pyxidicoccus sp. 3LFB2
CGCCCCCTGGTGCGACGCGCCGCTGGACGCCTGGGCGCCCACCTACGACGGCAGCGTCTGGTTCGCCGCCGCCGGGAGCACGGTGATGATGGTGGACGCGCTCGCCCCCGGCCTGCGCGCCCTCTGGCGGGTGACGGAGGTGCCCGGCCCGGTGCGGGCCCTGGCCGTGGATGCCGCGCGCCTGAACTTCCTCACCTACAACCTGGAGCAGTGGACCTACGACCTCCCCCAGGGCCCCACGCTGCGGGGCCGCGGCGCGATTGCCACGGCGCAGGCCCTGCTCGCGGGGACCTTCCTGTCCGTCTCGCTGATCGCGGACGGAGAGACGGTGGTGGTGGTGGAGTTTCCGGTGCCCGGCCCGCCGGGTGCCCTGGATTCCGCCAGCGAGCCCGTGCCGCTCCGGGGCAGGGTGCGGGGCTCCTGGCTGGCGCCCATGCCCCCCCGCAAGGCGGCTTCACCGACGTTTCTCAACGTCGGACGCGCGGCCATCTACCTCTCCGAGTCATGGCGGGTGGACATGGTGCGCGACGAGGCGCACTCCCTGTTGACCCTGACGGACTTGCGAGACACCACCCGCGGCCAGCTCACCTTCGAGGGCGCCGCGAAGCCCCACGTCCGCCTCACCGACAGCGCGCTGCTGGCCTTCGACGCGCGCGGCCGGGTGCTGTGGGTGGACCTGGAGGAAGGCACCGCGCGGCACGTGGCCGTGGAGTGAGGCGCTTCAGGAGGCGGAGAACAGGTGCGGCGGGATGACGACGGTGATGGCGTTGAGCTCGCGCCGCGCGTCGTCCACTTCCAGCACCACCTCCACGCCCTCCACCGTCACCAGCAGCGCCGGCGGCGAGCCCGGCAGCGCCATCAGCCACGTGGACGTCATGGGCAGCTCCGTGCCCACCAGCTCCGCGGCGCGCAGCAGGTGCAGGCGCACCGCGTGGGCCAGGGGCCGGGGCAGCGTGCCCAGCGAGAGCGACACATGTTCCTGGAACAGCAGCGTGTAGGGGCCGGAGGGCTCACGCGAGGGCGGCTCGGGCAGGTGCCGCAGCTGCGTGCGCAGCTCGCCCAACATCCCCTCCGGGGCGTGCGGCTTGCGCAGGTAGCCCACCACGCCGCCCAGCAGGGGCTCCTGCCCGCTCAGCGCCGCGGAGAACATCAGCACGTTCAGGTGCCGCAGCCGCTCATTCGTCCGCAGCTGCCCGTACAGCTCCCACCCGTCCATCCGGGGCAGCACCAGGTCCAGCAGGATGAGGTCCGGGTGCGCGGCGCGCGGATTCGTCCGCAGCCACTCCAGCGCTTCCACGCCGTCAGTGGCGTGGGACACCTTCAGCCCCTCGGCGCGAGCAGCCTCACCCAGGCGCTCACGCCAGGTGGTGTCATCCTCGACGAGCAGCAGGTGCTGGATGGGCCGGGACATGGCGGGGGGGAACTCCGCATCCATACTCTCGCCACAGACTTTGCGCCAGATTGGAATCTTCCCCCGTCTCCCGCCGGACACCACCCGGGTGGCTCGCACCCCACCCCCCGTGAGTGTCGGGGAGAGCTCCCCTCAAGCGTCGGCGGGCAACGTCCGGATTGGACCTCCAGTACGTCTTGCTCGGAAAGTGAGAGCTGGCCAGTCTGGACACACCATGGCCCTCCGCCTCCAGCTTGCGCCCCGGGCACTGCGCACCCTCTGCGGGTGTCCCTCGTCCATGCGGGAGCGGCTCCAGTCCGAGCTGGGCGCGCTCGTCGCCGGGCTCCCGCTCGACGGGCCGCTCGTTCCAGGGGGCGCCGGTCTGGCGGTGCTCGACTCCGGCTTCCGCGTCCGTTACCGCCTGGAGGCGGCGCACCGCCTGTTGCTGCTGACGCACATGCAGGCGCCCCAGGCGCAGGCCCGCTAGCGAGAGGCACGCCGAGCGGGCCCCCCGCTGGCCGGCCTGGTGCCGGCTCACACGTCAGGGGCGGGTATTACCCTCGTGAGCATGGAACCCCCCGTCTCACAGGTCAGCTCGGTTCTCGTGGTGGAGGACGACGCGGACCTGCGGGCCGCCGTCGCGGACATCCTGGAGGACGAGGGCTTCGAGGTGCACGTGGCGGAGAACGGCCAGGATGCGCTGGTGGAGCTGGTCCACATGGGCCACCGGCCCTGCCTGGTGCTGCTGGACCTGATGATGCCCGTCATGGACGGCTTCACCTTCATGGCGCGCTTCCGCGAGGACCCGGGGATGCGGCAGGTCCCCGTGGTGGTGTGCTCCGCCTCGGTGAGCGAGCCGCCCGAGGGCGCCACCGCCATGCTGCGCAAGCCCTTCGAGATTCCCGCCCTGCTCGACACCGTGTCGGGCTACTGCGCCCGGGACTGAAGCGGCCGCACACTTCATCTTCACGGCATTCGCGGTGAATTGGGGTTGTGGGGGCGCGCTGTCCCGCCTTACATCCCGCGGCACCTTGTCCATCTCCCTGGCCGAATTCCTGCTCCAGCACCGGGACGCCATCATGGAGGCCTGGGAGGGCGAGGTTCGCGCCATCCCCGCGGCCCAGGCCCTCTCACGGCCCGCGCTTCGCGACGGCCTGCCCCGGCTGCTGGAGGTGGTGGCGCAGCTGATGCGGCAGCCGCCCCCCGGAGGGGTGAGCGAGGCGCTGGACCCCATTCCGGACATGCACGCGCTGGAGCGGCTGGGCGAGGGCTTCAACCTGCGGCAGGTGGTGACGGAGTACCGGCTCCTGCGCGGCTGCGTGCTGCGGCTGTGGTCCGCCCGGGGCCAGGCCACGCCCCGGCTGGAGGAGGAGCGCCTGTTCCACGAGGCCATGGACGAGGCGGTGACGGCCTCCGTCAGCCGCTACACCCGCGCCAGGGACCGCACGCTCCAGGCGTTGGACCGCATCAGCACCGCGGCCCTGGGCAGCGACGACGTGGCCGGCTTCCTGCCGCGCCTGCTCCAGGTGCTGCGCGAGACGGTGGCCGCGGTGGATGTGACGGCGGTGCTGCTGCGTGACGGGGACGCGCTGCGCGTGGAGAGCGTGGTGGGCGATGGCCTGGCGTCCGGCAGCCGGGTGCCCGTGGGCGAGGGCTTCACCGGCACCATCGCCGCCACGCGCCAGCCGCTGCTGGTGCACGAGGCGGGCAGCGACGCGCGGGTGACGGAGCCGGAGCTGCGTCAGGCGGGCCTGCGCGCGCTGTATGGCGTGCCGCTGGTGCTGGACATGGAATTGCTGGGCGTGGCGGTGATGGGCAGCCGCTCCAGCAGCGAGCTGTCGAGGAGGACCTGCTGCTGTTTCGCGCCATGGGCGCCCGCGCCACCGCGCTGCTGGCCCAGGCGCAGGCCCATGCCCGCGAGCGCGCGGCGCGCGCCGAGGCGGAGGCGTCACTGG